>CAZUJZ010000147.1:8810-9812 GCA_964620665.1 uncultured Desulfofustis sp. | reverse complement strand
GCATGGAGCGCGGGATAGAGCGGGTCTTGATTTCCGAGCAGGAAATAGAGGCCGTGGTGGCACGTCTTGGTCGGGAGATTACCGCGGCCTATCAATCCGTCGAGCAGCTCGACCTGGTCGTTATCGGGTTGCTGCGGGGATCGTTCGTGTTCATGGCCGACCTGGTCCGGCAGATCAAGCTGCCGATGGTCGTCGATTTCATGACGGTCTCCAGTTATGGGGCGGGAACGGTCAGCAGCGGCAACGTCAAGGTGGTGCTGGACCTCGACCAGTCCATCGAGGGCAGGGACGTGCTGATGGTCGAGGATATCATCGATACCGGCCACACCTTCAACAAGGTGATCGGCCTGATCCGCCATCGCCGGCCGCGGTCGCTGAAGATCTGCACCTTTCTGAGCAAGCCGTCGCGGCGGTTGGTCGAGGTGCCGATCGATTTTTGCGGCGTGACCATCCCCGATGAATTTGCCTGCGGCTATGGCCTCGATTACGCCCAGAAATACCGGAACCTGCCCTATGTCGGCGTCCTCGATCCGGCAATGATCAAGGGGTAGGTAGAGACCGCCGGCTGTTTACCGGCGGCCGATCCCAGCCCAGGCCAGCAGCAGCCAGCCGGCCAGAAAGAGCAGGCCGCCGAGCGGGGTGATCAGGCCGGCGGTCACCGAGGAAAAGGCCATCACGTACAGGCTGCCCGAAAACAGCGCGATGCCGCCGATGAAACACCAGCCGGCCAGGGTCGCCGCGGTGGGGGCAGGCTCCGTCCGGCCGCAGACGAGGGCCGTCAGGATCAGGGCCAGCGCATGATACATCTGGTAGCGCACCGCTTTTTCCAGCCACAGCGACCGGATTTCATCAAACGAGCCGCCATGGGCGGTGTAGGCCCCCATTGCGACGGCCAGCGCGGCCAACAGGGCCCCGGTTCGAAAAAAAATTTGTGTCATGATCGCTCCTCGGGGGTTTTCTGCTACAATGGGAAGGGTAGCGGGCAAAGTCAATGGGCCTGAA
>CAZUJZ010000147.1:1630-8800 GCA_964620665.1 uncultured Desulfofustis sp. | reverse complement strand
GCGACGGCCAGCGCGGCCAGCAGGGTCCCGGTTCGAAAAAAAAGCTGGGTCATGATCCGCTCCTTGGTGGTTTTCTGCTACAATGGGCAGCGTATCTGGCAAAGTCAATGGCCCGGGGAAAGGGAGATACGGGATAGCCCGGTGCGATGAACGGTAACCGAAATCAGGGGAAACAATGATAATGCGCTATCAGGGACAACAGCCGCGTCTCGGGGAAGGGGTCTTTATCGCTCCCGGTGCCCGGGTCATCGGCGCGGTGGGGATCGGCCGGGACAGTTCGGTGTTCTATAATTCGGTGGTCAGGGGTGATGTCAACGAGATCACCATCGGCAGCCGGACCAATATCCAGGACAACTGCACCCTCCATGTCACGAGCAACCACCGCCTGACCATCGGCGACGGGGTCACCGTCGGCCACAACGTCGTGCTGCACGGCTGCACCGTCGGTGACAACGTGCTGGTCGGCATGGGCGCCGTGGTGCTCGACGGCGCCGTTATCGAAGACGATTCGATCGTCGCCGCCGGCAGTCTGGTGCCGCCCGGCAAACACTATCCGGCCGGCTCGTTGGTCATGGGCAGCCCGGCCACGGCGGTACGGCCGGTACGAGAGGAGGAAAAAGAGCAGAACCGCGCGGCGGCCGCAGGCTATCTGAGGACCAAGGAGAATCACCTGGCCGAATTGTCTTCGGGCGTTGATCTCAGCCGAGGCGATCGACCAGGGCCAGGCTGAGCCAGGGGAAATAGGTGATCAGCAGCAGGGTGATCAGCAGCAGGCCGAGAAACGGCAGCGTGGCCCGGTACAGCTCGACAACCGGTCGTTTGAAGCGATAGGAAGCGAGAAAGAGGTTCAGGCCGACGGGCGGCGTGCAATAGCCGATCTGCAGGTTGGTCAAAAAGATGATGCCCAGGTGGAGCGGGCTGATGTCGTAGCCGGCGGCGATCGGCAGGATCAGCGGCACGACCAGGACCAGCGCCGAGAAGATATCGAGGATCGAGCCGACGATCAGCAGGAAGATGTTGAGCAGCAGCAGAAACGTGTATTTGTTGTCGATATAGGTGTTGATGAAGGCGAACAGCCGGGACGGCACCTGCTGGTCGATCAGGAAATTGGTCGAGGCCATCGACGCGGCCAGGATCACCATGATGCCGCCGAACAGCATCATCGACCGGCCCATGATGGCCGGCACCCGTGCCAGTGCGATGTCCCGGTAGATGAAGACCTCGACGATCAGCACATAGAGCGCCGTCACCGCGGCCGCCTCGCTGACCACCAGAAAGCCGCCGTAGATCCCGCCCAGGATGATCACCGGCAGCGGCAACTCCCAGATCGTTTCGCGCAGAACCCGCCCCGCCTCCCGCCAGGGAATCGCCGTGCTGCCGCCCGTAATCGCCGCGCCCGAGGTGATCGCATAACCGCAGAGCAGCACCAGCATGAGCAGGCCGGGCAGCAGGCCGGCCAGGAAGAGGTGATCGATCCTCGTCTCGGCGACGACGCCGTAGAGGATCAGCGGCAGACTCGGCGGGAAGAGCAGGCCGAGGCTGCCGGAAGAGGTGATCAGGCCGAGCGAGAAGCGCTCCCGATAGCCATCGGCAATCAACGCCGGCAGCAGCAGGCCGCCCAGCGCGAAAATGGTTACCCCGGAGGCGCCGGTAAAGGCGGTGAAAATCGCGCAGACGATCAGCGACACCACGGCCAGGCCGCCCGGCAGCCAGCCGAGCAGCAAGCGCGACACGGTCAGGATCCGTCCCGGCGCGCCGCTTTCCGAGAGCAGCGTGCCGGCGAAGATAAAGAGCGGCAGCGAGACGAGCAGCGGCGTGTCGCCGAGCCGGGTCATTTCGATGATCACCACCGACGGGTCGATATCCACCGCCGCAAAGGAAACCAGCGCCAGCGCGGCGATGACGATGAACAGCGGCGTGCCGATCAGGGCAAAGCAGATAATCAGCAGCTTACTCATCGGTGCTTGATGCTCCGGTGACCAGGTTGTGGATGGACTGCAGCGCGTTGAGCAGAAAATGCAGGCAGATGGCGGTAAAGGCCAGCGGAAAGATCAGGTTCCAGGCCCAGGTCGGCAGGCCCAGCAGGCCGGAGCCGCCGAACTCGTATTCGCTCCGGATAAAGAGCAGCGTCGCCCGGACGAGAAAGGCGGCAACCACGGTGCTGAAGACGTTGATCACCAGGCTGAGCCATTGCCTGGCCCGGTTGCCGAGCAGGTAGCCGATCAGGTCCATCGAGATATGGTTGTTCCTGGCCGTGGCCAGGGCGGCACCGATCAGGCCGCCCCACAGCACGAGATAGCGCAGCAGCGGATCGATCCAGGGCAGCCCGCCCTGGGTCAGCCAGCGCAGTGAGATCTGGTAGCAGGCCAGTCCGATGATGATGGTCAGCAGCGCTGCGAGGATCACCTCTTCCAGGCGAATCAGCAGCTGCACCACCCGCAGGTTGGCGGCGGCGGGTGTCTGTGGTTCAGGGGGCGTCATTGCTGCCGGCACCGCTGCGCAGCCGGTCCAGCGAGGCGGTGACGGCCGCGAAGATTTCCTCGGAAAACGCCTGCCCGACGAGCTTGTCGATGGTCAGGTCGCGGTGCTCTTCGAGCGTGGCCACGGTCTGCTCCGTGGTCGGCACGAAGCTGACGCCCCGCTGAGCCAGCACCGCCCGCGACTCCTCGTTGGACTGCCGGGTCTTGCTGATCAGCTCCGGAAAATGGTTGGCGGCGGCGGTATCGATGATGGCCTGCTGCTCCGGCGAGAGCCGGGCGAAGGCTGCGCCGTCCATGATAAAGGCGCCGTAGGCATAGCCATAGGGCTGGTCGGTGACGTAGGGGGCCTTGGTGAACCATTGCAGCACGATCGAACCGTAGAGCGAATTGAACGCGGTGTCGATCAGACCGGTCTGCAGGGACGACAAGACATCGGGGATATTCAGGGAAATCGGGCTGATGCCGAGGCTTTCAAAAAAGGCCGAACTGAGCGGGTCGTTGGACGGTGTCCAGGTCTTGGCCTGGCGCAGGTCGTCGATGGTGGTCCGGGCCCGGTTGGAGAAGGTATAGATGAAGCCGACTTCGGTCATCGCGACAAAGCGGAGCCCCTTGTCGGCAAAACGTTCCGTGAACAGCGGCTGCAGGTCAGCACTGACCTGGTCCACCTCTTCGTAGGAGCCAAACAGAAAAGGGATGGCCATGACCCGAAAATCGGGAACGATATCGGCGATACCGGTCATCGTAAAGCCGCCGCCGTGCAGTTGGCCGACCCGCATCTTGCGATACATCGCCCGGTCGTCGCCCATCACCCCGCCCGGGTAGATGCGAAAAGCGACTTCGCCGCCGGTCCTCTCGGTGACCTCGGCGGCAAAATCCTTGAATGATTCGACCCACACCGACCCTTCCGGGGCCAGGCTGGCGATCTTGAACAGCTGGCGGGCCGTCGCCGGGGCGGGCGAGAAAACGGCAAGCAGAAAAACGACTGTCAGAACGAATGAAACAAAGCGTGCCATGACCGGGTGCTCCTGTCGGCTGATGGGGAGAGTACGCAGTGGTAAATGGTAAATCAGTAAACCACGGAGACACTTATACACCATTTCCCCTGCTGTCACCAGCACGTTGGTGATCGGTCTGCCGCGATCCGGGCGGCTGTCAGTCGCCGAAATAATCCTCGGCCAGCAGCTGCCGGGCCTTTCGTTTGGCAATCTGGTTGACCAGGGTGTTTTCCGGCGCGGTTTCGAGAGGAAAGGCGAGTACCTCCTCGAGCAGGCTATCGTGGAGCGCCTGGTCAAACGTCATTCGGGCATAGGTCTGCGCATAGGCAATCTGGACCGGCAGCAGGGAGCGGCCGGAGAGCTCCAGGGCGCGCCGGAAATGGGAGCGGCTCCGCTCGGGGTCGCCGCCGGCCAGAGCCGGTTTGGCGCCGTAGAGGATGCCGAAGAAGAGGTGGGCGCCGCCGTTTTCCACCGTTTCGTCCAGTTCGATAACCCGTCTCATCAGGAGTTCGACCACCACCAGGTCGGCCATTGCCGCCGGAGACCCCTGTTGTTGACCGATCCAGGCCAGCCAGCCGTAGGCGCCCCAGAACAGATCGCGGGCAGCATTCGGCCTCAGGGCGGCCAGGGCCCGATCGAGCTCGCTGTCGGAGTCAAGGGCGCTGTCTGACGACAGCACCGAAGCCAGCAGCCGGTGCCCGTAGACTCTGGCCTTGTCGGCCAGGGCGTCCAACCGCTCGGCCGGGGCGCCGCAGGATTCGAGTGCGGCGATGCTGCCACCATAGGACTGCACGCCGAGCAGCAGCAGGTCCCGGTTGCTTTGATTCGACTCGATCAGTGAATCGATCATCAGCAGATAGGCGGCGGCGCCTTCGCAGACCAGGTCGACATCCTGCTGTCGCTGGAGATTGCCGACCGCCGGTTTGATAACGGTACCGGTGAGGATGGAGGCGCAGCCGCCGCACAGCAGGCTGCAGCCGATAAGCAGACAGAACAGGACGGTAGGCAGCGGGCGGCGATGAGCCATGACTGGTTTCCTCGGGAGCGGGGGATCGGTTTGAGTATCCGGTGCCACAGATCAACGGATACTATGAGCGATTCCGCAAATATCGTCAAGGCTCGTCGGCCGGTACCGGCAATGAGCCAAACTGTCCTTGCACAGTGGGCGAGCGCGCCTGCAACGTCGTGACGCATCTATTGTTCAGACCAACGAAGCCATACCGCAGCAAGGATCTGACCGTTTCCGTGGCGATAAATATGGACGAAAACGGCTAAACAGGCTAGGTTGTCAGGGGAAATTATGAAGAGAACACCATGGAAAGGAGAGATCGTATGCTCGGAAGACATTCTTTTGTGACCGTTAGTGCCGTCCTGGTCGTGTCGGCGTTGCTCCTGTTGTCCGGCTGCGCCTCGCCAAACAAGTATGGAGCGGCCAAAATCGGCAGTATCCCGGAAGGCGCCGAGGTGGTCAATCTCAAGGATCAAAGCCATCTGGGCATGACGCCGGTCAAGGTGTCGTTTCCCGGCCAGGCCGATACGGCGGAGTTCGTCACCATCCAGTTGCGCAAACCCGGCTATATCGACCGCATCACGTCGTTCTGGATCAACCGGAAGCACAAGACACCGGCGGACGCCGAGGCCAATGCCGTCGATATCCAGGTCGAACTCGAGAAAAAATCCCAGAACTAGCGAGGAACACGATGAAAAGAGGTGGTTATCCCAGGGTGCTGCTGCTGTCGCTGACGGTTATGCTGGTCGCGGTGCTCACCGGTTGCTCATCGAAACAGCCGGTCAACTTCAGGGTGCATACCGAGCCGGAAGGGGCCCATGTCATCTATCGCCAGGACAACCTTGCCTGGATCTATCTCGGCCAGACCCCGCTTGATGCGATCGAAGTGATCCCGGAAGAGCGGCTGGAGGATGAACATACTTTAAGTCTGCGGGTCATGCGCTGCGGCTATCTCGACCAGGAAAAAGAGTGGACCGGTGAGGACCTGGAGCGGGAAGTAAGTGAAAAGGGACAGGTCTTCTGGACCCCCAGGCTGATCAAAAATACGGAGTGATCCGGGTGACGTCATGGATGTAAAACATGCGATGCAAACGGTGCTGGCCGTTGGCCTGTGCCTGGTCTTGCTGGCCGGCTGCGGTAAAAAGGACGTCGATTCCAGCCAGATGTCGGAATCGATGAAGCCCGAGGGCAATCTGCTCGAATCAACGGAGCCGGAGACCACACCGGACGACACCGGCCCGGTGACGGCCGGCGATCTCGAAGCCTTGTCGGAGACCGGGGTCAACCCGCTGCTGGCCGATACCACGTCGGAAGAATACCGGGCCGTTTACGGTCGCTCGACGGCGCCGCTCTATCCGGTTTTCTTCGAGTTCGACAGCAGCACCATCGGCACCGATCAGCTCGACAAGCTCACCAGCAGCGGTGCCCATCTGCTGGTCAACGACCAACTCAGCCTAGTCGTCGAGGGCAATTGCGATGCCCGCGGCACCACCGACTATAATCTGGCCCTGGGCGAACTCCGGGCCCTGAGCGTCAAACGCTACCTGGTCAACCTCGGTGTTGCCGAGGCGCGGATCACAACCATCAGCTACGGTTCCCAGCGGCCGTTATTTCCCGGCAACGATGAGCAGGCCTGGGCGATGAACCGGCGGGCAGACCTGGTGATCCCGTAGCGCAGTGACAAATAAGTTCTTGTTATGATGTCTTCCGTATTCGGGGGCGTTCGGCGGTTTCTGCCGCGGCTCGTCCTGTCGTGTGCCGTTTCCGCGCTGCTGCTCGGCGTTCTCATCCACTTCAGTCTATCATCTGCCGAACCCGACGTCTGGGCACGCCTGCTGGGCGTATTGACGTCGTTTTCGCTGTGGTTCGCCCTTCTCTATATCCTGCTGTCGTTGATCAGGACCGTGCTGCAGGCCCGGCGCTACCACGTGCTGCTGGCCACCACGGAAGCCTCGGTACCGTCGCTCTTCCATCTGATGCTCGTTACCCTGAGCCGCAATATGTTTATCGATATGCTGCCGGCCCGGCTCGGCGAGTTGACCTATATCGCGATGCTCAATCGCGGCTACCGGGTCAGCGGCCAAGCCTGCATCTCGTCGCTGGCGATCAGTTTCGTGTTCGACCTGGTTGCCCTCGGCATTCTGATCATTCTGCTGATCGCCGGGCAGCTGCTCGGCGGTGAGTTGCAACTCTGGCTGCTCGGGGCACTCGTATTGCTCGCGCTGCTGATCATGGTGCTGCTCGTGCTGCTCTACCCGGCACTGGCCATTGTCATCCGGTTCCTGCAGCGGTTGTCGGCCGGCGGGATCATCGACAAACTGAGCGGGTTGCTGGCCAGGATTCAGCAGGCGCTCGGCGATACCAGGCGGGCCGGGATCATCGGCCGGGTGCTCGGACTGTCGCTCGGCATCCGGCTCGTCAAATATCTCGGCATGTACTGCCTCTTCGTCGGGGTGGTGCAGACCCAGTTTCCGGACCTGACCACCAGGATTCTGATGGTGCTGCCGGCCCTGATCGGGGCCGAGGCCGGGGCCAGCCTGCCGGTGCCGGCCTTCATGGGGTTCGGCACCTACGAGGCGGCCGGCATGCTGGCGCTGGTGGCCCTTGGCGCGACCACGGGCACCTCCCTGCTGGTGATGCTGGCCATGCACCTGATCAGCCAGATCATCGATTACCTGCTCGGTAC
>CAZUJZ010000147.1:0-1530 GCA_964620665.1 uncultured Desulfofustis sp. | reverse complement strand
TCAAACCGTTCGGGCAGCCACGACCTCTATCTCTTTTCGTTGCCCGGCGGGGAGCTCAAACGGCTGACCAGCCACCCGCACACCGACTATTATCCGCGCATTTCCCCCGACGGTACGCGTATCGTCTTTGCCCGCTCCCACGAACCATGGGTCTCCCAGCGCAACGTCTACGCCTGGGATGTCTGGCTGCTCGATCTGCAGACCGGCAAAGAGCGGCGCATCGCCCAACACGGCAACGTGCCGACCTGGTCGGCGGACGGCACGCGGGTCTTCTTCCAGCGGCGCGCCACGCAGGTGGTGGCGCTCACGGTCGCCACCGGCGAAGAGCAGCTGCTCTACCAGTCGGGCGTGTCGGTGGACGTACCGCCGAAGACCGAACTGCAGACGCCCGATATCAGCAGCACCGGCGAGAGGCTGGCGGCCACCTTTCGCGGGGCGACCCGGGCGACCGCCGTGGTCGAGCCGGACGGCTCGGTCCACCGGGTCGGCCGGGGCTGCCAGTTGAACTGGGGCCCGGGAGATCACTATCTTTACAAAATCGACAACGGCGGTCGCATGGACAACTCGGTGCACAAAATCGATGCCAAGACCATGGAGGCCACGCGCTGGTTCGACGCCCCCGGCGACTACAGCCATGAGTATTTTCCCCGGGTGGCCCCCACCGGCGACGTCATGGTTTACGGCGCCAGCGCCGGCGGGCACGAGCACGATACCGCCGATTATGAAATCTTTCTCTGGTTTATCGACAGTCCTGCCGAGGAGACGATCCGTTTGTCCTACCACACCGGTAACGACTGCTGGCCGGATATCTTCATCCGCCGGTGAGCGGCCCCGTTCCACGCAGGACGAGCAGCATCGCTTGTGCCGAAGGAAAGACAACCGACAACAGCCGGCATTAGATACTCATCGTGATTGGAGGAGAGCATGACGAAGAAAAAGTGGCCAAAACAAATCCGACGGATTTCCGCGACAATCACCGCGATGGGTTTTGTCGGGCTGTCGACGGTGCAGCCGGTGGCGGGACTTGATCTGCAGCAATTCCAGCGAACGGACCGGCAGCAGACGGTCGGTATCAGCTTTTCCGGAGCGCTCGATTTTTCCCGTTGCCAGATCAACGCCTTCAGCGCCCAATCGTTCGATGGTATCGGCCCCCATGTCAACAGCGGCAATGGTCTGGTCACCGCGCGCGACGGCCGGGTGCAGGTTGACCTGCCGCTGCTCACCTACGGTGAAGATATCGTCTATCCGGGTATTTTCTACAATCATCACGGGGAGCAGTTTTATCGGCAGGTGCTCAACTCATACGAAGGCTACGAAGACTCGGAAACCAACTACTGGCCCTATATCATCGGCAGTGTCGTGATCGTCGGCGGCGTAGTTGCCCTCGCCGTTGCCATCAGTAACTCCGATGACGACGACTCCTCCGACCCGCCGGCCACCACGGCCAACACGGCTACTACTACCACAACCACGAGCGGCTCGCGGACAACGACGACCACCACACTGCCGACTGACGAGGAAGCCGACACC
>CAZUJZ010000146.1:3983-10003 GCA_964620665.1 uncultured Desulfofustis sp. | reverse complement strand
GCCATCGACCCTGACCAGCCAGACATCGAGCGGCCACTCCAGTTCACTGAAAGGAAAATACCCGTCATAGCGTACACCCCTCGTGTCAACGGCCGGATAACCGATCCGGTAGAGCGTCTCCCCGGCCATCAACTCGGTGCCGGCGGACAGTGAGAAGGCGGGGGCAGCTGAATGCGTCGACAGCTCCGCAGTAGTGCCGGTAGCCGCGGCGATCGATCCAGGTACCAGTGCCACGCCAAGCAAAAGGCCAAAACAGCTGATTTTCCGGTCTTTCATGTGTACGTCCTCACCATCTGAATGAATCTATGGGCCGCGATCACCATCGGTTGCTCGCGTGGACCGGCCCCTTCGCCACAACAGGATGCCAGAAAAACTTTGAACCGGACCGCCCGGCCCGGTATGATACCGACGACCTTGCGCTTTGTGCAGCCGGAGAGGACAGTCGGGCCGACCGCTCGCCGCAGACACCTTTCCATATGCTACAAACCTTCTATTATTGTTCATATAATTTATCTTTCTGCAACCATTATCTCCACAGATCGAGCCACACCGATCAACGAAGAGAGAAAACCGCCTACCGCATCACCAATGACATCGATCAATCAGCACCTGCCCACGCCGCTCTATATCGCCCACCGGGGATTGAGCAGCCGCTACCCGGAAAACACCCTGGTCGCCTTCAGAGCCGCCGCCGATGCCGGTGCCGGGATGATCGAACTCGATGTCACTCTGACCCGCGATCGCCGGCTGGCCGTCATCCACGACAGCACAGTGGACCGGACTACCGACGGCACCGGCCCCGTCAATACCCTGACCATGGCGCAATTACGCCGACTCGATGCCGGCGGCTGGTTCGCCGAACGCTTTGCCGGTGAGCCGGTTCCTTCCCTGGATCAGGTACTCGATGCAGTCAAGGGAAGACTGCTGGTCAACATTGAAATCAAGTCGGAAGCATTCGAGCCGCGGGCGCCGCACGATGCGGTGGAGCGACAGATCGTCGAGATGGTGACCGAGCGACAGATGTCGGCAGAAGTGCTCGTCTCCAGCTTTGCCTGGAGGGTATTGGGCCGGCTCCGTGCTCTGTCCCCGGAGATTGCGGTCGGCCTGCTTTCCCAATTGCCCGCCGATGAGCGACTGCTCTACTGGTTTCGTCGACTCGACGGCTTTTCCTGGCATCCCGACTATCGGGTCGTCAGCCGCTCCCAGGTCGAAACCCTGCAGGGGCTCGGCGCCAAAGTTTATCCCTACGCGGTGAAGGGCCGGATCGACACCCCATCGCTGCTGGCCATGGGAGTGGACGGGTTGATCGTTGACGATCCCGGGCAGATGACGGCTTGATTTCTTCGAGGGCAATCGCGGAGACCATCATGGACCGAGAGCATTTTGAACAACTGACCGAAACAGTCTTCGAGGCTTTACCGAAAGCGCTGCTCGACAGAGTCGACAATGTGGTATTCGTCATCGAAGACTGGCCCGACGACGAGACCATGGAGGCCATGGCCCTGGAGTCCAGGTTCGATCTGCTCGGTCTCTACCGCGGCCTGCCGCTGGCTGAACGCAGTTTCGACATGAGCGGCACCCTGCCCGATGAGATTCTGCTCTACCAGGGACCGATAGAATTCTGGGCGAAGGAGGACAAAATGAGTATCTTTGACGTCATCTACGATACGCTCCTCCATGAAATCGGCCACCATTTCGGCCTGGACGAGGAGCAACTGGCCGCACTGGAGCATGGTGATCCCGTCCCGTGATGCCCCGATCGATAAACCCCTTCCGCCACCGGTAATCGGCGACGGCGTTAATCAGCCAGAGGAGAGAGCTCATGAACCTGCCCGATCACCGCTTTTGCCGAGCCGCACCGGCCCTGCTGGCCATTCTGCTGTTCGGTCTTCTTGCCGTGGCCGCGGCGCCTGCGCAAGAGCAGGAATTTGAACGCAACACCCTGTTCGATGGTCTCCACATCACCGGTTCGCCGGTCGACATCGACCCGGCCACCTACCGGCTGACGGTTACCGGCAAAGTCGAGCATGAACTCTCTTTGAGCTTTAACGACATCAAAGAGATGGAGGCTGTCGAGCGCCGTCTGCTCCTCGAGTGTCCGGGATTTTTTACCGATGTCGGTACCTGGACCGGCGTACCGGTTCGAAGGATCCTCGACCTGGCCGGCCTGCACGCCGATGCCAAGACCGTTATCTTTATCAGCGCCGACAATATCTACCGCACCCGGTTTCCCGTGGACTACCTTCTCCAGTCCGAAGATACCCTCATCGCGTACCGCTTCGAAGGCAAGCAGTTCCACCGAGTGCACGGCTTTCCGGTTCGGCTCGTGGCCGGCGGCAGGGAGGGCAGCGACTGGGTCAAATGGCTCGGCTCGATTATCGTCGAGTAAGCCGCAGAAAAGGTATCCCCTTCAAGGATTTGTGCAGGAACTGTCCGCCGTAACGACTTTGATCCTTTTCCTGCCGATCATTCTGGTGGCACAAGCCAGTTGAAAATTGGTCTCCTCGCTCAGATCGGCAACGAATGGTTCACCGGAAAAAGCCTCGGGCGGCTGTGCCAGGATATCCGCCACTTTCAATTTCCTGAATTTTTTTTGCGATTCGGCAGGTAGATTCTTCATCCATTCCCGAAGAAACCAGGACAAGGCCACCATTGGTCCCGTGCCCGGATTGACGAATTGTCTCGTAATATCAACTGACTCTTCAAACAGGACCCGGAGCCCGAGATTTGTCATATTGAAATAATGGTGCGGATACCCATGTATTGGCTGAAGAAAGGCGGCACCTGCAGCCAGAATTCCACCCGGTTTGAGGACCCGGCACAGTTCATGGGCGGCAATAAACGGGTATTTGACATGTTCCAGCACGGCAAACGAAAAAACAGCGTCAAAACTCTCGTCGGCAAAAGGCAGATCTTCGGCAAAACCGAGAACGTCGGTCGTCTGGTAGGGAACGATCTCGTAGTTAACGACATTTTCGTAATACTCCGGTCGATCACCGGCGCCGCAATCCAAAATCAAGCCATCCGGAAACTGGCTAATCACACCGAGAGGAAGTTCGTCATAGGCATTGGAGGAGACGTTTTCGGTTTCAGAAAAGCCAAATGTTTCCTTCCGGCCTCCCCCACGATAATCGTACCTGCCATCAGGCGTCACCACGACATCGATATCCTCTCTGAGGATAGTCGCGATACGTTGCCGCTTTCTCTCTTGCATTGCGCGCAAGATTCTCAGATAGTCACCGCAATACTGTTTGCGTCCCTCCTTCCGGCCATGTTTCTTGAAATGCTGCCAGCCATCAGCAAAGGCACCTTTTTCGATCGCCGTTCGAACATCTTTGTTGGCGGAAACATATCGCTGCTCGTCAAAGTTTTCTGTTGAGGCAACTTCAAAAAAACTGACGACATTTGGTTGATCGTTCATTGTTATCAGTTTACTGCGCGAAAGGTGAAGACCGTCATCGAGTCAACTATCGACGATCAGAAGAAAAGACAAGGATATCGACACGGCCGCCCGAGCGGACGCTTGGGATAATCACCATCAACAGGCTCAACCAACTCAGCAGCCCATGGAAAAACAAGGGTCCCCACTAGAGCACTTTCAGGATCTGAGCGTCGTCAGCTTCTGCTGTTTTCGATAGACCAGCCCGTTAAACCGGGCTATCACCCGCTCCTGCTGGTCGGTGACCAGCACGTCATAGGCGCCGACCCGGTTCGGATCACAGACTTCCGTCGCCGTCGCCAGCAGCGTCCCGGAAGAGAGGGCGGCAAGAAAGGAGATGTTGACGTTGATCGCCAGGGCCAGTTGCCCGTGGCTATTGGATGCCACTGCAAAGGCGAGGTCGGCCAGGGTGAAGATTGCCCCGCCCTGAACGACCCCTGCCGCGTTGAGGTGCTTGTCCCCAATGACCATGCGGGCTGTGCAGCGGCCGGGACCGCTCTCGACGATCTCGATACCGGCCAGCGCGGCAAATCGATCGCCGGCAAAAAAAGCTTTCGCGTACTCCGTCTCCATTTCTGACCCAATTACCTGAAACTCATCTCAATACCCGACAAACTGCCGCTCATCCGGCCGATCTGTCCGCCAGACCCCCGCCTCCAGGCGTCCGCCCCATACCTGTCTGCCTGATTGGCTACAACATCAATTGCCGAACACCGGGCCATCCGGCCCAAAATGGCAGGAATAACACCCAAACCCGCGCCGGGTGATCAGGCTGAATTCGCCCTTTCCCAACACTGCAGCCATCTCCGGTACCAATCGGTCGAGCTTCAGCCCGGTCGTCTCGGGATAGTCCCGAAATTCCCGCCCCAGGAACAGCTCCCCGCTCAGGGGAGGCAAATGAGCAGTGGGCATCCTGAAATCCTCGTTTGCAGCGCCGACACCATGACAGAGGGTGCAGCCGATCTCATCATACTCCCCCGGCCGCCAGGACTGGAAAACCGAACCGGCAATCGGCAGGACGACTTGCTCCATGTGCTGCTTGCGCTGCGTGACGTTCATCTCGGGCCAGGAAATCTCTTCGCCGTCCATGAGAAAACGCTTTTTCGGACCGGTCGAGCACCCCGCACTACTCATCACCAAAATGATCAAAGAAAAGAGCAAAAGTAGTCCTCGTTGCAGGTCTGCATGCAGATAGCCGACAGATCCGTCGCCTTCACCAGTCATTCATCCTCCCCGAGCCTCATTTCTCTCTGGTCTTTCTGCCTTCGTGTTCGTTCGATACCGTGTCGATATGCACCAAAGCGGACAGCTGCGCGATCGTCGGACCTGCCGCTTATATGGTGTTAGGTGAACGTAACGACTATGCGGGATCGGGCCGCTTCCATTTGTACGGCAGCTCTCTGATGGCCCCCGGCTCGGTCATCGTCCGCAATGCCTCCAGTCCATCCATGATGATTCGTCGCTGCCGTTCTACGTTCCCCGGTTCGCCAAACATGCTCCCTCGTGCGAATTTGACGAGCAGCGCCCGGGGCGGTTTGATGAGCGACATGCGATCGATCGCATTGCCCATGGAGATGGTCGGGATGCCGGCTTCCTCGACGGCCCGCTGAATCAGACCCACGGTCTGATGACACTTCGGTCAGACGGGCACCAGAAAAAGCACGTCGACCGCCTGTGCCTTGAGCCGCGCAATCAACTCCGGCACCGTCTTTTCGACAAGGCCCACCGCATCGTTGACATAACTGAAACTGTAATGGGTTTCTGCAAGCGCACCAATCACGTTATCCCGCTCCAGTTCAAGGAAACGATCGATCGGGAAAATGGTGTTGATATCCTGCTCGGCCACGCCATGGTCGTAATGCTTATGGGCAATGCCGATATCCTGCTGCTGCACCGTCTTGGGGATCTCGCGGAACGAGAGATCCCCGTGGATCGAAACGGTATCAAAAGCCGGCTGACTCCCTTTGAGATAAAGGCCGCCGCTGGAGACCAGAGCAAAGGTCTGCGCCGCCGGATCGCCGCTGTACGGCGTCCAGGGAATGTCATCGGGAACGACGAACGGGTACGTCTTGATGATGTGTTCCATCTTGCCTGCCTGATAATCAGGCAGACTCTCTGCAACCCACTTGTCGTAGGCGGCCCTGAATCGTTCCAGGTTGAACGGCATCTCTGTCTCCTCTTGCTGAATGGTGCGCCGGGGCCGACCTCACTCGGCACGGTCATTTATCATCGTGGTTTCGGCGAGCCATCTTTCAATCTTCGGCAGGATGGCCGCGAGCAAATCTTCTCGTTGCAGATACGGGCATGGCTCATCGTAGGGAAACTCCCGGCACTGGCGGGGGCGGGCGTCATGAATGCTGCATCGCGCCCGGATTCGCTCCCTGCTGAGAAAGATGCAGGCACCGTCCGCTCCGACCTTGAAGGTGTTCTTCCCTTCCAGGTAACGCTCTCGCACCGCCCCATCGGAGATATCGAAATACCGGGCAATCCGGTTGATATCGAGCGCGTCGAGATAGAGGGTGGCCCCCGGCAGTCGATAGCAGCAATAGCCGGGGCAAAACGCGCAGTATAACCGGTTGCG
>CAZUJZ010000146.1:0-3883 GCA_964620665.1 uncultured Desulfofustis sp. | reverse complement strand
GTCGCCTGGAGGAGCAGAACACCGCTCTTGACCAGTCCTGTCAAGCACTCAGGCAAGAGATCGGCACACTTGCAGGGACCATCGCCTTTCAGAAGAGCCTGCTGGATCTCTTACCGCAGGTCGTCTGCTATATTGACAAAAATCATACCTATCGGCTGGCGAACAAAACCTACGAACGCTTTTTCCAGGTAGATGCAGCCACCATTGTCGGCCGCCATCCCATCGAAGTCATGGGAGAGCAGGCCTACCGAGCCGTTGCCGAGCGACAACAGGCGGCTCTTGCCGGCAAGACACAGAATTACGAAACCACTCTTTCCTTGCCAGACGGCAGCAGGCGCCGTTTCCAGGCCAACTATCACCCCTATATCGTTAACGGGGAGGTAGACGGATTTCTGGCTGTTGTTACCGATATTACCGAACAAGCAGCGGCGGAAGAGCAGCTGCGCGAAAGGGAGTTGCACTATCGAAATCTTGTCGATAACCTGCCGGGTACCGCCTATCGATTCACACTCGCCCCGAACGGTGCTTTTAGTTTCAGCTACATTAACGTCAACAGCGCCCGGATCCTTGGTCTGCCGGCCGCAGACATCATAGCCGACGCCTCGTGCCTGTTTGACCGTATTCCCGAGCCGGACAAGGCCGAAGTATTGGCCGCAATCCATCATTCGGCACACACCCTGACACCATACGAGCTGGAACACCGCCTGATCAAAACAAACGGCGAGATCATTTGGATCGCCGCTTCCTCGTCCCCCCAAAAAACGGCCGACGGTTCGGTCGTCTGGGACGGTATCGGTCTTGATGTCACTGCCCGTCATCAAGCGGAACGGGCCTTGAAGCAATCCTATGAAGACCTGAAATGTCAGCAAGAAATAGCTCAGCTGTTTTTGTCTTCAGAAGACGGAGCGTTGTTCAACGACATTCTGTCCCTGCTGCGCCGTGCCTTCTCCGCCGAATTCGGCTTTATCGGTCATCTCGACGAACAGGGAGATCTCCAGTGCCCGTCCATGACCCATGAGATATGGCAACGATGCACCATTCCGGAAAAAAGTATCACCTTCCCCGAAGAAACCTGGGCCGGAGCCTGGGGAGACGCACTGCGGCAACGGTGTACCGTTCGAAGAAACAGTGGCCTGACCCCTCCTGAAGGACACGTTGAGTTGGGCAACGCGCTGTTGGTCCCCCTGCTTGTTGCCGGTGAGTTGATCGGGATAATTGCCCTGGCCAATAAACCGGGCGGTTTTAGCGATGAAGATCAAGATCGCCTTGAATCACTGGCACGATTCATTGCCCCGGTCATGCAGATTCATCTGGATAAGGAGGATGCCTACCACCAGCTGCGAGCGTCGGTAACCAAACTGGAACACACCAATATCGCTCTCAATATCATGATCGAAAACCGGGATGCGGAAAAAGAGAAGCTGTTCAATCAAGTGCAGGCAAACTTCAACAAACTCGTCTTTCCCTATTATGAACACATCAAACAATACCAAGGAAGGGCAGATTTTCTCACCATCCTTGAAATCGTCAAGGAAAATACCAAGGAAAGCCTGCTTCCCTTCGAGCATTCCGTCGCCTCCACCTATCATGTTTTGTCTCCCCGGGAAGTACAGGTGGCAGATCTTGTCAAAGCGGGAAAAACCAGCAAACAAATCGCCGAGATCCTCGGCCTCAGTCCGCGCTCGGTCTTCTTTCACCGCGATAATATAAGAAAAAAATTAAACCTGCACCGCTCAAACATCAATTTGCAAATCTTCCTGAGAAACGTTCCCTCCTGATTTTTCTCTACTGATTGACAGGTTAAACCTGGTAAAAACCCGGCAATTTTTTGACAACACGGGTGTATCACATCGTGTTATGATTCAGTTCAGCACCTGTTTACAACCTCAGCTCCTCCGGCGATCCAGAGCCAATGAACAACAGCGACACCGCAACGCTTCCCACCGACGAAGTGTCACGCCCACCATCACGCCGGCCTCAGCCCTTGGCCGATGTTTTTGTAAACGCTCTGGATCTCTTGGATATCGCCATATGGGAACTTGACTTGAAGTATCGCATCGTTGCGGGCAATCAAAAAGCCCGTTCCGTCTATGGCGATGATATTGTCGGCAAGCACTGCTATTCACTCACCACGGGAGCACATCGGGTCTGTCATGAGTGCCCGGTGCAACAGGTTTACCAAAACAGCCGGCCGAGTCGTTCCGAACGGGAACATATCGACAGTACAGGAAGAAAAATTGTTGTCGATCATTTCGCAACCCCGATTATCGCCCCGGATCTGCGCCTGACCGGGGTGCTTGTCATGCTCGTCGACATGACCGAGCGACGCAGGATGGATCGAGAAGTACTTCACCAGGAAACGAGAAAGACCGAGACGGAACGGGAAAAGCTCATCGCCGCCATCCAGCAAACCAAAGATGTCGTCGTCATTACCGACCGCCAGGGCACGATAGAGTTCGTCAACCCGGCCTTTACCGATGTTACCGGCTACTCCAGCACGGAAGCTATCGGTCGGAACCCGCGTCTGCTCAAAAGTGGGAAACACGACCATTCGTTTTACCGGCAACTCTGGCAGACCATTGCCGCTGGCCGGACGTTCCAGGGGAGGATGATCAACAAAAAGAAAGACGGAACCCTTTACACCGAAGAAGCGACCATTTCACCCATCTTCTCCCCCGAAGGAGAGATTACCAATTATGTCGGTGTCAAACGAGACATCAGCGAACAATTACTCCTTGAAAGGCAGCTGCAACAAGCGCAGAAAATGGAAGCCATCGGTCGCCTGACCGGCGGCGTCGCCCACGATTTCAACAACATCCTCGGCGTCATCATCGGTTACACCGATATGGCCCTGGCCAAAATCGCCCCTTCCGAGCCGCTGCACAAGGAATTGAGTACCGTCCTCGATGCGGCGGAACGATCGGCAACGATCGTCAGGCAATTGCTTGCCTTCGCCCGCCAACAGACCATCGCGCCGGTGCTGCTCAATCTCAACGAGACCGTGGAGGGCATGCTGAAAATGCTGCAGCGGTTGATCGGAGAAAACATCGATCTCTCTTGGGCTCCCGCCGACAATCTGCCGCCGATCATGCTCGATCCGGTACAGATCGACCAGATCCTGGCCAACCTGTGCCTCAACGCCAAGGATGCAATGGGCGACCATGGTACCATTACCATCGAGACATCAATCATCGATTTTGATGGAGACTATTGTGCCAGGCATACCGGTTTTCATACGGGAACATTTGTCATGCTGGCCGTGAGCGACGACGGCTGCGGCATCCCCACCGAGCACTTGGAAAAAATCTTCGAGCCGTTTTTTACCACCAAGGGACAGGGACACGGAACGGGCCTCGGATTGTCTACCGTGTACGGCATCGCCAAACAAAATAACGGCTTTATCAATGCCTACAGCGAACCCGGCGACGGCACGACGTTCAAAGTATACTTTCCCGCCCAATCGGCAACCGCGCCGTCAATCCCGGAAGAAAGACGAACCCCACCGAACATCACCGGAAACGAGACCATCTTGCTGGTGGAGGACGATAAAGGAGTCAGAGAAATGACCACCATGATGCTGACCAGGATGGGCTACCACGTTGTGCCGGTAGCAGCGCCAACCGAGGCCATACGGCTTGCGGAGCACAGCGACCAATCCATCGACCTGCTACTCACCGACGTGGTCATGCCGGAGATGAATGGCAAAGAAATGGCCGGTCTGCTGGCTCAGCGCCTGCCAAACCTGAAGATTCTCTTCATGTCGGGCTATACCCCCAATGTCATCGCTCATAAAGGTGTTTTGAGCGATGACATCAACTTCATCCAGAAGCCGTTCTCGCGAACCGGCATGGGGATGAAGATTCGCCAGGTACTCGACAATTAA
>CAZUJZ010000145.1:0-10029 GCA_964620665.1 uncultured Desulfofustis sp. | reverse complement strand
TCTCAGCGCCAGTGGCAGGTCCAGGCGGAACGCGATGTCCTGCGCCAGTACGGAATTTCGGCCCGCGACCTGGCCGCGTTGGTGGCGAGCGGCAGCGTCGATATGCCGCTTGGCACTTTGGAGACGCGGGACCGGGACATCCTGCTGCGCTTCACCGATCAGCGCCGCACGCTGCAGGAACTGGCGGCACTGGTGGTGATCTCCGACACCGGGGGCGGTGAGCTGAGTCTCGGCGAGCTGGCGACGATCCAAGAGGTCGGCGAGCGCCCGGAGGAGCAGATCTGGTTCAACGGCGAGCGGGCCCTGGTGCTCGAAGTCAGCAAGACCCTGCGCGGCGACGCGCTGGATGTAATGGCCGAGTTGACGAAGCTGGTGGAGTCAGAGCGGCGGCGGCTGGCTGACGGGGTGCAGTTGACCATCACCCAGGATATGACCAGTATTGTCCGTGATCGGCTGCAGATGCTGGTAAAAAACGGCTTGACCGGCCTGGTGCTGGTGGTGCTGGTGATGAGCCTGTTCTTCCGGCCCCGTCTGGCGCTGTGGGCGGTGCTCGGTCTGCCGGCGGCATTCATGGGCGCCTTTGCGGTCATGGCCGCAACCGGGTTGTCGCTCAACATGATCACGCTGGTGGCGCTGTTGATGGCCATCGGAATCGTCATGGACGATGCCATCGTGATCACCGACAACATCGCCGTCCAGGCCCGGCAGGATAACTCGCCGCTGGCCGCCGTGGTGGCCGGAACGCGTCAGGTGCTGCCCGGCGTGCTGTCGTCGTTTTTGACCACGGCCGCGGTCTTCCTGCCGCTGTCGTTTCTGGCGGGTGACATGGGCGCCGTGCTCGAGGTGTTGCCGGTGGTGCTGATTGCCGCACTGGCGGCCAGTCTGATCGAGGCCTTCCTGATCCTGCCGCACCATCTCAAGGGCAGTGTAGCGCATCTGACCGAAGATCGGCAGACACGGTTTCGCGCGGCGTTCGAGCGGGGCTTTGCCGCTTTTCAGGAACGGGTCGGGCGTCTTGCCGATGCGGGCATCCGTCTGCGCTACCTGGTGCTTGGCCTGGTCTTCGCGGTGTTGCTCGGCTCGGTCGGGTTTATGGCCGGCGGTCATATCGGCAGTGAGGCGATGCCCGATATCGACGGCAATGTGCTGGAGGCGCGTATTCTGATGCCCCAGGGAACGCCGCTGGCCCGGACCGAAGCGGTGGCCCGCCGGGTCGAGGCGGCGATGCGCCGGCTGGACAGCGAGTTGACGCCGCAGCAGCCGGACGGGGCGGGCCTGGTGGAATCCATCCAGGTCCGGTTCAACCACAATCTCAGCGCCCGGGAGTCCGGTGCCCACGTGGCCACGGTCATGATCGATCTGTTGACCGCGGAGCGCCGCACCGTGACGCTGGACGACCTGACGGTGGCCTGGCGCGAGCAGATCGGCGATATTCCGGGGATTCTCAGTCTGATCATTCAGGAACCGGGCTTTGGACCGGCCGGTATCCCGATCGAGATCCGGTTGCAGGGGGACGATCTTGACGCGCTCAAGCGGGCCGCCGTGGATATGGCCGCTTACGTTGCCGGTTACACCGGAGTCTACAATGTCGTCGACGACCTGCGGCCCGGCAAGCCCCAGCGCCGGTTTTCGCTCGCTGAAGGCGCCCGGGGACTCGGCGTGACTGCCGAGGAAGTGGCTGCTCAGCTGCGCGCCGCGATGCTCGGGCAGATCGCCGCCACCCAGCGCATCGACGAATGGGATATCGAGATTCTCGTCAGTCAGGCCGACCAGGATCGCCGGAGCCTCGATGACCTGGCCGACCAGATCATCCAGCTGCCGGACGGCCGGCAGATCCCGCTGGATGTGCTCGTTCGCGTGGAAGAGGATCGCGACTGGGCGCGGATTACCCGGATCGACGGACGCCGCACCGTGGTCGTCAGCGCCAATGTCGACGCCCGCCGCACCAGCGCCCAGGCTGTCGTCAAGGATATCAAGGCCACCCGATTGGCCCAGTTTTCAGAGCAGCATCCCGGTATCTCGGTGGTGTTCGAAGGGCAGGTGGCCAACTCGGCGGAAACCGGAAAATCGATCGGTCGTGGCTTGCTCATCGGTCTGCTCGGGATTTTTATCATTTTGTCGTTTCAGTTCCGCGGCTATATCGAGCCGCTGATCGTCATGTTGTCCATCCCGCTGGCGTTTATCGGCGCCATCTGGGGGCATGTGCTGATGGGCTTTTATCTGTCGATGCCGTCGCTGATCGGCGCCGCCTCGCTGGCGGGTATCGTCGTCAACAATGCTATTTTACTGATCCAGTTTATCAAGACGCACCGCGAGCAGGGCCTTGCGGCGGCCGCCGCAGCCGGTCAGGCCAGCCGCGACCGGCTGCGGGCGATCCTGATCGGCACCGGCACTACCATCGCCGGCCTGCTGCCGATATTGCTGGAGACGAGCACCCAGGCCGCGGCGATCAAACCGGTGGTCATCTCGGTCGTGTTCGGCCTGCTGACTTCGACCGTGCTCGTGCTGCTGGTTATTCCGGCACTCTATGTTCTCTTTGACGACTGGGGACTGGCCCGCCGGGTCGGTCAGACACCTGATGAATAGAAGCTTCCCGACCCGGCGGCGACCCACTTGCCTTTGTCGGCCCGCGATTTTATTGTTGATGATGATGCAACGTGATGGAGCCGGCGTGAATCGCCGGAGCGTGTTCAACCGGCAACTCTACCGAGGAGTGAGTGACTATGATCAAGAGACAACTGCATGATAACGTGTACTGGCTGGGCGGCATCGATTGGGACCGGCGCCTCTTTGATTCGCTGATCCCCCTACCCGACGGAACCTCGTATAACGCCTACCTGGTGCAGGGCAGCGACAAGACCGCTCTGCTCGATACCGTCGATCCGGCGATGGCCGAGATGTTTTTGGAGCAATTGGCGGACGTACCGCGCATCGATTATCTGGTCTCCCACCATGCCGAACAGGACCATTCAGGGACGATTCCGCTGGTGCTCGACCGCTATCCGGACGCCAAGGTGGTAACCACGGCCAAGGGCAAAACGATGCTGATCGATCTGCTGCAGATAGCCGAGGAGCGGTTTATTACCGTGGCCGATGGTGAATCGCTGGATCTGGGCGATATGACTTTGACCTTTATTCATACCCCGTGGGTGCACTGGCCGGAGACCATGGTCACCTATCTGCCCGAGGCGAAGATTCTTTTTTCCTGCGACTTTTTCGGCTCCCATATCGCCACCAGCGATCTCTTCGTGACCGACCGGGGCCGCGTTTATGAAGCGGCGAAACGGTATTTTGCCGAGATCATGATGCCCTTTCGTACGGTGATCGGCAAAAACATCGAAAAACTCGCACCGTTGGCCATCGAGATGATCGCACCGAGTCACGGCCAGGTCTATGATCACCCCGAGTGGATCGTCGACGCCTATCGCGATTGGACGGCCGGCACGCCGCATAACCTGGTCTGCTTCCCGTTCGTATCGATGCACGGCAGTACCAGGGTCATGGTCGACCACCTGACCGTGGCCCTGATGGAGCGGCAGGTAAGGGTCGAATTGTTCAACCTGCCGGTCACCGATATCGGCAAACTGGCCATGTGCCTCGTCGATGCCGGCACCATCGTGCTCGGCACGCCGACCGTGCTCACCGGGCCGCACCCGATGGCCGCCTACGCCGCTATCCTGGCCAATGCCCTGAAACCAAAAGCCCGCTATCTGTCGATCATCGGCTCGTACGGCTGGGGGGGCAAGACGGTGGAGCAGCTGGCCGCGATGATTCCCAACCTCAAGGTCGAGGTACTCGAGCCACTGCTGGTCAAGGGCCTCCCGAAACAGGAAGACCTGGCGCAACTCGACCGACTGGCGGATCTGATTGTCGAGCGCCACCAGAAAGACGGGTTTTCACATTAAGAAGAATTGCGTCCAAACACGCCCCTCCCGGCTGTCGTTTTGAGTCGGCGTGCCGTGCCTGTCGTTCGGTTGAAGGCAGAGGGGCACGAGAGATACGTATGAGCCTCCGGTTCACGTTGAGGAAAGAACCCGTGGCCCGCCGACATCTTTCCCTCTTCATGAAGGAGGTTCTGCTGCCTCCTGCCCGGATGGGCAAAATGTATCGGGAAATCCTTTTTCCTTCTTCAATTTAATATAATTATTCCATTTCGTTGCAGTTCGCTGATGCACATTGCATCCATGGACTGCGACAGCGGGGGGCAGGAGGAGGGCGGTAATTTTACCACCTCTTCCTGTTTTCAAGAAGGTGCTCGCGTTGCCTCAGTGTCCATGTCGTGCTCGTTTTCATTGCTATCTGTCTGAAGAGAAATGTAAAATTAAATGTGTCTGCAATTTTATTTTTTTGGCATCAAATCTGCAATGAACAGCGTGTTCCACACCATTTCCGCTGTGCATCTGTCAGTTCACGAAAACCTTCACGATGGGGCGAACATGAATACTTCTGATCATCTGATATTTATCAAGGATAAGGGGGTTATCACCTATCAGGATCGAGTTGTCGTTGATTTGTCGAATATACGGTACCAGGCCAAAGCATGGGCTTATTCGGGGCTGACTTCTGATTTTCAAGGATATGAAACAGACTTTTCCGTCGATGATGGGAAAAAGCCCTTTCAATTGGCGTCACTGCGATTATCCGTCGCGGCGTTTATCCAGGCGGTGGTGGAGAACAGGCTGGAGATAGACGGCATGTTTGTCGATGACAGTATCATTGACATCTATCGTCTGCTCGTCCAGAGCAGTGCGCTGAAGTGGCCTGTGGACGGGGAAGGAACACATTGACGGAGGCGCTTTTTTTCTGGGCAAGACGGTGGAATAATGTAAACATGGGCGATAGTGATGGGCGTCAAACGAGAACGTTGTTATGGGGTGCAAAAAACCGGTTTTGACTGCAGTACCTTGTGGAGTAATCTTGATATTGACCGACAGGTTTCTCTGATCAGACGGTTCAAGGCGTCACACGTGAGTGATAGCCACGACAAAGAACAATGGCTCCGGTTTCTCAATAGAGAGCTGTGCTTGAAACGATGAGAACAGATCCGAAGCGGAGGGCTCGCATGGATTATCCCGGCCCCCTGTTGAGAGCGCCTCTCAGCGAGCCAGTGCATACTTTTTTATAGAATATGGTATATCCGACCGGGACAAGGGAGAAACGCCGCCTCACCAGAGTAGATTATGGTGCCCACGCGATCATCCGATCGGATAAGAAGGAAAAAACGGTCGAGGCGATTGTCCGAGATATCAGCATTGAATCAATGTATCTGTATTGCCGGCTCGAATTTTATATCGGCGAGCGAGTCAGCGTCAGGATCACCCTGTTTGGCCAGGAGAGTGAGCTGGTTATCAAGGCTCCTGGCAAGGTAACCAGAATCGACCCGCTCGGGATCGCTGTCGCATTTCACCGTCCCCTCGACTGGTGGCCTGTTTTCACCTATTTCCCGCTGCATAAACTTGAAGATGGTGCCGTTGAGCTGTTACCGATGGACGGGGAACCCCCATTTCGTAAAAAAGAGCCTTCCCACTGAGAAAGCAGGCGAAGGGTTTTCTTGCCCCAGCATGGTCCTGCAGTTTTGTTTGGCGCGTTTGGTCAAACACTTCCCCTTCCGAGTGCATCTCGGATCTTTTTTGAAAGCTCACTTCGGGTAAATGGTTTCTGGATAAAGCAGACATGTTCGTCGAGCACGCCATGGTGGGCGATCACATCGGCGGTATAGCCGGACATGAAGAGGCATTTCAGGTTGGGATAATACGGGTGCAGTTTGCCTGCCAGGTCGCGGCCGTTCATCTCCGGCATGATTACATCGGTTACCAGGAGGTGGAGATCACCGCTATGATGCTCGGCAAAGTTGATAGCCGCCTGAGGCGATGTGTGGGCAAAGACCTGGTAGCCGAGTTTTTCAAGCATCGTGGTGGTCATCTCCAGAATCATTGGCTCGTCTTCGACCAGCAGCACGGCCTCGACCCCTGGCAGTATCACCGTCGCATCTGATCTATCCGTTGGTTGATCATGAGTCGAATCGGAGCGTGGCAGGAATATTTTGAACGTCGTGCCGTTTCCCACATCGCTCTGGACGTCAATAAAACCGTTATTCTGTTTGACGATACCGTAGACGGTGGCCAGCCCCAAACCGGTTCCTTCACCGACCCGTTTGGTCGTGAAAAACGGCTCGAAGAGATGGGAGAGTGTCTCGCTATCCATACCGCAGCCGCTGTCACTGATAGTCAGCAGGACATAGTGGCCCGGGAGGGTTTCCAGGTTGTCGGCGGCGGCTGCTCTTTCAGCAATCGTGACGTTGGCGGTTTCAATGGTAATGGTGCCGGTGCCGGATATGGCGTCCCGGGCATTGACACAGAGATTGGCCAGGATCTGATCAACCTGTGAGGGGTCCATCTTGACCGGAGCCAGCGATTGTCCGGGCCTCCAGACGAGATCGATGTTCTCGCCGATGAGCCGCCGAAGCATGGTCAGCACCCCTTGAACCGTCTTGTTCAGCTCAAGGACCCTGGGCGTTGCCGTTTGTCTGCGGGCAAAAGCCAGCAGTTGAGCAGTCAGGTCGGCCGAGCGCTGTGCCGCATGCTGAATCTCCAATAAAGACCGATGAATCGGATCGGTTTGGGAAACCTGTTCAAGGGAGATTTCCGTATAGCCGAGAATGACTCCCAGCATATTGTTGAAATCATGGGCCACGCCGCCGGCCAACCGGCCGACCGACTCCATTTTCTGCGATTGCAGCAGCCGCTTTTCCAATGCCGCCCGGTCACTGATATCATGGATATTGCCGATGATCTTGACCGGTTGCCCCTGGCTGTCGTATTGCATCTTGGCCGAAATCGAGCAGACCGTCGTCGATCCGTCGCGATTTTTAAGTGTTACTTCATAGTCGTTGACGCGGCCGGTCTTCTGCAATGTTTCGAGAAAGGTTTTTCGCGTCTCGGCGTCGGGATAGAAATCGTAAACGGATTTTCCGATCAACTCCTCGCGGGTCAGCTGGCCGCGTGACAATTCCCCGATGGAAGGACTGACATCGAGGATCTCGCCGTCGAGCGTTACCGCGTATACCGCATCCTGAATGTTCTCGAACATGTAACGGTACTTTTCTTCGCTTTCCCGCAGAGCGGCTTCGGCCCGCTTGCGCTCGGTGATATCGTGAATAATGGAAAACAACAGCGGCCGGTCCTGGATTGTTATAGGTGTCGAGTGGACCTCCACATCGCGAATCTGCCCGTCTGCCAATGTATGACGAAACTCGAACATATTCTGCTGTTTCTGCAGTGCCCGGTGCATGTTGTGCGCGGTCTCCGCAGGCACAGATGCATTGAATTGCTGGACCTGCATCTGCAGCATCTCCTCCAGCGAGTATCCGTAATAGCTCGCGGCAGCACGGTTTGCTTTGATGATCGAGCCGGTTTCCGGATCAATGAGCAGCATCACGGCGCTGTGTTCCTCGAACATGCCCCGGAACAGGGTTTCTCTTTCGACCAGGGCTTTTTCGGCCTGCTTTCGTTCCGAGATATCCTGGACGGTGCCGATCGAGCGGATCGGGGTCCCGTCGGCGCCATATTCCGTACGACTGATTTCGTTGACCCATTTGATGCGCCCGTCCGGCATCAGCAGTCGATGTTCTATCTCGTATGGGGATTTGTTTTCGACTGACGACTGGTAGGCACGATCCACCGTAGCGCGGTCGTCGGGATGGACCAACGCCAGAAACGCGTCATAGGATGGTGTAAAATCGTCTCGATTGATCTCGCACAGGGTGAAAATTCCTTCCGACCAGAAAAGGTTATTGCTGATCAGGTCCAGCTCCCACCGGCCCACGCGGGCAATGGTCTGCGCCTCTCTCAGGTTCGCCTCGCTTTTCCGCAGGGCATCCTCGGCCCGCTTGCGCTCGGTGATATCTTCGATAACCGCCATGCTGCGGATAACCGTGCCGTGTTCGTCTCGTTCCGAAATGGCCGACATCAGGGTGTCCAGGATGCGGCCACGTTTGGTTACCATCTGATATTCGGTGTTAAGAGCGATTCCTGTTTGAAAAAAACGGGGCAATGCCACCTCGGTGGCGTAGCGGCGGGACGCTTCGGTGAGAAAGTCAATCGATTTGCGGCCGAGGACTTCATCGGCGTCGTATTCCATTTTTTCCAGCCAGCGTCTGCTGACGGCGAGGAGGCGGCCCTGGGCATCGATCGAATGCAGCATTGCCGGGGTGCTTATATAGAGGGTGCGAAACCGTTCCTCGCTTTCCCGCAGCGCCTTTTCTGCCTGTTTTCGTGCGGTGATATCCACATGGGTCCCGACGACGCGGACCGGTTTGCCCGCCCCGTCGAATACCGCGCTGGCCCGGGCGAGCACGTCTACCCAGTGCCCGTCCTTGTGGCGCATCTTGAACTCGGCTTCGAACCGCTCCCGTTTCCCCTCCAGGTGTTCTTGCATCACCTGCCACGAATGCGTCACGTCTTCCGGGGCGGTCAGGCGTTCCCAATCGGAAAAGCGGTTTTCCAACTCGTCTTCCCGATAGCCAAGCATCTGTTTCCAGGCAGGTGAGTAGTAGATGTCATTGGTCTCCAGATTCCAGTCGAAGATGCCATCCGTTGCCGCTTGCATGGCCAGTGAAAAGCGCTCCTTGCTCCGTCGCAGCTCCTCTTCGGCCACCTTGTAGCGCCGTGACTTCTCGAGCAACGCCAAAACCAGAAGCGTTTCAACGATGGCGAACAGTACCAGGCCGGCAATGAGCCAGATATAGTGTTGCAGGGAGGATGGCGGTTGGTTGAGTATGACACTGTCGTCGGGGAGTTTGTCCCGATCGATGCCGAAAAATGACAATTCTCGATCATCGAACAGAGACAGGTTCGGGCTGACCCGAACGATCGGGATGGCTCCGGCCGGCTCGCCGTCCAGGATCAGAACGGCGAGCTCTGCCGCAACGCGTCCCTGCTCCTGACCGGAAACGACCCGACCGCCGACGACCTTATTGCCCAAAACGAAATCCCAGGCGGAATAAACCGGTACCCGGGCGGACTCGGCGATGAGTTCGGTCATTTCCGGGACGCTGAACGCCGTGCCGTTTCGGTCACGATAAAACGACAGGAGCAGGATAATGGTGTCCGTGTGCTCCTGCCGGGAGAGTTGCTGCCGCAGTTCTTGCTCGCTCAGCTCGGCCAACTCGACGATGCTGGTGAAACGGTCCTTGTAGAGCGGTTTTATCTGCCGGAATCGTTCCAGGTTGAGCCGGCCCGATGCCGTGGAGTCGCTGACCACCGCGAGGTGTTTGACGCCAGGGTGCAGTGCCAGGGCAAGGTCCAGCGTCCCGGCCAGGTCAAAATCCTCGATGACCCCGGTGACATCGGCAACGCCTTCGATCATGCGCTCCTCGAAAGCATTGACGCCGCAGAACACCAGGGGAACGCCGGGAAAAAGCGAGTCCCGCGAGGAGAGGAGCGCTTGAAAGGCGGCATCATCGCTGACGATAATCACATCCAGGGGCGTCTCCTGGTATTTACGGAAGAGTAACTCCTCGAAGGCGGGCAAGATCCGCTCCGGCTGGTAACGCTTGGCATCGAGATATTCGATATGAATGTCGGAGTCCGGAGCGGCGATATGCAGGGTTTCTGTCATGCCGCTGTTGATCCTGTCGGTCCAGGAAAAACCGGGGTGATAGGAATGAATGATGAGAACTTGCGGGGTGGCAGTGTCGCATGGTGCAGCAGTGGGCAAAAGGCAGGCGGCAAGCAGGACGATGAGCAGTACCCGCAGCCGGCTTTTTGCGATGGTCGGCCAATCATCAGTCATTTTTTGTATATTTACAAATGCTTACAGAATTTTAACGTTTATGACATGAGTTCATGGACATGAACCATCGTCTCATGTTTTGATCGGCATGGTCAAATGCTTTTTTCTGCTCCAACTATGGTTGGTTCGAGAACTGAGGCAGGGCGACAGGGGGGGGACGACGGTGCATGATTCGGGCCGTCGTCCGTTGACTGTGAACCGGCCGGTACTGCCGGCGGCTACGAAGCGGTCAGGCGG
>CAZUJZ010000144.1:0-10056 GCA_964620665.1 uncultured Desulfofustis sp. | reverse complement strand
TCCTGCCGGCAGGAAAGAGATACCAGCACACTACCCGCTATCAATTCGGCATCTGCCCGGGCTGACAACGCTGAGGCGATCCGGGTGAGGTGCTCCATGTCTCTGCCCGATGGAACCGCTCAGATATGTTCCGGGACAATGCTGAACGAGACGGTGGCGGTGGTAACCGAGCTTTTGCCGAAGATCACGAAGAAAAGAAGCCACAGGCCCTGCAGACCGAGGATCAGGCCGGGCTGCCAGAGTATCCGGAAACCATTGGCTAATACCGGCTGAGTGGCTGGTTCAATGGGCAGAAACCAACTCAGAACAACGACATAAGCGATGGCCGCGACAGCCATTTTCTGGTAGGCGGAAATGGTGGAAAAACCGCGAAAATCGGCGCGCAGAGACTCCGAGAGCACCCGCCAACCCTGGCCGACGATTATCGTGCCGAGCAGGACAGCCCGGTAGTGGCCATGGAGAAACAGCCAGCAGCAGATGATGGTGGTTGCCGTATAAATTGCGGCCGTTATTGCCTGAATCGGTACCAGGGGCTCCCCGGCAAATCGGCCTTCGTAAACCGCTTTTTTTGTTTCCCCGGTAAAAATGAAGCGTTGCCTCCACAGCAGACGTTGCAGATTTTTGCTGCACTGGCAGACCGGTTTGCCGTAACAGCAGCCGTAACTGATACAGCCGAGGCGACCGAGGCCTTCACCGAGCAGGTAGCAGAGCGACAGTGCGGCCAGGGTCGGCAGGAGCGGCAGGGAGGCGTGGAGGCCGGCGGATTCGAGAAACGTGGCGGAGCAGAGAATCGCCGCCGGGGCCAGCAGGATGCCGATAAACGAAGCGCCGCCGATGGTAAAGGTGTGCCGCTTTTTCTCGACGATCATCGCGACGACCCGAGCGGCGGGCAGGCAGGCGAAAAGCAGCAGGAAGAGCGTCAGCAGGACCCCGGTCAGAGAGATTGCCAGCGAGCCGAGCAGGATCACCAGCAGCGTGACGGCAAAGAGCTGGCTGGTGGCGACAAAAAAGCCGTAATAGGTAAGGTTCAGCCCGTGCCAGCTGTTGTCCTGGCGTTTGTGCAGCGGCAAAACGGCCAACATCTGCCAGCGTTCCTGAGGCAGAAAGGAAAAGCCCCAGCACAGCAGAATGGTGAAGAGAACGGTAATTCCTCCGAGAAAGGTGAGTTCTGCCATGGTGTCACTCCGGTAAAAGTTAATTCAGCCACCGCCGAATGGGCGGCTGGACCGTGAACTCTGTTGCGGGTTGCATCCGGCGCCGGCCGATGAGCGAGCGGACCGTGACCTCGGTCTCGACGAGTGGGCGGCCGAACCGGTCGCTGAAACGGCTGGCGACGTCGAGTCGCCGGCCATTGCTTCGCAGGTCGTCGGAAAAACGAATTCGATCCGGTTCGAACAACAACACTACGGTGGAGCTGCCCGGTCTGAAGAGACTTTTCGGGTTTCCTTTGCGGGCGAATCGGCCGATTGACAGCGGCTGAGGCCGATCGTAGTGTCGCTCGCTATAGCATTGCCTGATGGAGCCGATCATCAATGCAACGATCTCGATCATTGCCACCAGGCCGACACCGCTGCCGGCCGGTACATCGGTATCGATGATCGTCACATGTCGGCGGTTTTTTGCGAGAATCGAGGCAACGGCGATGGTTGCCGACGGATTGCAGCAATGATAGCCGCCGTCCACCTCGTAGATATCGATGACCCGGCCGCTGACCGGCAGATGGTTGTAGTGGTATTTGTCCGGAGTGAGGCGAAAAACGGCAAAATCACCGGTCGTGAAACGATGCCGGAAGGGTTCCTTGCGACCGAGCAATTCCGGGATTGTGAAGAGCTTTTCCTTGATCAGCAGCAGCGAGTTTTTGGCCAGGGAACCGATCAGGGCGCGGGCATCGGCCGGGGCGAGGATGGCATCGGGATCGGCGGGCTGGGGGCGGCAGTGCCAGTAGCGGATCTGCCGTTCGAATACTTTGCGATAGCTGTTGTAGAAATCGGCCGATCTGCAGCATTCCCCGGCATCAACGCCGAGTCTGCGCAGCAGGGCGGGACCGCGGTAGCGGATCAGCCTCGGCCGGTCGTAGTGCCACCAACCGAGCAGACTCGACATCCGGGCTGAGGTCAGGGTCTTGAACAGAACGGGGGCCCGCTCCCGGGCAGGACCGTAGAGTAGACGAACCAAGGCGTCGCCGAACAGGGTTTCGGTGCGAACGCTCCCCGAGGTCCGTTCGATATATTGATGGTGGAGCGCGCCGGCGATCATCGTAATCACCGACGCTCGCGGTGGCCATAGACGATGAGGCAGATGGTCAATAACGTTCGCAGTGTTTTCGGTGTCAGGGTCTCGTCGAGAAGCCCCTGTTCATGCCGCCGCAGATAGCCGGTCGGGCTGTCGTCCAGCTCCGGCAGGGCGTCGTCGGTCTGCCGGAGCTCTCCAAACTCCTGCTCGAGGCATCGGCAGTCTTCCGCGAGGACGGCCAATCCTTCTTTGAGGTGATCGAGGCGGAGGGCGTTGCGATAATAGGCTTCACTGGCCAGGTTGAAGCGTTCGGCGGGTACGGACAGCGGCCGTTGCCGATAGCCGGCCGCCGTCAATATATTGCCGGTCAGACGCCCGGCGGCCGATTCGTTCGGGTCGAGGAGCTGCTGTCGTAAAGCGGCCAGACAGGGAGCGGCGTGCAGATTTTCGATCAGATCCGGACACTCCTCTTCGATGATGGCCAGCACGGCAAGCTGGTACTGCCGGACCGTGATCCGTGTGTAGCCTCGATAACGTCGACTGTTGCGTTTTCCTTCGACCCTGGTCAGGATTCGCGCCAGCAGCCGGTTGTTGGTGGCGGTCCGGATGAAGACGGTCGGAATGCCGATCGCAGCGGCAAAAAAGATCTGCCGCCGTTCACTCTCGCAGGTGGGCGTATCGGGGATATCGTTATGGTCGATGGAACCCTGCAGCACCAGGCGATAGGCCAGAGCGGTGATCAGGTTCTGGATATCGACGGCGCTGCCCAGGTCGTCTCTCAGGCGGGGGAACAGCGAATAGAACCGGCCTTCAAAACCGCAAAAGCCCCTGCTCTGATAGTCCCGTACACGACAGGGCAGGTAGAGGGTCATGCGCTCGTCGAAGACGCCCATTTCGGCGAGATCGCGTTTGAGCCGATCCTGCACGCCGGGAATGCCGCTCAAGGCCGGGCTGGTGTCAGTGGATAACAGTGCAACCAGGTAATCGATCAGCCGGAAATCCGGAACGAGATCGCCGCGGGTCCGGCAGATCAGGGCGATCAGCCGGTCGAGTGCCGGTGGTCCGAACGGTGTCAGAGGCCGGCTGAAGACGGAAATATCCGCCTTTTTCTGCCATCGTCGCCAGAGCATGCGCAGATGGGTATAGTCGAGTTCGTGGGGAAGAAAGCCGAGGACTTTTTCGGGGTGAAAATCGGCATAATCGATACGATACGGCGCGGCACTGCAGGTGGTAACCAACAGCGGCAGGAAATGCTCGAAAATTTTGATGACCAGATCGCCGAAATAGGTTTCGACGGCCGGGGTAAACCCGGACGACGGCTCCGCCGCAAGCGAGGAGAGGACGGTGGAACCAAGTGAAACATGGGTACCGTTATTGGCCAGGCAGGTGTTCGAGGTGTTTGGCAGGACAACCAGATTGTTGACCAGAATGCCGGCTTCACGCAGCTTGACAAGGGTGTTGAGCTGACTGCGCGACAGGGTGCGGTGGCACAATTCCATATAGGCGTGCTTGTCTTCACCGCGATTCCAGCCGGACAGACAGGGGCTCATGTAGAGCTGACGGTAAAAACTGTCCGGGATCAGGTCGTTGATTCGTTTTTGCCGCACCGGCGCCTGCGGGGCAAAATAGAGCACGGCCCGCTGTCCGGTCTGTTTCAGACCGAACTGGGTGTTGGCATAGTTGATCAACAGCTGGCAGACGAGGTAGGTACGGGCGGTTTCCCGGGCAGCTTCGCAGCCGATGGTCGACGCAGACGATTTGACGATACTCAGGGACAGGACTTCTGGGGACGTATTGTCGCTGATGAAGTGGTCGAGCAGACCTTCGGCCCTGGTGCGGAGTCGTTCCGGAAGGCCCGGCGAGCGGCCGATGCAGTCGGCCAGGGCCAGTTTGAGCACGTAGCTGATCGGTAGACGCAGCCATTGCTCTCCGCGATGCACAACGAAGAACAGGTGCCGGTCACTGCGCAGCGGGCCATTTGGCCGGCTTTTGTCTGCCAGAAAATCGGTTTCGATCATGCGTGCCGCATAATTGCTCAGACATCCGGTCTTCATCCGGATCCAGCTGTTTTCCCAGATGGTCTGATGACGATCTGCAAGAAAAGCCTGCAGATCGTCGACAATCTGCTCGGAACAATCACCGCGCCTGCTTCTCTCGACGATGTTTTTGAAATAACCGGAATGGCTGATCGTCAGCGGCAGGTCGACCTGGTCACTGCTTCCTTCAACGGCAACCTGCAACTCATACTCCATGCCGGCCGTCGTGTCGCCGGCGCCGAATGGACTGAGTCCGGTCCGCCTGGCGGTCGCGGCAAATCGGGCTGCATCTGATGCCAAGGACGGCAGGTAGGCGGCACCGGGCAATGGGGCGGTCATGGTCCGGGTCAGGCCGCCTTCTGGAGCGACACAGGGGCGCTGGTAAAGGGGTGCTCCTGGAAGCAGAGATTGGCGAGGAATTGCCGGGTCGAGGCCTGCCAGGAATGGTCCATCGCACAGCTTCGGCAGTGATTGCGATCGATGTCCAGACAGTTGTTGACGGCGACGGCCAGATCGTCGGCCATCCAGCCGTTGTAGCCGTTTTTGATAACGGCTCGCGGGCCGTCGACCGGATAAGCTGCCACCGGCACGCCGCAGGCCATGGCTTCGAGTTGAACGACGCCAAAGGTGTCGGTCAGGCTGGGAAAGACGAAAACAGTGCTGGCGGCGACGAGTTCGGCCAACTCTCGGCCCTGCTTGAAGCCGGTGAAGGTGACGTCCGGATAGCGATCGCGCAGGCTTGGCAGGGCCGGGCCGTCACCGATAACGACCTTGCGGCCGGGCAGGTTGAGCGTCAGGAATGCCTCGATGTTTTTTTCCGGGGCGACGCGGCCGACATAGGTGAATATCCGGCCGCACGTCGAGCGGTCAATCGGCGGTCCCGGCTGAAACAGCGTGGTATCGACGCCTCGTGACCAGACAAAAACCCCGGCGAACCCTTTCTGCTCGAGTTCGGTTTTCAGTGCATCGGTGGAGACCATGACCCGGGCCGCCGCGTTGTGAAAACGACGGACAACGTTGTAGCACAGGCGGAGCGGGATGGGAAAACGCATCCGGATATATTCCGGGAACCGGGTGTGATAGGCGGTCGTAAAGGGGAAGCCCGCGGTCAGGCAGGCCCGTCTGGCCGCCCAACCGACCGGCCCTTCGGTGGCGATATGAACGGCATGCGGCGTGAAATCGGTCAGCAGGTCACGGATCCGCGGGGCCGTGGCCAGAGACAGGGGGATCTCCGGATAGGTCGGACAGGGAATCGTGAAGAAGCGTTGCGGGGTAATGGTTGCCACCTGGTGGCCAAGCCGGCGCAGTTCCCGGATCGTCTGCAGATAGGTGGTGACGACCCCGTTTATTTGCGGGTACCAGGCATCTGTTACGATAGCGATCTTCATAAGGCTCTCCCCGGTAAAAGGCATTTCCTGCCGGCCTCTGTGTTAAGCCGCGCCCTGTGTCTTCGAGGCATCATTTGGATGCCTGCGGGACATTGTTCACGCTTGCCTTGATCTTGAATGGAAATTCGAATTTGCCAAAGCATCTGCCTGGGGCTTTTGCCTCCATCAGTTCGAGTGAACAGGACGTGTCCTGCCAGTCGATGATGCCCATGGTCCCATTGCTGTTCTCGACCAGGGCGGTGCAGCTTTCCACCCAGTCGCCGGCATTGCTGTAGAGGATGCCATTGATATTCCTGATTGCGGCATGGTGAATATGCCCGCAGATCAAGCCGTCCACCCGCTTGCGCCGCGCTTCGCTGACCAGGATCTCTTCAAAGTTGCCGATATGGTTGACCGCCTGCTTGACCCGATGTTTGATGCTTGCCGAAATCGAGTGGTACGGGCGCCCCGTCAGCCGGCGCAGTTTGTTGTACCAGCGGTTTATTACCAGCAACAGATCGTAGAGGATGCTGCCGAGTTCGGCCAGCCAGCGCCGTTTCTGAACGACGCAATCAAAGACGTCGCCATGGAGGACCAGGTATCTGCCGCCGTTGGCCGTTTCGTGCACGACCTGGTCGGCGACGGTGATATTGTTGAACGTGGAGCCGTTGTAGCTGCGCAGCATGTCGTCGTGATTACCCGGCAGGTAGAAGATCCGGGTGCCGCCGGCGGCCTTGCCGATAATGGCGGCGACGATCTGGTTGTTGATTGACGGCCAGAACCAGCTCCGTCTCAGTTTCCAGAGATCAAAGATATCACCGACCAGGTAGAGATAATCCGACTCGGTGGCCTGGAGGAATTGGAGCAATTTTTTGCTTTGCAGGTTGCGTCCCCCCAGGTGGGTATCGGAAATCCAGATGCTGCGAAAATGTGCCGGGCTCATACCGTGCGCTCCTTGATGCTGAGGTTTGCGTCACGATAAAGTGTATTGATTACGGTTCGGTAAGCCGTTGGTTATGATTTGATGATTTTGCTCCGATCGCGGCGGTGGTGTCCCGGGGGCGAATCAGGGCTTTGTTCATTGCTTCTGGCGGGATGGTGGGTTATACTTTACAGGTTGTGCGTACGTTTATGACGAGGTGATAATGCAGGTAATGAAAGATATGTGCGGCCGGCTTCTTCCGGCCCTGACCCTGGTGGCAATCGGAGCGCTGTTGCTCCTGTTGGCCGAAGGGTGCGCCGTAACGGACCACGCTTATGTCCTGAGCGGCGGGCAGGGGAAGGTGTCGATCCGCAGCAGCGGCTCCTGCGGCGGTGACGGCGCTGTTGTTACAGAAGCAGCCGTCGGCATCGATCCGGCCGGTTTTTCCATCGTCAGCTGGAATACCCATAAGGGCGACGATCTCGAGTGGCAGCGGGATCTCGTTTCTCTCGGGGGCGATGCCGATATCGTGTTGTTGCAGGAGGCCGCGCTCGGAGAAAATCTCCAGGCCCAGCTCGTGCTGATGGATCGGGACTGGCAATTGGCCCCGGCGTTTCGCTCGGCCGCCGGAGAGACCGGCGTCATGTCGATTTCCCCGGTCAGGCCGAACGATTATTGCGCCCTGCGTGAGACGGAACCGATCATCAGGATTCCGAAAATGGCCCTGACCAGTACCTATCCATTGCGTGGTACCTCTGAGCTGCTGCTGGTCGTCAATGTTCACATGGTCAACTTCACCCTCGCTCTCGATTCGGTGCGTAGCCAGATTGAAGACCTCAAGGGGATGATCCGTTCTCATCACGGGCCGGTGGTCGTCGCCGGTGATTTCAACACCTGGAGCGCGGCGCGGCTGGAGCTGGTCGAATCGGAATTGGCTGCTCTTGACCTGCAGCCGGTATCGTTTCACCCCGATCACCGCAGCCGCTTTTTCAATCGGGCCGTCGATGGTGTTTACGCCAGGGGCCTCGATGTCGTCAGTGCGCACAGTTATCCGGTTCAGAGTTCCGATCACAACCCGCTGAGCGTTCACTTCCGGGTCAGCAACGGCTAATCCCTGCTGGATCTGTTCGTGCTGTCGCCGACGGTCCCGATGGGGCCGGGGTGACGCACTTTCCTTGCAAAAATCGCTGGAACAAGTATATTCGTCCAGCCGAACAGAAGGAGGGTGCAGCCCATGAAAGCAGAGCAGCAATTTGCCAGCGACAACAATGCCGGGATCTGTCCGCAGGCCTGGTCTCTTTTGGCCGAGGCCAATCAGGGGCACGCCTCGGCCTATGGTGACGATGTGTGGACGAAGCAGGCCGCCGAGCGTATTGGCCGACTGTTCGAGGCCGATTGCGAGGTGTTTTTCGTCTTCAACGGCACGGCCGGCAATAGTCTGGCGCTTGCATCGTTGTGCCGGCCCTACGACGCGGTCGTCTGTCACCGGCTGGCCCACATTGAGACCGATGAGTGCGCGGCGCCGGCCTTTTTCACCGGCGGCACCAAACTCCTGGCCGGCGACGGTGCCGATGGCAAGCTCACCCCTGCAATCGTCGAAGAGATCGTCGGCCGGCGCAGCGATGTCCATTTTCCCCGGGTGCGTGTGCTCAGCCTGACCCAGGCCACCGAGGCCGGGACGATCTACCAACCCGATGAGCTGCGCGAGCTCGGAGCGTGCGCCCGGCGGCTCGGTCTGTCCGTGCACCTGGACGGCGCCCGCCTGGCCAACGCGGTGGCGACGCTCGGCTGCTCGCCGCGCGAGCTGACCGTGGACTGCGGGGTCGATGTCCTCTGCTTGGGCGGTACCAAAAACGGCATGGCGGTCGGCGACGCGGTGATCTTTTTCGATCGGGGTCTGGCCGATGGTTTTGCCAGGCGCTGCAAACAGGCCGGACAGCTCGCTTCGAAGATGCGTTTTCTCGCGGCTCCCTGGATCGCCATGCTCGACGACGGCAGCTGGCTGACCAATGCCCGTCACGCCAACCACTGTGCGGCGCGCCTTGAAATGCGGCTACGGGCGCTGCCGGGCGCGACCATCCTCTTTCCCCGGCAGGCCAACACCCTCTTCGTCGCCATGGCCGATCACCATCTGCAGGCCTTGCAGGAACGGGGCTGGCGCTTTTATGTCTTTCCCGAGGTCGGCGGGGCGCGGTTCATGTGCGCCTGGGACACCGAGATCGCCACGGTCGATCGCTTCGCCGACGATATCGAAGCGATTCTAAACGGGCAGGACGGCCGTTGATGTCCAGGTTGCAGGCCAATTCCCTGCTGCTGCTGACCGCGATCATCTGGGGCACGACCTTTGTCGTGCAGCAGGTCGGGACCGGCGGTCTGCAGGCCATTACCTTCACCGGCACGAGGATGCTGGTCGGCGGAATTTTCATCCTGCCGCTGGCGATCCGGCAATATAGAAAAGTCCACACCGGGGAACGACGTTTCGGCCGTATCGACTGGCTCGGCGTTGCCCTCACCGGGGTCATCCTGTTCACCGGTGCGGCGCTCCAGCAACACGGCATTTTTCACACCACGGTCACCAATGCCGGTTTTCTGACGGCCCTCTACGTGCCGCTGGTACCGATCATTTCTTTTTTCCTGCTGAGACGCAAGGTGCACTGGGCGGTCTGGCCCGGGGCGGCCTGCTGCCTGGTCGGCACCTATATCATGAGCGGCGCCCAGGGGCTCGATCTGCGCCTCGGCGATCTCTGGGTGATCGCCTCCAGCCTCTTCTGGGCCTTTCACGTCATCATCGTCGGCACCATGGCCGTGCGTACCCGGGCACCGCTGGTGGTGGCCTGCGGCCAGTTCTTCGTCTGCGGCCTGTGCGGGCTGGCGATCGGCCTGCCGGTCGAGCAACCCGAGCTGGTGTATTTTCACAACGGCCTGTTTGGTATTCTCTATGCCGGACTGTTGTCGACCGGTGTCGGTTTTACGCTGCAGGTCGTCGGTCAGCGCTTTACTCACGAGGCCGATGCGGCGATCATTCTCAGTTCGGAAACGGTCTTTGCCGCGCTGGCCGGCGTGCTGTTTCTTGCCGAACGGCTCGGGGCGGCGGAATTTTCGGGGGCGGCGCTGATCTTTTTCGGTATCATGATCGTGCAGTTATTGCCGATGGCGCGACGCCGGGCCCGCCGGCTCAACGGGTGAGCCCGTGGTGGCCTGCGGCCAAATGGCTTGCATTTTTCTCTCTATTTTCTATAAACAAGAGCGGTGCATGGTTTCCCTTACCTTCTCAATCGCGGAAATCCGACTCCCATGATGCCAGCCAACCAGTCCCGTTGCCGGAAATCCTCCGTTGTTCCCGCCTTATTTTTTTTATATGAAAATCAGTTCCAAAGGCTGAACTCCCCGGGCCGGCCGATTCTGCCGGAGGCTGCATCGCGAAGGCCCGGCGGGCCGGAGAATAAGGCCCGAAGGGCTGCGGACAGGACGTCCGCAGCCGGCGGCCAGGCCATGGATG
>CAZUJZ010000143.1:0-10074 GCA_964620665.1 uncultured Desulfofustis sp. | reverse complement strand
TCATACTGAGTTCAGAGAGGTTTGTGAAGATAGATATACTGTCCCCAGAACTTCGTTGTGCATCATTCCGTAGTTACCGCCCATCATGTGTCCGCCGTTTCCTCTCATCCCCCAATCATTGTTATGGGCAAAAGCATAACCTGCAGCCAGGCCGACAACGAGGATCGCTGTGATAATGATTTTTTTCATGGTGTGTCTCCTGTTCTTCATTGGTTTTCGATTGAGCCGCCCGTGCGGCCCTTACTGCGCTGATCGTATGTGCTGTTCATGGTCACATTCCCGATCATGCGCCGTGGTTTCATTTCTCTAGTTGCAGAGACCATGCCACCACGGATGAAAAACCTCGAAGACAGGATAAACAACTATAATTGTGGAAATTATTTTCCGGGGAAGACCTCCCCGCAGTGACGGTCACTCCACCGTCTGTCTTATTTCTAGGCAGTCGGTGGGGGCCCGAAAGCGCTGACCTGCTCCATTTTTAGACACCCGGCACACGGGAAAATGGGGTTAAGGAAAGAATAAACCGGTGTTTCATTTACTCTGAGTCGATTTTTTCCTGTTTCTTGAGCCAGCCGGTGCGGATGAAATAGCGCTGACCGGCATCTTGCCAGCGATCGCAGTGATCCTGATGAAGCTTGTTCGGGTAGGCCTGAGGGTCGATACTGCCGCGATCGATGCGGCAACGACCGGAATGACGATCTTCCAGGTGGAAGAATTTACAGTTGAGGCAAAGCTTGAGCATTGGTCCACTCCCCTTTCTGTGACAAATGGGGCCTTTTTATCTTTTCTTGAAAAGCGGCGAAAAATCAACGCAATAAGACGGTGTGCAGGATACCGTCGGCAAATCGCAGAGCTGTCCATCATACCCCATGCTCCGCAGTCGCCGGGCAAAGACCTGCCGGGAATCGTCGACAATGCGCGGATCGGTGTCCGGGGCGTCGGCCAGGTTGTAGATCACCCCCTGCAGCCTGATACCGCGGCGCTCGATCGCCTCGAGCGCCGCCAGGGTGTGATTGATCGAACCGAGCCGCGGGCTGGTGACCAGGACCACCGGCCATTGCTGCTCTGCCGGCAGATCGATGAGCAGCGCCTCTTCGTTGAGGGGCACGAACAGTCCGCCCGCCCCTTCGGCAAGCACATATTCATAGTGCTCTGCCAATTGACGGGCATGCTCCACGATGACCTGCGGTTCGATCCGGCGGCCGTCGAGTCGCGCCGCCAGATGCGGCGAACACGGCACCGGAAAGACATACGGGCAGGTCAGCCCGACGGCATCTTCCTCCTGCAACGGCAGGCCGGCCAGCGTGCGGTGCTCGACGATATCCTCGCTGAGATTGGCGCAGCCGGTCTGGACCATCTTCATCGTGATCACGCGGCGACCGCCGTCGTGCAGCCATCGCGCCAGCAGGCCGGTGGCCACGGTCTTGCCGATCCCGGTATCGATGCCGGAAATCATGATAACGGTGCCGCGGGCGGCAGGCTGGTGCTCGTTCATGGTCGTTTTTCAGCAGCAAAGAGGTAACTGACGTAGCTCAGGGAGACGGACTGCCCATCACCAAAGCGGCGGCGATACTCCTGACAAAAATGTTCCAGCCGGCGCGGTGTCCAGGTATAACCGCCAACCCCGCCGACCCCGGTGGCCTGGATATGGCGCAGGACCGCCCGGGGATCGGGAAACGACAGCCGATCGCGAATCACCTCGCCGTGATCGATCCGGAAGCGCTGATCGAGGCCGTCCCGCACCTGGCGAAACGACGGGTAGCGCAGGCCGACGCCGGTCAATTCGGTAACTTCACCGAGCGTTTCCCGGCCGAACATGGAGAAAACCAGCCGGCCGGCCGGCACCAGCGCGCCGGCCATCCTGGCAAAAAAACCATCGAGGTCATCGACCCATTGCAGCGTCGAGCTGGAGACGACCAGGTCGAGTTCGCCCGGCAGCTCGCACCGTTCGATATCACCGAACCACGGTCGCAGCCGTGCCCGCTCGGCGCCTGACAACCGGACGCTGACCGTTTCGAAAAATTGCTCCACCAGGTCATTGACAAAGAGCAATTCCGGGGTATACCGGCGGGCGATCTCCTCGGTGAGCATGCCGGTGCAGCAGCCGACCTCAAGAACACGCCGCACCCTGCCCTGTCCCCGATCCAGCAGGAGCAGCAGCCGGTCGTTGACGGCTCGCTGAACCACCGCTTCGCGGTCGTAGCTCTGCCTGCCGCGCAGAAAGGCCCGGGCGACCCGCTCCTTGGCAACGCCCCCCTTACCGCTCATCGGTGCCCACCAGATCAAGGATATCGGACCAGCGCTGCCAGCGGGAAAACGGATAATGACAACCGTCCATTTCAACGACCCGTTGATCCTGCCAAAAGGCCTGCTGATTCCGGGTCGGGATAATCAGGTCGTTGCGGGAGATGATCACGTCATCATAGAGGGGCGGCGTCACCGCCTCGTCCATCACAACAAGCTGCAAGGCAGCCAGTTCTTCACGCTGATCTGCCAGGCTGCGCTGCGGCCGATGGTTCTGGAAAAAAGCAAAGACGCCCGGCTCCTTGCACATCCGGCGGTAGAATCTCTGAAGGATCGAGACAGAAAACTCCTTGAGGGTGGCCGAAAAAATCTCCACCGGAATGCCGAACCGATCGTCAACGGGTCGCAGGGTGCCGTTGATCGCGATCCACCGTTCGAACAGATCTCTGTCCTGGTCAAAGAGCCGCTGTCCGGCCCAGACCCCCATCGACCAGCAGATCAGATAACAGCGACGATAGCCCGGCAGCTCCGCCCGCACCGTGTCGAGCCCGTCAAACCGCTGATAATCGGAGAGCACCACCACATCAAACGGCTCCGTGGCCAGCCCGTTCAGCGGCCATCGGTCCATCCCCCAGCCATTGCAGAAAACGATCAGATCGCGGCCATCGCCGCGGGCAAGCCAATCGATGATCATGACATCCTGCCGCCGGCCAGCCAATCACCGATCAATCCGGGCAATCCCTCGATCTGCTCCCAGTCCAGCGCTGCGGTCAATGACAAACGAAAACGAGAAGTTCCGTGCGGCACGGTCGGCGGCCGTACCGGCAAGACGAGAAACCCCTGTTCCCGAAGATAGGCGGCGCCGGCCACGGTATGCTCGGCACTGCCGATGATCACCGGTACGATATTGGTGGAACCGGCGGTCGGCAGCTGCCGCTCCAGCAGCACGCCGCGAAAACGATCGCTGAGCAGCCTCAACCGCCGACGCTGCTCGGCCATGGCCGGAATGCGCTCCAGGACAAACAGGTTCCAGGAGAGGACCACCGGCGGCAACGCGGTGGTAAAGATCAGCGAGCGGCTGTGATTGATCAGATAGTCACGGATATCCTCGCTGCAGATCAGAAACGCCCCCACCGAGCCGCACGCCTTGCCGAAGGTGCCGACGAGCAGGTCGACCTCGGTCAGCAGTCCGTCTTCTTCGGCCAGCCCGAGTCCTCGCTCGCCGCGGACACCGATGGCATGAGCCTCATCGACATAGAGCAGGCAGTCGAACTCGCGTTTGAGCGCGACCAACCGGGCCAGATCACTACAGTCCCCGTCCATGCTGAAGACCGATTCGCTGACGATAACCACCCGTTCATAGCGCTGCCGCTCACGTTCAAGCAGCCGGCGCAGGTGCGCATAGTCCCGATGGTTGAAGCGCTTGCAGGAAGCACGGCCGATGCGCAGACCGTCATGCAGGGACGCGTGATTGAGCTTGTCGGAGAGAATCAGGTCGTTTTTGCCGAGCAGGGCCGGCAAGATGCCGATATTGGCATGATAACCGGAATTAAACAGCAGCGCCGGCCGGCCGTAGAGCCCGGCCAGTCGTGCTTCGAGCCGATGGGCCACCGCGGTGTCGCCGGTGAGCAGCCGCGACGACGCGGTGCCGAGCGCAAAGCGCTCCAACAGCGCTGGCCCGTCCGTCGCCATCGTCTCGTAAAAGGCGGTCAGCAGCGCGCTGTCGCCGGCCAGTCCGAGGTAGTCGTTGGAGCTGAGGTTGAGCAGCGCTCGACCACCGTCCTCGATTGTTGAGCCGCCGCAGCGGCCGTAGGGCCGGAGGCTGCGCAGCATACCACCGTCACCGAGCTGCTCCAATGTTTGCCGATACGACTTCACCGGACCGCCCCCTCCTCGGCCACGGTGGCGGCGACAGCACTGCACAGCGTCTGCAGGTCGTCGTCTGCGATACAATAGGGCGGCATCAGGTAGACGAGGCGGCCGAACGGCCGCACCCAGACCCCCCTGGCGACGAAGCGGCGCTGGATGGCGGCCGCATCCACCGGTCGCCGCAACTCGACCACCCCGATCGCCCCGAGCACCCGGACATCGGCAACCTGCGGCAAGACCCGGCAGGGCGCCAACCCCTCGGCCAGGCCCCGTTCGATCCGGCTCACGTTTTCTCGCCAGTCGGATGCGAGCAACAGATCGATCGATTCAACCGCCACCCGGCAGGCCAGCGGATTTCCCATAAAGGTCGGACCGTGCATGAACACGCCGGGCGATGCCGCGGAAATGGTCCGGCCGACGCGATCGGTGGCCAGCACCGCCGCCAGGGTCATGAAACCGCCGGTCAGGGCCTTGCCGAGACACATGATATCCGGTGTGATCTCGGCATGGTTGCAGGCGAACAGCTCACCGCTGCGGCCGAAGCCGGTGGCGATTTCATCGGCGATGAGCAGCAGGTCGTATTCATCGCAGAGCCGGCGGGCCTCTTTCAAGTAGTTTGGATGATAAAAGCGCATGCCGCCGGCACCCTGGACGATCGGCTCGAGGATCACGGCGCACAGCTCCTCGTGGTTCCGGGCGATCAACTCCTCCAGGGCCTCACTGTCCTCCGGGTCCCAGTCCTCGTGAAAACCGCACTGGGGCGGCGGCGCAAAGTGGTATTTCGGCAGGACCCCACCAAAGATATGGTGCATGCCGGTCACCGGGTCGCAGACCGACATCGCGTGAAAGGTATCGCCGTGATAGCCGGACCTGATCGTGGCAAAACGGCATTTGTCGGACCGGCCGCGGGCGTGCTGGTACTGCAGGGCCATTTTCATCGCGACCTCGACGGCGACCGATCCGGAATCGCAGAGGAAGACCCGTTCCAGCCCATCCGGGGCCAGGGCCACCAACCGCCGGCCCAGCTCGACGGCCGGCCGGTGGGTCAAACCGCCGAACATCACGTGGCTCAGACTGGCAGCCTGCTCCTGCAGGGCCGCCACCAGGCGGGGGTGGCCGTAGCCGTGAATCACCGACCACCAGGATGCCATACCGTCGATCAATTCACGGCCGTCCATCAGCTGCAGCCGGACACCGCTGGCCGAGGCCACCGGTAAGACCGGCAGCGGCTCACTGATCGATGTGTAGGGATGCCAGAGATAATCCCGGTCAAAATCCAACAGGCTGCGAATTTCCGCTTTTGAATCCACTGCTCACTCCTCGTTGCACGCCACCGGCCGATAGCCGAGGGACTCGATCATATCGATATCCTCGGCGATGCTGTTGCCGGCGGTGGTCAGATAATTGCCGACGATGGCCCCGTTGGCGCCGGCCAGGAAAAAACGATACTGGCGGGCGCCGAACCGCGCCCGCCCACCGGCCAGCCTGATCACCGCGCGAGGATTGATCAGACGGAACAGGGCAATGGCGGTGAGTACGTCCTCAAGCGTCAGCTCCGGTCGCTCGGCCAGCGGCGTGCCGGGAATCGGGGTAAGGATATTGATCGGGATCGACAAAACGCCGAGATCCCGCAGCTCGACCGCCAGTTCCAACCGCTGCCGGAAGCTCTCCCCGAGACCGATAATGCCGCCGGAGCAGATGTCCATGCCGGCCTGCCGGGCGATCTCGATGGTCTCGACCTTATCCAGCCAGCTGTGGGTCGTGCAGACCTCGGGAAAAAAGCTGCGGCAGGTCTCCAGGTTGCAATGATAGCGTCGCACCCCGGCGGCAACGAGACGCCGGGCCTTTTCCGGGGTGAGAAAGCCCATCGAGGCGCAGAGCGAGAGCTCGGTTTCCCCGCCGAGTTGCTCGTACATGTTCTCGAAGACGGCAAGATCGGCCGATGCCACCTCGCGACCGGCGGTGACCAGGGAAAAGCGCTCAACCCCGTGACGCTCGTTTTCCAGGGCCTGGCGCCGCACCTCCCGGTAGTCGACCCGGTCATAGGTCTCGATATCCGTTTGGTAGCGCGACGACTGGGCGCAGAACCGGCAGTTCTCCGAACATTTGCCGGAGCGGGCGTTGATGATCGAGCAATAATCGAAGCGATCATCGTGCACGCTGCGGCGCACTTCGTCGGCTGCCGCCCAGAGTTCTTGCGGGGCGGCATTGTCGGCCAGCTCCAGGGCATCTGCCAGGGACAGCTCCTCGCCACCGATGATCCGTGCCACCCACTCCTGCAGACGCGGGTCGTTCACCGAACAGTGTCCGCTCCGGGTCGTCTTGTCAGTCATCGCTGGTGATTTTCCGCAAACACTCGGCCAACCCATCCGGGCTGTCGAATTGCAGTGCGGTAATCTGCTGCCCCTTCGGAACAATCTTGCGCATCATCCCCTTGAGGACATTTTTCGGTCCGACTTCGATAAAGGTATCGACACCGTCGTCGATCATATTGATGATGCTCTCGTACCAGCGCACCCGGGAGATAATCTGCCGGGCCATGATCTCTTTGATGGCTGCCGGCTCATCGACCGGCTGCGCGGTAACGTTGCAATAGACCGGCCGCTGCGGGCGATTGAAGGTGACCGTTTCGAGAAAAGCGGCAAAATCGGGCACCGCGCCGGCCACCAGCGGCGAGTGATTGGCAACGCTGACATTGAGCGTGATCACCCGGGCACCCTGGTCGGCCAAGGCCCCGCCAACCTCGTCCAGAGCATCCTCGCTGCCGGCGATGACGATCTGCTGCGGGGTATTGTAATTGGCCACCGTCACGGTACCACTGCCCCGATAGGCGGCCACCGCCGCTTCGACTTCGTCGATGGCACAGCCGAGCACGGCACGCATGCCGCCGGGGTGCGAGCGACCTTCACGCTCCATGAAAAAGCCGCGCCGCTCCACGAGCCGGACCGCATCTTCGACCGAGATCACCCCGGCCGCGCAGAGGGCGGAAAATTCACCGAGGCTGTGGCCGGCAAAACCGGAAACCGGCAGATCCTGCGGCAGGTGAAGCTGCAGCGCCTGCAGGCACATCAGGTTGGTGACGGTGATGGCCGGCTGCAATACTGCCGCCCGGGTCATCTCCTCCAGCGGGCCGTCAAGGCAGAGGCGGCGCAGCGGAAAGTCGCAGACCGCCTCGGCGGTGGCCATGATCGCCTCACACTCGGGCACGCTGTCGATCAGCTCCCGGCCCATCCCGACGAATTGCGAGCCCTGGCCGGGAAAGAGTATCCCAAGCTTCATTTCCTTCTCCTTTTCTCGTAGCGAATTTCGAGAACATTGGCCAGGACCATCACCCCGACCCCGACGCAGATTGCAGAATCCGCGACGTTAAAGGCCGGCCAGTGATAACTGCCAAGATAAAAATCAAGAAAATCGGTGACGGCGCCGTGACGCAGGCGATCGATCAGGTTACCGAGCGCCCCGGCGGCGATCAAGGCAAACGAGATACGGTAGAGACGTTTGAACTCGCCGCCAATTTTCCAGGCGGCGCCGGTCAAACCGAGCACGGCCAGCGTGTTCACGGCGACAAAAAAATAGTGCCGTAGCGGCGAATCGATCGTCGCGAACAGCGAAAAAGCCGCTCCCTTGTTGGTCACATGGACCAGGTTGAACAGGCCGGGAATCACCTCACGCACATCGTAGAGAGGCAGATGGGCGACAATAATGAACTTACTCAGCTGGTCACCGGCAAGGATGACAACAAAAATCAGAAAGTATAGAGGCACCGTTATGACTGCTCATGCAGGTTCATCGAATTGATCACGCCGAGACACCGATCGCAGATGGTCGAATGGTCGGCGGACGTCCCGACGCTGGTCGACCTGATCCAGCAGCGCTCACACTTTTCACCGGGAGCCGGTCCGACGGCCACCCGCAACCCTTCGACCTCCTCGCCGACCGCTGCTTCATGATCGGCCAGTTCCTGGGGATCGACGAGCCGCAACGCGGAAACGATGGTGATCTCTTTGATGGTCTGCCAATGATCGGCGAGAAAGGCGGCAAGATCCCCTTCGCCGGCCACCCGCACTTCGGCCTCGAGGGAATGGCCGATAATCTTGGCGGCCCGCGCCTTTTCCAGGGCCCGGGTAATATCACCCCGGATCCGGGCCAGCCGTTTCCAGCGTTGCTCGGTCGCCTCGTCAAGATGGTTGCGCGGATTGGCCGCCGGAAAATCGGTAAAGAAGATACCACCGGCCAGATCGTCCTGCTTCTCGCGGCCCTGCAACGCATCCCAGGCCTCGGCAGCGGTAAAGCAGAGGATCGGCGCCATCAGCTGCAGCAGTCCCCCGGCGATCTCCCGGAGCACCGTCTGGGCGCCGCGGCGCAACGGGGAATCGGTGCCGGACACATAGAGGCGGTCCTTGATGATATCGAGGTAAAAAGCGCTCATGGTCATGCCGCAGAAATAATTGAGCGCATGGTAGACACCATGAAACTCGTAGCGCTCGTAGGCGGCAATGATCTTCTCCTTGACCTCCTCGAAGCGGGCCAGGGCCCACCGGTCCAGCTCGTCGAGCTGCTCCAGCGCGACCGCGTGCCGATCCGGCTGAAAATCGGAGAGGTTGCCGAGCATATAGCGAATGGTGTTGCGGATCTTGCGATACGATTCGGTCACCTGCCGCAGGATGCCGTCGGACACCTTGACGTCGTCGCGATAGTCCTCACTGGCGACCCACAGTCGCAGGATCTCGGCGCCGTACCGTTCGATCACCTCCTGCGGGGCGACGACGTTCCCCACCGATTTGGACATCTTCTTGCCCTGCCCGTCTACCACGTAGCCGTGGGTCAACACCCCTTTATACGGGGCCCGGCCCCTGGTACCGACCGAGGTCAGCAGGGCACTGTGGAACCAGCCCCGATGCTGATCGCTGCCCTCCAGGTAGAGATCGGCCGGCGAACTCAACTCCTCGCGACGTTCGCAGACCGCAGCATGGCTGACCCCGGAATCGAACCAGACATCGAGGATATCGGTCTCCTGGCGAAATTCCACGCAGCCGCAGGACGGACACGTTGTGTCGGGCGGCAGGAATGCTTCCACGCCGTGGCTGAACCAGGCATCGGCGCCTTCGCGCTGGAACAATTCGTCGATCGCGGCGGCAATCGTCTCGTCGTTGATCACCGTGCCGCACTCGCGGCATCCGATCACCGTGATCGGCACGCCCCAGGCGCGCTGCCGCGACAAACACCAGTCGGGACGGTTTTCGATCATCGCGTAGATCCGCTGCATACCCCAGCCCGGTGTCCAGACTACCTGGCGGATCTGCTCCAGGGATTTACGACGCAGATCGTTATGCTCCATGGAGATGAACCATTGCGGCGTCGCCCGGTAGATGACCGGCTGCTTGCAGCGCCAGCAATGGGGGTAGCTGTGCGTAATCGATGCCTGGTGGACCAGATGCCCCGATTCGGCCAGATCGCCATTGATCCGCTCGTTCACCTCGGGGACGCGCAGGCCTTCATAAACGCCGGCCTCGGCGGTATAAAACCCGTTGTCGTCAAGCGGCGAGAGGATATCGAGCCCGTAGCGCAGGCCGGTCTGATAGTCGTCGGCGCCGTGTCCGGGAGCGGTGTGCACGCAGCCGGTTCCGGCCTCGAGCGTCACATAGTCGGCCAGTACCAGCAGTGAGTCGCGGTCCATGAACGGATGGCGGCAGGTTCGTTTCTCCAGCGACGCGGCGCCAAAGGTGGACTCAATCGTCCAGTCGTCGACGCCCCACTCGGTCATGACCCGGGGCACCAGTTCCTTGGCCATGACCAGCAACTCTCCACCGGCACGCACAGCGGCATATTCGAAATCGGGGTGCAGGGCCACGGCCAGGTTGGCCGGCAAGGTCCACGGTGTCGTGGTCCAGATAACGATGGAGGCCGCCGTCCCCGCCAGTTTCGCATCGATATCGCCGAGATCACCGTTGACAGCGAATT
>CAZUJZ010000142.1:0-10182 GCA_964620665.1 uncultured Desulfofustis sp. | reverse complement strand
TGCCCGGCGGCCTGCTCGACCTGAACACCTTGAAACGCTTGACTCAGGTCGTCGACACCTATCAGATCTCGATCGTCAAGATCACCTTCGGCCAGCGCATTGCCCGGGTCGACATCGACTCGATTCGCCAGGCCATCGGTATCGATTAGTCTGCCTCTCGTCTGTCGGGCCGCGATCTGAATATGTTCCACTCCGCGCGGGCCGACGTTTTTCCTTTTATTTTATCGCGCGACTGCCGATACGTTCATAGATAACGTAGCGAAACGCTGCCCTGCGCAGCTCTGCCCTGTAACCGCGATAATGAACGACCACGACACCGCACGTGAGCACCACCGGCATCCCGTCCCGCCGTCCTGGCGGGGACTGTCCGGCGGACTTTCCTTTGTCGCCGATACTGATTTGTCCCCCGATAATCATAACCGCCTGTTTGCCGGTGACGAAGACACCCCCAGGTCGTCTCAACCGAGGATCAGCCACTGGTCGATTGCCTGGTCCGATTTAATGATGACCATGTTTGTGCTGTTTCTCTCTCTGTTCGTCTACCAGGCCGCTCACCGCGAATTCCTGGTCAGTGACGAAATCGAGGTAATCGGCGGCGAGACGGCGGATGCCCTGGAGATCACCGCCGATACCGGGGCGACTCTCCCGTTCGTGCCGATCAAACCGGCAGCGCCGTTGATAACCGCCGGGACCGTCAGGAAAGTCGAACCGATTCGGCTCACCGAACTCGACAGCGATCTGGCCTTTTTCGACGATCAGGCCCGAGGCGGAAGAAAGCGGATTGAGACCCATCTGGCAGCCCCGGGACCGGAAGAAAGGTCCCGAGCGATTGTTAACGACACGATCGAACCGGCACCGGTACCTTCGCCGGTCCTGGCTGATACACCGCCACACCAGCCGGTCTCCCCGGACGACCGGCTCCCCGGGGCAACTGTTCCGCAACCGGAGAAGCATGATTTCATTCAGGATTTCACCGTCGACAAAGCGCTGCTCGAACAGCTCGATCTCGATCAATTCGCCTCCATCAACCTGGTGCCGGATCACGCCATGCGAATCATCCTGACCGGCGATCTGCTCTTTGCCACCGGCCGGGCCGAGTTGTCAACAAAAGCGATCGATTCGCTGCACAAAATTGCCACCGTGATCAAAGATTCCCCCTATATGATCAATGTCGTCGGCCATACCGACAACAGGCCGATGCACTCGCCGCGCTACGAAACGAATTGGGAGCTGTCCGTAGCCCGAGCTTCCCGGGTAGCCCGGTTCCTGATCGAGGATATGGATATGAATCCACAACAATTCGTGGTCAGCGGGTACGGCGCCGAGCGACCGCTGCACCCCAACGCGGACAGCAGCCAACGCGCCGCCAACCGCCGGGTTGAAATCATCATCAGCAAAAAGCTCCCGACGCCGCTGGCAGCCTCTGTCGCCAACCATCTCCACATTACTCAAGAATCTGATGAGATATAAAAACATTATCGGTCTGTTCCTGTTTACCTCGCTCTTTGTCGCCGGTTTTTTGCTCAACGGCAATCTCGGTCTGTATTTCAATATCTCCGGTCTGCTGATCGTCATCGGCGGGACCGCTGCCGCATCATTGCTCAGCTTCAAGACCGAACAACTGAAAATCGTCTACAAAGTGATGAAGGCCTCCTATCACAAGCCGGTCAAACAGGAAACGGAGATCATCAATATCCTGATCGACCTGTCGATCAAGTCTCGCATCGACGGCATCCTCTCTTTGCAGAAAGAAGAAAACGAGACCACCATCCTCTTCTTGCGCCGCGCTCTGAGCTGCCTGGTCGACGGGTACGGAACGGAACAGATCAGGGATATCCTCAACACGGAAACCTATTTTTTCAAACTGCGCCGGGACGATTTGCAGCGGGTCCTGCGTTCGATCGCCGATTTTTTCCCGGCTTTCGGGATCATCGGGTCGGTGGTCGGTCTGATCGCGATGCTCGGCGGTATCGGCGATACCTCGGTCATCCTCAAAGCGGTGCCGATCGCGCTGACCTCGACGCTGTACGGACTGGTTTTCGCCAACTTCTTCTTCCTGCCGTTTGCCGCCAATCTCCGCGAAAGGACCAACCACGAACTGCTGCTGCAGAAAATCATCACCGAGGGAGTCATCGCCATCAATTCGGAGATGAATCCGGTCATCCTGAAGACCAGGCTCGAATCCTTCCTCACGCCGTCGGCCCGCGACCATGACCTGGTCTCCTATCGCAAGATCCGCGAGCGATTCAATATCCAGATCCAGGAGAAAAACACCGTCCAAGAGGCATAACGCGCCACCCGTCCGGTTTTCGGCGCTCCTCACCACATCACTCTCAAAAATTGCACGTAAGATATTGTTTTTACATATCTTACGTCAATTTTCCAGCCGTCTGCTTTTTCTGTGCAAGCCACGCGTGTTCATGGTATTTTTTGAGCACTTGGTCATCCTTCCCGTCTTTTCATCTTCTGCACATGTGGAGTCTATCGCCATGCAATTCGGGCCGTCGCCATTGTTTTGTTTTCCACACCGATTGGAGTTTGTCGTCCCCGCACGTCCGGTCGTTCGCCACTCAATCCCGGCTCCGGAAGGCCGCTCATGAGTGCCGATTTCGTTCATCTGCACGTCCACTCGCAACACAGCCTGCTCGACGGCGCTATCAGGATGTCCGATCTGCTCGCCAAGTGCCGGGAATTCGAGATGAATGCCGTGGCCCTGACCGATCACGGCGCCATGTACGGGTCTTTGGAGTTCTATACCAAGGCGAAGAAGGCCGGCATCAAGCCGATTGTCGGCTGCGAATTCTATGTCGCGCCCGGGCACCGCAGCGAAAAGAAGTCCTCGGAAGCGGGCCCTGCCTTTCATCTGATCCTGCTGGCCATGAACTACGAAGGCTACCGGAACCTGATGAAACTCTCCAGCATCGCCCAATTCGAAGGATTCTACTACAAGCCGCGCATCGATATGGAGGTACTCGAGCAATACAGCGACAACCTGATCGCCCTCAGTGCCTGCCTGCACGGCGAAGTGCCCTGGCTGCTCAGCCACAACCGCCCGATCGAAGCCCGCGACAAGGCACTGCAGATGCAGCGGTTGTTCGGTGATCGCTACTATTTCGAACTCCAGGAAAACGGTATTCCCGAACAGAAAATCGTCAACGAAGGCTTGATCGGGCTGAGTCGCGAACTCGGCATCAAGCTGCTGGCCACCAACGATTGTCATTATCTGAACAAAGAGGAGGCCCACGCCCACGAGGTCCTGCTCTGCATCCAGACCGGCAAGACCATTAACGACAGCGACCGTTTCAAGTTTCCCTCCGACGATTTCTATTTCAAATCGCCCGAGGACATGCGCGGGCTCTTCTCCTATTGTCCCGAGGCCGTGGCCAATACCGTCGAAGTTGCCGAGCGCTGCAACCTGGAGATCGAACTCGGCCAGCACCATTTCCCCCGCTTTCCGATCCCCGAGGGCGAGACGCTCGAATCGATGTTCACCAAGGCGTGCTGGCAGGGATTGCAGGAACGCTTCGCGGTGATGCGGCAGAACAAGAGGCTGTCACCCGATGTCGAAAAAAACTATAGCGACCGGCTCAAGAAAGAAATCGACGTGATCAACAAGATGGGGTTTCCCGGCTACTTCCTGATCGTCGCCGATTTCATCAACTGGGCCAAGGATCGGGACATTCCGGTCGGGCCCGGCCGAGGGTCCGGGGCCGGCAGCCTGGCCGCCTACTGCCTGCGCATCACCGATATCGATCCGCTCCCCTACGGCTTGATTTTCGAGCGATTCCTCAATATCGAGCGCAAATCGATGCCCGACTTCGACGTCGATTTCTGCCAGGATCGGCGCGGTGAAGTAATCGACTACGTGCGCAGCAAATACGGCGGCAACGCCCATGTCGCCCAGATCATCACCTATGGGTCGATGAAGGCCCGCGGCGTTATCCGCGACGTCGGCCGGGCGCTGGACATCCCGTTCGGCGACGTCGACAAGATAGCCAAGCTCGTTCCCGAGCAGTTGAAGATGACCATCGCCAAGGCCATCGAGCAAGAGCCGAAATTGAAGGAAGCCGCGGCCCGCGACCCGCAGATCGCCGAGTTGCTCACCGTCTCGCAGACCCTGGAAGGACTCGCCCGCCACACCTCGACCCACGCCGCCGGGGTGGTTGTCTCCCCGGAACCGATGGTCGAATACCTGCCGATCTGCAAGGGCAAGGAAGACGAGACCATCACCCAGTACGACATGAAGCACACCGAGATGACCGGGCTGATCAAGTTCGACTTTCTCGGGCTCAAGACACTGACCGTGATCCAGAAGGCCCTGCGTCATATCAAATCGGATTGCGGAACAGATCTTGATATCTCGACCATCCCGATGGATGATTTGAAGACCTACAAACTGCTCTGCGCCGGCGATGCGCTCGGCGTCTTTCAGCTGGAGAGCAGCGGCATGCGCGAGCTGCTGGTGAAACTGGCGCCGGAGCAGTTTTCCGACCTGATCGCCCTGATCGCGCTCTATCGCCCGGGACCGCTCGATTCGGGCATGGTCGATGACTTCGTCAGCACCAAGCACGGCCGGCAGGAAGCCCATTATCCACTGCCGCAGCTCAAGCCGATCCTCGAGGAAACCTACGGGGTCATCGTCTACCAGGAACAGGTGATGAAGATCGCCAACGTGCTGGCCAACTACAGCCTCGGCGATGCCGACACATTGCGTCGGGCGATGGGCAAGAAGATCGCCGAGGTGATGGACCAGGAAAAAGAAAAGTTCATGGCCGGTGCCCGGCAAAACGATATCCCGGAAGACAAGGCCGAACACATCTTCGACCTGATGGCCAAGTTCGCCGGCTACGGCTTCAACAAGTCGCATTCCGCGGCCTATGCACTGATCGCCTACCAGACGGCCTATCTCAAGGCCCACTACCCGGCCCAGTTCATGGCGGCGCTGCTCTCCTGCGACATGGCCAACACCGACAAGGTCGTGCTCTATATCAACGAGTGCCGGGAGCACCAGATAGACGTGCTGCCGCCGGACATCAACGAGAGCGTTCAAGATTTCAGCGTCCGCCAGGATCATATCCGCTTCGGACTGGCGGCGGTGAAAAATGTCGGTGAATCGGCGCTGGCCTCGATCATCGAGGAACGGGAAAAAAACGGCTTCTACACGTCACTGGTCGACTTCTGCAACCGGGTCGATTCGCGGCGGGTGAACAACCGGGTCATCGAGAGCCTGATCAAGTCCGGCTCCTTCGATTCGCTGGGCGCCAAACGCTCCCAGCTGATGGCCATTCTCCCCAAGGCCATGGACCAGGCCAAGGCCCATCAGCGTGATCGTCTCAGCGGGCAGCTCTCGCTGTTCTCCGTCGGCCCGCAGGCAACGGCCGGCGAGATGACCGACATCCTGCTGCCGGACGTGGCGGAATGGGACGAGCGGCAGAAATTGATTTTCGAGAAAGACACGGTCGGCTTTTATATCACCGGCCATCCACTGGACGATACCTTGCAGGAGATCAGGACGGTCACCGACAGCGATATCGCCAACCTCGACAACTTCAACGAAGGGCAGCCGGTCAGGGTCGGCGGCCTGATCAGGAGTTGCAAGCAGCTCAAGAGCAAACGCGGCGACCCGATGGCCTTCGTGACGCTCGAAGACATCCTCGAAGCGGTCGAGGTCATGGTCTTCCCGGAAACCTACGCCTCCTGCCAGCATCTGTTGAGTACTCCCGATCCGGTGATCATTCGCGGCACCGTCCAGAAAAACGAACGGGGCGTCAAGATCATCGCCGAGGAAATCGACCTGCTCGCCGAGGCCCGCGTCAGATATACCGAGGCAGTCCATGCCCGGCTGAAAGCCGACAGCGTGACACGGATCAGGCTCGACGAACTCAAGCAGATCCTGTTCAGCTATCACGGCACCTGCCCGTTCTCGATCACCCTCTATTTCCCCGGAGAGGGGGAGGTGGACGTCGATATCAACCGGGACTTCACGGTCAAACCCTGCCGTGAACTAAGCGAGCGGGTCAGCGCGCTGTTCGGTTACGACCCGTTGACGTTTCTCAAAAAAGCCCTGGAGACGCCGGTCAAACGGCACGGGAGAGTCCCCGCCTGATGATCCGCAGGGCAACGGCAGTCGGCAGCTACTCCGGCGGGATGCAGCACAGCCCGCAATCCGGGCACTCCTGCTGCTCGGCCGCCAGCGGATGCCCGCAGGCGGCGCAGCGGACCACGTCGCCTTGTTCGGTCTCGTCAGGATCAGGGGTGTGCGCGGCTTGCGGCTCGGTCAATCCGGTCAGGCGCCGGTAATCCTCCTGCAGCAGCCGCTGGGCGGCGGCACTGTCCCGGGGCCGGATCTGCAGCTGTATCGACGCCGTCGGGCAGCACCCGCCACCGGTTGGCGGTCCGCCTCCGACCAGGAGTGCGGCAATGCCGTGCCGACCCAGCAGGCGGCGCAACCGCTTGCCCTCTGCCAGGGGTGCCTGGCGAATGGTAAGGACCTCCTCACCGGCGGTGATCTCGACCAGCTCGCCGCCCCTCTCTTCCTGCCTCGTCCCGCCGGCGCCGCTGCTCCCGCCTGTCGTTCCCACGAGCTCACAGCCGCAGGCGGCGCAGCTGTGAAAACCGGCACGATACTCGTCGCCGCACGACGGGCAGATGAGCAGCTGCGCCACCTCTTCCGGTCGACCATCGGCACGACCTTCATCTGCTCTGCCTCGTCCGAAGATCTTCGTCAGCAAACCCGCCATGGCTATCCGCTCCGGTTTGTCGTTTGCACGCTACAGGATGAACCGGCTCAGGTCACGGTCCTCGATAATACTCTGCAATTGTTGCCTGACATAGTCGGCGGTGACGACAAAGCTGCCCTCCGGCCGGTCCGAAGCCTCGTACGACAATTCGTCAAGGACCCGTTCCATCACCGTGTGCAGCCGGCGAGCCCCGATCTCTTCCGTATTTTCATTGACATCGACAGCAATCCGGGCCATTTCCTTGATCGCCGCTTCCTCGAAGGAAAGTTCGATCCCCTCGGTGGCCAGCAAGGCAATATATTGTTTGGTCAGCGCATTTTCCGGTTCAGTGAGGATCCTGACAAATTCCTGCTCGCCAAGCGGCTGCAATTCGACCCGGATCGGAAACCGCCCCTGCATCTCCGGGATCAGGTCCGACGGTTTGCTGACATGGAAGGCGCCGGACGCGATAAACAGGATATGATCGGTCTTCACCGGGCCGTGCTTGGTGGTCACCGTGGTGCCTTCGACAATGGGCAGCAGATCGCGCTGCACCCCCTCGCGGGAGACGTCCGGACCATGACTCATGCCGCCGCTGCGAGAGGCGATCTTGTCGATCTCGTCGAGAAAGATGATGCCGGATTGCTCACTGCGCCGCAGGGCCTCCTTCATCACCTTGTCCATGTCAATCAGCCGCTCCATCTCCTGCTGTTTCAGGGCTGCCATTGCCTCGGGGACCTTGAGTCGCCGTTTTTTCTTCTTGCGCGGGAAGATCTTGCTGAAGGCATCCTGCAGGTTCGACTGCATCTCCTCCATCCCCGAAGTGGTCATGATCTCCACCATCGGCATCGACTTTGCTTCATCAAGCGCCAGCTCCACTTCCCGATCGGCAAATTTGCCGGCTCGCAGCATCTGCCGGATTCGCTCCCGCGTCGAATCTTCATGATCGCCGGCAGCGGCCGCCGGGGCATGCTGATCCTGCGTGACCAGCGTAAACGAAGTGGCGCCCTCCGGACCGGTATCCGACAGCGGTCCACGCCGGTTCGGTGTCGGCGGCAACAACAGATCGAGCATTTTATCCTCGGCCGCAGCCTCGGCCAGCCCCTCGAGCCGTGCCTGTTCCTCGGCCTTGACCATGGTGATGGCGATTTCCACCAGATCACGGACCATCGATTCGACGTCACGGCCGACATAGCCGACCTCGGTGAACTTCGATGCTTCGACCTTGACGAACGGTGACTGGGCGAGCGTCGCCAGACGACGGGCGATTTCCGTCTTGCCGACCCCGGTCGGACCGATCATGATGATGTTTTTCGGGGCAATTTCCTCTTGCAGCGGCTCCGGCACCTGGCGACGACGCCAGCGATTGCGCAGGGCGATGGCCACCGAGCGTTTCGCGTCGGCCTGGCCGACGATATATTTGTCCAGTTCCGCTACCGTTTCCCGGGGCGCCAGGGATTGTTTATCGATCATATTTTTTCCAGCACTATTGAGTCGTTGGTGTAGATGCAGATGGAGGAGGCGATTTCCATCGCCGTCCGGCAGATTTCTTCCGCTTCCAATTCGCTTTTGCGAACCAGGGCCAGGGCGGCGGCATGGGCGTAGGGACCACCGGAACCGATAGCCAGCACGCCGGTATCGGGTTCGATCACATCACCGGTTCCGGATATGAGCAGTGAGTGGTCCTTGTCGACGGCCACCAGCATCGCCTCGAGGCGGCGCAGCATGCGATCGGTGCGCCAGTCCTTGGCCAACTCGACCGCGGAACGCATCAAATTACCGTGATATTGTTCGAGCTTCTGCTCGAGCCGGTCAAACAGTGTGAAGGCGTCGGCGGTCGCGCCGGCAAATCCGGTGATGACCTGTTCGTGGTAGAGACGCCGGACCTTGCGGGCATGGTGTTTGACGACGGTGTTCCCCATCGACACCTGCCCGTCGCCGGCGACGACAACCTGCCCGTTATGGCGAACGGACAGAATGGTGGTTGATTTGAAGGTCATGATACTCTCTGGTTGAATGGATCGTTTTCGGGGAGGCCCGCCGTCACCTGCTGGTGTCGCCGAGAGGGTGGGCCTTGTCGTACACCTCGGTCAGACGGTCGATGGTCAAATGGGTGTAGCGTTGGGTGGTCGAAAGGCTGGCGTGTCCGAGCAATTCCTGAACGCAACGCAGATCGGCGCCCATTTCGAGCAGATGGGTCGCAAACGAGTGGCGCAGCGCATGGGGGGTCACCGCCTGCCTGATACCGACCCGTAGTGCGTAGTTACTGACCAATCGTTCAACACTCCTGCTCGTCAACCGGCCTCCCCGCCCGTTCAGGAACAACGCCTCGGTGTCGGCCGGCCGCTGCTTTTCCAGGCGCTGTTGGATCAGCCGATGCCGGTCCACCACCCATCGGCGCACCGCCTCGATGGCCGGAGAGCCGACCGGGACGAGCCGCTCCTTGTTACCTTTGCCCCTCACCCTAAGCATTTCAGTATCGAAATCAAGGTCGTCGACAGAGCCGGAGACCAGTTCTGCAACCCGGATTCCGGTAGAGTAGAGCATCTCGAGCATGGCCCGGTCCCGGGACATGAAGCGATCGCTGCGATCCGGTGCGGCCAGCAGTGAAAATACCTCGTCAACGGTCAAAAACGTCGGGATCGAGCGCCCCGTTTTCGGGCCGGCAATCCCGCAGACCGGGTCGTTGTCAATGATCTTCTCGCGCCGCAGAAAACGGAAAAAACTGCGCAGCGCCGACAGTTTCCGAGCCACGCTGAGCGGGTTGTTGCGGCGGTGCAGCCCGGCAACGAAGCGGCTGATATCGGCGGCCTGGACAGCCTGCACCGCCGTATCATCGGCAACTCCGGCGGAGAATTCGGTCAGATCTCGCCGATAGCCGACAACGGTGTGGGGAGAATACCCCTTCTCCGACTCCAGCCAGCTGCCGAACAGGGCTATCGCTTCTTCCATGAACATCTCGGAGCTGTTCGGCATCGCCCTCGTCCGTCGCCGCATGCTGGCCGCGGCCCCATTGTTTACTTGCGTTCCGATCAACGATTAGACTATAGTCCCAGCAGTATAACCGGCCAAAAGCCATTTTCAATCAGCAAAACGACCCTGTCGAACCAGTCATCGGGTATTCCCGTCATGTCGAAAAAATCCTTTGAAGCAGCCTTGGCGCGACTTGAAGAAATCACCGAAGAGTTGGAAAGCGGTGATCTCAGCCTCGATGTCAGCCTGAAAAAATTCGACGAAGGCATCAAGCTGGCCGAGTTCTGCAACGCCCGGCTCGCCGAAGCACGCACCAAGGTGGAAATCCTGCTCGACAAAAACGGCCGTCTGGCCGCCGAACCTTTCGATGAACGACAAGCAGACAGCGATTAAGGACTACCTCACCGCCCGAAAAGCAGTGGTCGAGGAGGCGCTTGCCCGGCTGATGCCCGCCTCGCATGGTCCGTTTGGTGATCATATCGAGGCCATG
>CAZUJZ010000141.1:861-10194 GCA_964620665.1 uncultured Desulfofustis sp. | reverse complement strand
CTGTTATCATACCAGCCAAGCGTGCGCAGAGGTATGCCCGTTTCTTATGTTTGAAAATCTGACAGACCGGCTCGAAGCCGTTTTCAAGAAACTTCGCGGCCACGGTGTCCTCACCGAAGAGCATATCGCCGAGGCTATGCGCGAAGTGCGCATGGCCCTGCTCGAAGCCGATGTCAACTATCAGGTTGCCCGCGATTTCGTCGATACGGTCTCCGCCAAGGCCCTCGGCCGGGAAGTCTCCCAGAAATTGTCGCCGGGCCAGCAGGTCATCAAGATCGTCCGCGACGAACTGGTCGAGTTGCTCGGCGGCAGCGCCGAACAGATCACCTTCGACGGCCGGCAGCCGGTCACCATCATGATGGCCGGCCTGCAGGGCTCCGGCAAGACGACCACCGCCGGCAAACTGGCCGCTCAGTTCAAGAGCAAAGGGCGAACCCCCTATCTTGTGCCGGCCGATATCTACCGGCCGGCAGCCATCGAGCAACTGCAGATCCTCGGCGATCGCATCGGGGTACCGGTCCACCCGTCGACCACCGATACCAAACCGGTCGACATCTGCCGGCGGGCCGTCGCCGCCGCCCGCGAAAACAACTACGATACGCTGATCATCGATACCGCCGGCCGATTGCATATCGACGAAGCGCTGATGGGCGAGTTGAAAGAGATCCAAGCCGCCGTCGACCTCTCGGATATTCTCTTCGTCGCCGACGCGATGACCGGCCAGGATGCCGTCACCGTTGCCGACACCTTCAACAAGAACCTGGAGATCACCGGCGTCGTCCTGACCAAGATGGAAGGCGATGCCCGCGGCGGCGCGGCGCTCTCGATCAAGAGGGTCACCGGCAAGCCGATCATGTACGTGGGCACCGGCGAGGGGCTCGATGCGCTGGAGGTCTTCCATCCCGACCGGACCGCTTCACGCATTCTCGGCATGGGCGATGTCCTGACCCTGATCGAAAAAGCCGAAGCAGTCGTCGACAAACAGGATGCCGATCGAATCGCCCGCAAGCTGAAGCGCAGCGAGTTCACGCTGGAAGATTTCCTCGACCAGATCCAGCAGATCAAAAAGATGGGCTCGCTCGAACAAATCATGTCGATGGTGCCGGGCATCAACAAATTGCGCCAGATGAAAGATGCCCCCCAGCCCAACGAGAAAGAGCTGGTCAAGACCGAAGCGATCATCCGCTCCATGACCCGCAAGGAGCGCATCAATCACCGGATCATCGACTCCAGCCGCCGGCAGCGCATCGCCGCCGGTTCCGGCACCTCGGTGGCCGAGGTCAACCGCGTCTTGAAGAGCTATACGGAAATGCTGAAAATGCTGAAAAAAATGCAAGGCAAGCCGGGCGCGATGTCCGGCATGAAACGCAGAAAAGTTCCGAAAGGAATGAGGCGATAACCGCACCACCACCGAATAACCCGCACGTCAGGACGCCGGATGGCGCCTTTTTGCAGAAAAGGAGAACTCACCCATGGCAGTTAGAATTCGCTTAACCAGACTGGGCCGCAAGAAAAAGCCGTTTTACCGCATCGTCGTTGCCGACAGCGAATCCTCACGCGACGGCAAATTTCTCGATATCCTCGGCACTTACGATCCGCTGCAGGATCCCGCCGGCATCACCATCAATAACGAGAAATTGCAGGATTGGCTCACCAAGGGTGCCCTGCCGACCACCACCGTGAAAAGCCTGATCAAAAAGGCCGCTGTCGTCGGTTGAGTCGGGTCATGAAGGAACTGATCGCCCATATTGCCGAATCGCTCGTCGATCACCCCGACCAAGTCGTCGTCAACGAGCAGGAGACCGAGGATAGCGTGACCATCGAACTGACGGTGGCCCGCGAAGACCTCGGCAAGGTGATCGGCAAACAGGGCCGGACAGCCCGGGCCATGCGGACGCTGCTGGCGGCGAGTGCGACGGGTCAGAGCCGGAAGACCAGACTCGACATCATGGAGTAAGGCGCCCGCCGCCATGCCCATGTCGTATGATTTCCCCGCCGACGCCTTCCGGCTGGTCGGGAAAGTGACCAAGGCCCACGGATTGAAAGGCGAGCTGAAAGTCGCCCCGCAATCCTGCGCCCCGGAGCAATTCAGACAATTCAGCCGCGTCGCCCTCGTAGCGACTGACGGCCGGATGACCACGCTGCTTGATGTCGTCGGCGTGCGCAGCCAGCATCAGCTGGTCATCCTGAAACTTGCTACCATTGACACCCGTAACGAAGCCGAGCTGACCGCCGGCATGGGCGTCCTGGCGCCCGCCGATCAGGTGCCCCACTGCGATGACCCGCTTGCCCCGCACAGGCTGATCGGCCTGAGCGTGCGGCGTATCGGCGAAGCTGAGATCATCGGCACGGTGGTCGATTCGTTTGACAACGGCGCCCACCAGGTCCTCGTCATCCAGTGTGGGCACCGGGAATTGTTGGTGCCGCTGGTCGCCGATATCGTCACCGGCGTCGCTGCGGATGGTATCGTCATCGATCCGCCGCCCGGCCTGCTCGAGCTGGACTCGAGCGCCACCGACGGACGCTGAAGGCAGCCGAGATGCTCTTTTCGATACTGACTATCTTTCCCGACCTGTTCGAATCGCCGCTGCGCGACGGTATCGTCGGCAAGGCCATCAGCGAGCGGAAGATCGGTATCGACCTGGTCAATATCCGGCAGTTCGCCACCGACCGCCATGCGACCACCGACGACCGCCCGTACGGCGGCGGCGAAGGCATGGTGATGAAGCCGGAACCGCTGGCCCGCGCCCTGCAGCAAGTGCGTACCACCGCCCGACCTTCGGCCCGGGTGGTACTGCTCAGCCCGCAGGGGCGCGTGCTGCGACAGGATCTCGCCGAGCAGCTGGCGGATCCGTCGAGCCAGCTGATCCTTATCTGCGGCCGCTACGAAGGGGTAGACGAGCGCTTTCGCCGTCGTTATGTCGATGACGAAATCTCCATCGGCGATTACGTCCTGACCGGCGGCGAACTGGCCGCCCTGGTCATCATCGACGCGGTGACCCGCCTGCTCCCCGGCGTACTCGGCTGCCGGGCCTCGGCGGAAAACGACAGTTTTTGCGGCAACCTGCTCAAACACCCGCAATATACGAGGCCGCGGGTCTTTGAGGGACAGAGCGTACCGGACGTGCTGCTGAGCGGCGATCACCGGAAGATCGGCGAGCATCGCTTCCTCGCCGCAGTCCGGCAGACCCTGCAGAGAAGACCGCAGCTGCTCGTCGGCCGGCAGTTCAGCCCACCGGAAACAGCACTGCTGAAACAACACGGTCTGTGGCCGGACATTGAGGCGCTGCTGAGTCGGGGGCCGCGCCCATGAGCGAAACGGCGTGTCGCCTGGACATTGCGCTGCTGCACCACCCGGTGTTGAACAAGGCCGGGGAGACGATCGGCTCGGCGGTCACCAATCTCGACCTGCACGATCTGGCCCGCGCAGCCAGGACCTACGGAGTTGGCCGGTATTACCTGGCGACCCCGTATGAGGACCAGCACGAATTGGTGGCCCAGATCATCGGTCACTGGCAGGACGGGCACGGGGCCGCTTACAACCCGGCCCGCAAAGAAGCATTGGCGATCATCAGTCCGGCCTACAGCCTCGACGAGATCGTCGCCGACGTCCAGGCCCGGCGCGGCGAAAAACCGTTGCTGGTGGCTACCAGTGCCAGGCCGTGCGCCGGCGCCGTCGGCTATCGGGAGATGCGCGATCAGCTGGAGCACGACCGGCGCCCCGTTCTGCTGCTGTTCGGCACCGCCCACGGTCTCGCCCCGGCGTGTTTTGCACGGGCGGACAAGGTGTTACAACCGATCCGCGGCAGATCACCGTACAATCACCTGTCGGTACGGTCGGCGGTAGCAATCGTGCTCGATCGCCTGCTCGGGGTGCCCTGAGGGCCGAGGGAGTCGAGACAGCTGCAGAACAGCGCCGGCACGACACGAAAACAACCGGTTTCGCCGTCAACCGGAAAGCGCCCCCCGCTCCGGCGGTGGTGCGGACGCCGGTCGGAACGGTTTTATATCAGGCAGTCAAACAACGAGAACAACGAGAACAACGAGAAGAGTAAAGCCATGAATCAGCCAATCATCGATAAAATCGACCAGGAACAGATGCGCTTCGACCACCCGGCCTTTCGTCCGGGCGATACGGTCAAGGTTCACATCCGTATCATCGAAGGCAACAAGGAGCGGATCCAGATTTTCCAGGGCGTCGTTATCAAACGCAAACGCGGTGCCATGGACGCATCCTACACGGTCCGCAAAATCTCCCACGGTGTCGGCGTCGAGAAAACCTTCGCGCTGCACAATCCGCGCATCGAAAAGATCGAGCACGTCTCGTCCGGTCGCGTCAGACGGTCGCGGCTCTATTACCTGCGCGCACGCCGTGGTAAAGCAGCCCGTATTCGTGAGCGCGGCATCAACTGATACCGTCAGCCCCTACACCGCCGCGAGGCCGGCCCGATGACCAGCGGGACCGGCCCGGGCGGCGCCATGGCGGCACGGCTCTTTGCATCGCCGACCGGCGACAGCGACACCTTTCAGTTTGAACGGTTGCTGCTCGGTCGTGGATTTCGCTGCATCGCCGGCACCGATGAGGCCGGCCGGGGCCCCCTGGCCGGGCCGGTGGTCGCTGCTGCGGTAGTCCTGCCTCCCGATGCCGATTACCGGCTGTTCTGCGACTCAAAACAGACAACCGGTCGGCAGCGCAATCACCTGCGCGACCATCTCCGGGAAATCGGCGCCGCCATCGGCATCGGCTGCGTCGATGCCGCCACCATCGATCGAATCAATATCCTGCAGGCCTCGCTGCGCGCGATGGCCGTCAGCATCGCCGCTCTGGCCGACTACGGAATCGAACCTGATTTCGTACTGGTCGACGGTACCTGCGGCGTGCCGGTGACCATCGCTCAGCAGCCCCTGGTCAAGGGCGATTGCCGCAGCGCCTCGATCGGTGCCGCGTCGATCATCGCCAAAATCACCCGGGACGAAATGATGGCCGATCTCCACGAGCGCTATCCGGTTTACGATTTTTTGGCCAACAAGGGCTACCCGACCAGACGCCACCGCCAAGCGGTGCAGCGGCACGGCCCGAGCCCGGTGCACCGCCTCAGCTTCAAGGGGGTTAAAGAATTTGTCACACCGGCGGACTGAAACCGGCAAGCGGGGCGAACAGCTGGCGGTCGAATTTGTGGTCGCGGCCGGTTATCGGATCGTCGAGCGCAACTACCGGGAAAAATGCGGGGAGATCGACATTATCGCCCGTGATGGTCCGACCTGGGTGTTTATCGAAGTCAAAGCCCGGCGGAACCGTCGCTATGGCGATCCGGTCGAAGCGGTCACGTCCCATAAACAGCGCCAGATCAGTACCACGGCGCTGCTCTATTTGAGCCGGCATGGGCTGCTTGAAGCACCGGCCCGCTTCGACGTGGTCGGTGTCGATCTGGCCGATGCCGCCCGGCCGCAGATCGCTCACCTCAAAGACGCCTTTTCCACCGGCTAAACATCATGATCCTGGCTGCTACGAACAATGAACGTCAGGGGCACTGCCGGAAGGGCCGACCGGTCGGCCCGGGCAACTGATTCTCAGATAACAACCGCACAGCACGAATGAAACAATGAGCAGCCAACCAGCACACGCCGCCGCACCGGCCGGCATCACGATGGGGTGCCCGGTCGGCATCGGGCCGGAAATTATCATCTCCTCCTGGCAGACCTGCAGCCGCATCCTGGCCACGCCCCCGGTCGTCATCGGCGACAGTGCGGTGCTGGCGGCCACTGCCAGGCAGCTCGGCCGCCATATGCCAATCGCCGAGTGGCAACCGGGACGCCCGCCCCAACCGGACGTTCTGAACGTGCTGGCCGCCTCCCGGCTCGACCCGGACACGTTGCGCGTCGGGCAACCGAGCCGCGCCACCGGACTGGCCATGGCCGGCTACATCGATACCGCCATCTCACTGTGTGGTGAAGGGCTGCTCGACGCGATCACCACCTGTCCGATCTCCAAGGCCGCCCTGAACCTGGCCGGTTACCCGTTCCCCGGGCACACCGAGATGCTCGCCGCCCGAACCGGCACCAAGCGGGTCGCCATGATGCTGACCGGATCACGGCTGCGGGTGGTGCTGGTCACCATCCACCGGGCTCTGGCCGACGTAGTTCCGGCTCTCACCGGTGCGTCGATCATCGAGCTGATCACGCTGACCGACCGGGCCCTGCGTACCGACTTCGGACTCGCCAAGCCGCGTATCGCGGTTGCCGGACTCAACCCGCACGGCGGGGAAGGCGGCATGTTCGGCCGTGAAGAAATCGACATCATCGCCCCGGCCGTCCGCCATTGTGCCCGGCTCGGCATCACCGTCGATGGCCCCTTCCCACCGGACACCGTTTTTCACCAGGCGGCCTCGGGCCGGTTCGACGTGGTGGTCTGCATGTACCACGACCAGGGGCTGATTCCATTCAAACTGCTGCACTTCCACGACGGCGTCAACGTCACGCTCGGCCTGCCGATCATCAGGACCTCGGTCGATCACGGCACCGCCTACGACATCGCCGGCCGCGGCGTAGCCGACTGCCGAAGCCTGGAGCAGGCGGTGGCATTGGCGGCCGAACTGGCCGAAAACCGGCGCCGCAGCAGAGGTGGAACAGCCGACGCACCCTCTGCCGGGGAGGTCTCATGAAACAAGGCAACGGTCGACTCATCGTCTTCGAGGGCATCGACGGTACCGGAAAAAGCACCCAGCTGCACCTTCTCCAGCGCTATCTCGAAGCGCGCGGCAATCGCGTCGTCGCCACCCGGGAGCCGACCGACGGTGAATACGGGCAAGCAATCAGGTCACTCTACCGCAACCGCAATACTCTCTCCCGTGAAGAGGAGTTGGCCCTGTTCATAAGCGATCGCCGCGAGCACGTAACCACCGTGATCGCCCCTGCACTGGCCTTAGGCCGAATCGTTCTCTGCGACCGTTACTTCTTGTCGACCGCCGCCTACCAGGGCGCTGCCGGGCTCGACCCGGAGCTGATCATTGCCCGAAACGGTTTTGCCCCGCCCCCGGATCTCGCCCTCGTCTTCGAACTCGACCCGCGCGAGGCCGTGCGCAGAATCACCGAGCACCGCGGTGAGCTGCCCAACGATTTCGAACAACTGGATTACCTGCAAAAAGTCGATACCGTTTTTCGCTCGATGCGATTACCTTATATCAGGAGAATCGATGCGTCACCAGCCGCCGACCAGATCCAGCAGCGCGTAAGGACGCTGGTCGATGGACTGCTCGGCCATCACCAATCATCATAACGGAGCCGCTGTGCAGACGTCCCCCAAATTCACGATATCGTGCCTCCTGCTCTCACTGTTCATGGCCGCCTGCTCCGGTGCAGGGTCCATTGGCGTCGACGCACCGACCGGAGAGGACCTCACTGCCGGCAGCGACAATCGTGATCTCTCCTGCGCCTACTTCTATTTCCTCTGGGGCAGCCATGCCGAATTCGACAATCGGCTCGAGGATGCGCTGGAAGCCTACGAAAAGGCCCTGGTCTGCGATCCGTCCGCCGATTATATCAAGCAGAAGCTGCCGCTCCTGCTGATGAAAATGGGCGATACCGACCAGGCCAAGACAGTGCTCGAAGAGGCCATCCAACGGCAACCGCAAAACACCGCCCGGCGGGCCTTGCTGGCAAGCATCCATATTCAGCAGCAGCAGCATCGGCGGGCCGTTGAGCAATACCGGGCAATCATCGCCTACGATCCGGAAAACGGTCAGATCCTGCTGCGCCTCGGGGCCCTGCTCAGTCAGCTCGGCGACTACGACGAGGCCCGCTTGATCCTGGACCGGCTCCTGGAACTTGACCAGGAGATCTATCTGGCCCGGCTCTACCTGGCTCGACTGGCCGTCCGCCAGGACGATACCGAGACGGCGGTCCGCCACTATCGGGCGGCCCTGCAGCTCAACTGGTCCGCCGAACTTGTCTACGAACTCGCCGACGTCTATCAAAAAGAGGGGCGCTACCAGGAGGCCGTCGACATCTTACGTGCGGTTCTGGCCGATAATGAGGCGGACGAGCAGGCCCGTCTCGGCATCGTCCAAGCCCTGCTGGCCCAGGAGCGCGAAGAGGAAGCGATCGCCGAACTGGGTCTGGCCCGGCAATTCAGCTCGTCTCCCGAGCGCCTTTCGGTGGTCATCAGCCGCCTCTACCTGCGCATCGACCAGCCGGAAAAGGCCATCGACAACCTCCGTGCCATTCTCGAGGCGACCGAGAGCAGCGAAGCGAGCTATCTGCTCGCGGTCATCCTCGCCGAGCAGCAGCAATTCGATGAGGCCCTGACCCTGATCAACACCATCGATCCCGAGGACCGGGAGTTCGAAGACGCAATCTTCCTGAAGACCAAGATACTCCACGATACCGGACAAACCGCTGCGGCCCTGCAGCTCCTGGAGGACTACCTGGCCACCAGCCCGAGCGAGAAACCGATGCTCGCCCTGCTGGCCGCCTCACTCAACCGGGACCAGGGCAACGACCAGCGCAGTCTGGCAGTGCTGGCCGACGCCGCCGAGCGCTTTCCCAATGACGAGCAGGTCCTCTTCGCCTACGGGCTGCAACTCGAGCGAAGCGATCGTCTGGACGAGGCGATCGATGTGATGAAATCGATCATCGCCCTTAATCCCGATCATGCCGAAGCACTCAACTTCGTCGGCTATAGTTGGGCCGATGCCGACCGCAACCTGGAGCAAGCCCTGAATTACATCAATCGCGCCATGGCGCTGAAGCCGGGCAACGGCTATATTCAGGACTCGCTCGGGTGGGTCCATTTCCGTCTCGGCAACCTCGAGCGGGCCGAACGCGAATTACTCGGGGCCCTCGAACTGTTGCCCGACGACCCGCATATCAACGAGCATCTCGGTGACCTCTATCGGGCCCTCGATCGGCCCGACACGGCCCGCACCTTCTACAACGCCGCCTACGAGAAATTTGACGATGAAGCGAAAAAACAAGCCGTCCAACAAAAAATTGACGCTCTCACCACTCTGTGACCGGCGGTCGGCAGGCCGGCAATTCTCGGCCCTGCTGTCCCTGCTGCTCCTGCTGCTTGCCGGCGGCTGTGCGCGGGCCCCGTGGACGGAACCGGTGGACGACGAGCGACATCGGCACCTGCTCGCCCGCTACGATGAGCATCGCCACCACGCCGCCCAATGCGGCGCCGCCTACGACGGAGACCTGAAACTCTCCTGGCGGACCAGTGTCGATTCCGTTGCCCTGGCCGGATATTACCAAATCCAGCGCCCCTCCTCGCTGCGTTTCAATGTGACCAATCCGCTCGGTCAGCCGCTCGTTGCCGTAGCTGTCGCCGCTGGC
>CAZUJZ010000141.1:0-851 GCA_964620665.1 uncultured Desulfofustis sp. | reverse complement strand
ACGTCCCCCGCCAGACCTTTTATTCGGGCAGTCTGCGCTCCTACGCGCTGCGTCACGACCTAGCGCCGGCCGTGCTCAGCGGTCCTTTGTTCGACTGGCTGACCGGCCGGCCGATCGGTGGCGGTGTCCGGGTGGCCGATATCAGGGAAGACAAGAGCACGCGGGGCGTCTGGTACGCCGTTGTGCGGGACTATAAGAAAAAAACGGTACCGATCGAGCACCTGCTGCTCGATCCGGCCTCCGGCCTGGTCGTGGAACGGATCGTGGTCGACGGGCAGGATGAACAGCACGCCCGGGTCAGCTACGACGACTGGCAGCAGGTGGGGGCCTGCCAGCTGCCGATGGTCGTGACGGTCACCGGCATCTCGTTCTGGGCCGAAGCCGAGCTGCGTTTCTCCGAGGTCCAGCCGGCCCGGCTGTCACCATCTGATTTTACGCTGCCGGTGCCATCGGGCTATCTCAGACAGTTCATGCCGTAAGCATCAGCGCACCGCCTGCACATCGACCGGCGGGGGGGTCGCCGCCGGCTCGTCCTCGAACTCGTCGATAACGATCACGAACAGGTTTTCCTCTTTGAAAAACACCTGCTGCAGATCGTAATTGCGGTTGGGCACCAGGTCGAGGACGACCCGCACCTTATACGGGTCGTTGTGCCGCGCGACCCTGATACGGGCGACATAGTCGCCGTTGGTCTCAAGCACGGAACGCACCCCGCGGCCCAGTTCGGTGTCGAGAAAATCGCAGACCACCCGGGGGGTGCCTTTCTCTATACCGAAGACAATCGGCGGGTAAAAGTCGTTGAGTTTGAAGAGGACCATTTCGCTGTCACTGCTGGTATTGTCGAACGAAAC
>CAZUJZ010000140.1:0-10249 GCA_964620665.1 uncultured Desulfofustis sp. | reverse complement strand
TCTTGAGTACTGAAAAAACACCGGCCTTAACCACTGCCACTGCATGCAATAAGGCGCTCACCGGTGTCGGTGCAACCATCGCCGCCGGCAGCCAGCGGTGAAACGGCATGATCGCCGCCTTGCCGATACCGAAGATGAAGAGCGGCAGCAGCAGCGCCGCAGAGCGCGTCGTCGACTGATCGAAAACACCGCCGGGGCGAAACTCCACGGTCCCGGCAACAAACCAGGTCCCGATGATGCCGAGTAGAAAGAAAAGAATCGAGGTCGTCAACAGTATCCCGAGGTAGACCCGCCCTCCCTGCTTGGCCTTGATCGTCCCCGAATGGGTGACCAGCGGATATGTCGACAGCGTTAAAACTTCATAGAAAATAAACAACGTGAACAGATTATCGGCATAGGCAATGGCCATTGTCGAGGCAATGGCCACGGCAAAACAGGCATAGAAACGGGTCTGCTTTCCTTCCCGGTGGCCGCGCATATACCCGATCGAATAAATGGTCGTCACCAGCCAGAGATAGCCGGCTACCAGAGAAAACAGCATGCCGAGCGGTTCGATGCGAAACCGCAGAGACATTCCGGCAAAAAATTCCGGCCCGCTCAGTGCCACGGCGACACCATCGCCGGTCAGTTGATAGAGCATCGTCACCAGGCCGATCAGGACCAGGGCGGCTCCGATACTGACCGCTTCCCGCAGGTTGGGAAAGTTGCCCAAGCCGACAATGCCGAGCACCGCTCCGGTCGGTACCAGCATGGTCAACAGCAACAAAAGCTCCGGCGACCACGCTGTCATGGCCCCCCCCCGCTCAGACCGAACAGACTCCCGGCAGCCAGCTTGCTGAGGCCCACGGTAAAACTGGTATCGATACCGAAATAGATGTTAGCGAGCACCAGCAGCCAGATCGGCACTTGCTGACTGATCGGCGCCTCTTTGACATCGTCGAGGATGATCCGCGGCGGCGTGAAATAAACCCATTCAACGATGCGCCAGACATAGATTACGGCCAGCAGGGAACTCAGCAGCACCAGCACGGTGACCGGCCACCATCCGCGCTCGAGGAGCGCCAGCACGAGATACCACTTACTGACGAACCCCGCTGTCAGAGGAACTCCTATCAAACTAAGCCCACCGATGACGATTGCCGCCATGGTCCAGGGCATCTTTCGTCCCAATCCGGCAAAATGGGTCAACTGGGAACTGTTGATCCGATAGACCACCGCACCGATCGCCAGGAACAGCGCCGCCTTCATCAGGGCGTGGTTAAACATGTGGACCAGCGTTGCGGTCAAACCGAGCCCGGTGCCGATCGACAGGCCGAGAATCATGTAACCGATCTGGGCGACACTGGAATAGGCAAAGAGCCGTTTGATATTGAGCTGGTAAATGGCCGATACGGAAGCGGCAAAAATCCCGGCCAGGGCAAGGACCAGAAAGATTTCCTTGAACGGCAGCACCGACATGACAAAATCGATGCCGAACATTACGAAAATACAGCGAATCAGCAGATAAACGGCAACCTTGGTCGAGGTGGCAGCCAGGAAGGTGGTCGCAATGGATGGCGCAAAGGCATACGCGTTGGGCAACCAGAGATGGAGTGGGAACAATGCCAGTTTCAGACAGACACCGACGATAAAAAAACCGAAAGCACTGAGCACGGTCCTGGTATGAATGACCGCCGGGAGCCGCTCGGCCAGGTCGTACATGTTCAGCGTCCCGGTCATCATGTACATCAAGCCGACGCCGATGATGATAAACGTTGCGCCGATGGTACCCATGATCAGGTATTGATATGCGGCCGTCAAGGCGCGCCGGTCGGTGCCGAGGGCGATCAATGTGTAGGAAGAAAGGGATGAAATCTCGAGAAAGACAAAAACATTGAAAGCGTCACCGGTGGCAAGAATCCCGAGAAGACCGGTCATGCACAGGAGATACGCGCTGTAGAAGTAGGTATGCCGGTTCTCCGGCAATTCTTTGCGCAGACTGCTCTGCGCCGCCACCAATACCACGGCACCCATGCCGGAAACGAGGACCAGGAGGTAACTGTTCAGGTAATCGATTCGGTATTCTATCCCCCAGGGAGGCGCCCAGCCACCGATCTCGTAGCTGATCGTCCCGATCTGCAGAACCTGCTGCAACAATAGACAGCTTGCCAGAAAAGACAAAGAGGCAACCACCAGGGCGACTAGCGATGCCGCCCGCGGATGGCGGATAAGCAGGCACAACGGCGCGCCCAGCAGCGGGATGATAACCGGCAGTATCGGCGCGTGCTGTATCACTCTTCGAAACTCTTGATGCTGAGGATATGGTCTTTCTGGAAGCCATAGGCTTCAAGCTGACATTCCATTTGATCCTGTGCGTCCTGGGCCTGGATCTCATTTTCTTCAATCGACCCATAGGCTTCTTGGATTCGAACAACCAATGCCAAACCCAAAGCAGTTGTCGCGATACCGACCACAATCGCCGTCAGGATGAGCACATGTGGCAGCGGGTTGGAATAAAGTTGATATTTCTCGTCTAATATCGGTGCGGTACCACCGGTAATCTTGCCTACACTGATATAGAAGAAGAAGACCGCCGTCTGAAAGATCGACAATCCGATAAGTTTTTTTACCAGATTCTCATGGGCAATGACGATATAGAACCCGATCAGCATCAGGATCACGACAATCCAATAGTTGTAGTGGCTGATCAACATCATGGCTTTTCAAGGTCGGTATATTTGTGTTTAACGGTTCGCCAGGTGAACTTGAAGAAAATCGTACTCATGACCGACGCGACGGTAATGCCGACCCCCAGCTCTACGAGAAGAATACCCAGATGCTGCCCATGCACCGGATCATGACGCAACACATCGTAATCGAGGAAGTTGCCGCCAAGCAACATACAGGTGACCCCGACCCCGGCGTAGAGCAACACGCCGACTGCCGTCAGCGCCTGCATCACCTCGCGGCGATAGACCCGCTGCGCAGTGCTCAACCCAAACAGCATCGTATATAAAATGATGCCTGCGGCAAAAATCACCCCGGCCTGAAAGCCGCCTCCCGGGCTGTAATCCCCATGAAACTGAACATAGAGAGCAAACAGCAAAATGAGTGGCAACATCATTTTGGCCACCACCCGCAAAATGATCTGCTGCTGCATGTCGGCCGGCGTTCGCCGACGAGCCCTGTCCTTCGTCTGCCGGGAGACCCGGAGCAGGGACATGACCCCCAGGCCTGCGGTAAAAACAACCAGCACTTCACCGAGTGTATCGTAGCCACGGTAACTCGCCAGCACCGCCGTGACGATATTGGGAACACCGATTTCCGCCATGGAGTCTTCGATATATCGGGGTGCGACATGCTGATGGGCCGGAGCATCCGCCGAGCCGAACGGCGGCATGTCGAAGGTACCGTAAATGAGCAGGGTGCCGGTCACCAGTACCACGCCGAGAGCCAGGGCCGGCTTGTAGCGTTTCGGCTGTTCGTAGCGCCCGACCAGTTTCAGCGAAGCAAGCATCAGCAGCGTGGAAATACCCGCACCGACGGAAGCCTCGGTAAAGGCGACATCAACCGCATCCAGCGTCAGGAACAGACTGGCTGACAGCAGGCTGTAGATACCGGCAAGCATGACCACGGCAAACAGGTCTTTCAGCCGTACCATGGCTATCGCCGTGGCCGCCAGAAAACTCAGGATGACGATGTCGATTACTGTTTCGATGGCGCCTTCTCCGTTTCTTTGAGACGGTCGATGTCTTCACGGCCCATCGGCTGCAAGCCGCTTTTCAGCGCCGCTTTGGCTATCGCATGACTGGCCGTCGTGCCGGCCAGCAGGGAAAACATCAGGATCAACAGCAGCTTGGCAAGCACCAATGACCATCCGGCCTGAATCATTAAGCCGGCCAGGATCAATCCGGCGCCGAGTGTGTCGGTCAAGCTGGCTGCATGAATCCGGGAGAAAAAATCGGGAAAGCGAAGCAGGCCGACTCCGCCGGTCAAACAGAAGAAACTGCCGGTCACCAGCAACAGCCAACTGAGAGCCTCAAGCAGGATATCCATCAGGGCTCCTCCTCATTCGGCCGTTGACCGGCATACTCAAAAAACCGTAAGACTCCGATGATGCTGATAAAATTGATCAGTGCATAGGTGATGGCAATATCGAGGAAGTCGGGGCGTCCGTCGAGAAAACCGACGGTGGCAATGAGCAGCACTGTCTTGGTGCCGAAATTATTCACCGCCAGAATGCGATCGTACAGCGTCGGCCCCTTGAATGAGCGGATCAGCGCCATGGCCATGACCACCAGCAGGGTCAATGCAGTCAACTCAAACATCAGCGCTCCACCAGGCAGACCCGCCGGTCCATCTCACCGGTTTGCAAACTCGCCGCCGATTCATCGGTCAAGGCATGGACGGTGATCCGGTCTCCTTCCAGGTCGGCGCTGACCGTTCCCGGCGTCAGCGTAATGGAGTTGGCATAAATGACCTTGCCCAGATCGCTCTTCTGGTTCGCCGTCACCACGACTAATCGCGGACTGATTGAATCGTTGCCTCTCCAGACATGCCCGGCCACCGCAACGTTGGATACGACCACTTCCTTGATCAGCCACAGCCAATAGGTCGGGATCGTAAAGGTCAGGTTCAGCGGCTGCGATTCGCCGTCCACCAGGTCCATCAATTGACACAACAGGACCACGAAGCACACCGACACAACCATGAAGGAAATGAGCAGCGTCGTGTAATGACCGGAATTCACCAGCCAGAAGGCGCTCAGCAGGGTCGATAAGGCAAGGATGTGTCGCATAAAGCCCCTCGGCCAGGCCGCAATACGCGGCAACACACTGTTTTAGCGATAGATATTCAGAATCCCCCACGTATCGCTTCGACAACTCGACTGGAATTTACCTACCACTTCAAATCGGCTTATGTCAAGAATTACCGGAAACGATAATCCTTTTTTGCACCGCTCCAGACGAGGAAGAATGACGAAATTGACGAGTTTGATCGAAAAATTGAAGAGACGCTCGCAGGAGCGATGGGGCGACGGTGAGGTCCGGACGACTCAGCAGCCATGCTTGTAGAGAAAATCACGCACCATCTCCTCCATGACCTCGAGACGGGTCTTTCCGCTCTCATTGACGATCAGCCATGAGCAGCGCTGCCAGGCCCGAAACAACTCGTCGGGCAGCAGCACTTTGAGTTCCCGATACGAATCGGCAGCAGGGGACCGGTCGACGGGAGGCGGATTGGTCATATCAGCCATCCCGCTGCTGCCGACTTCGATGAAACGCCACCGTCTCGGCATAACTCAGGGTAGAGCCGCCGAAAATATCGAGCGCACTGCCGATGGTCACATCGAGCCGGCCACGGCCGATCCGATCGATGCAGCGAAGGTCGTCGAGGTCGCGAATACCGCCGGCATACGTGGTCGGGATCCGGCTATGCCGGCCGAGCAGCTCGATCAGCCGGGTCTCGACGCCCTGGCACTTACCTTCGACATCGGCTGCATGGATCAGAAACTCGGCGCAGTATCCGGCCAACTCGGCCAGGGACGAGGCTTCGATCCGTACCTCGGTAAAGCGCTGCCAGCGATCGGTCACAACAAAATAGTCGTCGCCCCGGCGGCGACAACTCAAGTCCAGTACCAAACGATCCCGGCCGACCTCGGCCAGCAAACGATCCAAACGGTGCTGATCGATCCGGCCGTCATGAAAGACCCAGGAAGTCACAATCACATGGGACGCTCCGCGTGACAGCCACAACGGCGCGTTTTCCGCAGTAATACCGCCACCGATCTGCATACCGCCGGGCCAGGCGGCCAGGGCCTCGCCGGCCGCCGCTTCGTTGTCGGGTCCGAGCATGATGATATGCCCGCCCCGCAGATCATCCCGGCGATAGAGCCGGGCATACCATGCCGGCGGCTGGGTTGCGACAAAATTGGTCTGCAGCCTGCCCGGCTCATCGTCGATCAATGTCGAGCCGACGATCTGCTTGACAGCCCCCTGATGCAAGTCGATGCAGGGTCGAAATTTCATTGCTCCCCCCAAACGAAAAAAAGCGGGTCGCCCCCGATCGGGACCACCCGCTTTCTGATCTTTTATACCATCCCGGCCGGGCGGCAAAAAACCGATCAGCCTACGCTTTTTTGATCAACATGGTGGATGGATCGAGCGTCAGGGTCGTGCCCGGTTCGACCCGGCAGTAAGCGCACCTGAGAATGTCCAGGTGGATATGGTCGCCATGTGGTTTGATGACCAGCACCACCTCGAACAGATCATCGATCGTGTGACAGGGGGCCGGGACACCGTCTGCGGAAACGCGCGTGTCCTCACGGTGACATACCGCCGAGAACCAGATCACGGCGATGCCGAGATCGGCCATCAACACTTTCAAATCTTCCATCGCCTGGCGGCCATTGCCGTCAAAATCGTAGCCGTCGATGATCAGGCAGTCGGGCTGAAAGATCTCCTGCTGGATCAGGTCCTTCAACCGCTCCTCCAGCATCGGCCTGCTGAACACGTTTTCCTTGAAGGTCATGATCATCCGCCGCCGAGCCACTTCAGTCCGTGCTTCTTCAGACAGACCCTCGACCATCAGCGACAGGATCTCGTCATAACGGTCACGGGTCTTCTCGATCGACTCGCCGATGGACACGTGCAGAACACGGTTGCCCCGCAGCATCGAATCCAGAGCGATCTGCACGAGGATGGCAGTCTTGCCGAGGCCGGCCCTGGCCATGACCAGACCGAGACTCTGCCTGCCCTCTTCCGTTTTATTGTCCAGCCCCAACACCCGCAGCGGATTGCTGGTGATCAGATCTTCTCTATCCATGGCGCTCAACTCCTCTCAGTTAACAACGGGACGAACCTGTCGCCGGCCATTCACTCGGTGAATGAAGCGGCACGACACAAGTCAACACCACGTTTCAGTTATTTTTCTTTTCCTGCTCGTATTTCTTGATCAACTCTTCGCCAACGCTCTTCGGTACCTGCTTGAACGTGGCAAATTCCATGGTAAACTCCGCCTTGCCCTGAGTAAGCGAGCGCAAGACCGTGGAATAGCCGAACATTTCAGACAACGGCACCTCGGCCTCGACCACCGTGTAGTTACCCTCTTCCACGGTACCGATAATCATACCGCGTCGCTGGTTGAGACTGCCCATCACCGCACCCTGGAACTCCGTCGGGCCTTCCACGGCCACCTTCATGATCGGCTCCATGATCACCGGCTGGGCCTTGCGATAGGCGTCCTTGAACGCCCCGATGGCGGCCAGCTGGAAGGCGATGTCCGAGGAGTCCACTGTATGGGAGGCGCCATCGTTAATGACCGCCCGGACCCCGGTAATGGAGGCGCCGCAGAGCGTGCCTTTTTCCATGCTTTTCTGGAAGCCCTTGTCGCAGGACGGAATATATTCGCGGGGAATAGCGCCACCGACGATTGAATCGACAAACTCGTAGTCGCCGTCTTCCATCGGTTCGATATAGCCGGCCACCCGCCCGTATTGGCCCGAGCCGCCGGTCTGCTTCTTGTGGGTGTAGTCGAAATCGGCGCGGGCGGTTATGGTTTCGCGATAGGCGACCTGCGGCGCCCCGGCGGTGACCGCGGCCTTGTATTCGCGTTTCATCCGCTCGATATAGACGTCAAGGTGCAGCTCGCCCATACCGGAAATAATGGTTTCACCGGTTTCATGATCGACAAACGTCCGAAAAGTCGGGTCTTCCTTGGTAAACCGGTTAAGCGCCTTGGACATATTGGTCTGCGCCTTGTTGTCCACCGGAAGGATGGCCAGGGAGATGACCGGTTCAGGGATATGCATGGAACTCATGGATGCATCGATCCCTTCTACGGTAAAGGTGTCGCCGGAGGCACAATCGACACCGAACAGGGCGACGATATCACCGGGACCGCAGCCATCGATCTCCTCCATCTCGTCCGCGTGCATCCGCACCAGACGACCGATCTTGACCTTTTTCCCGGTTCGGCTGTTATAGACGGTGTCACCTTTGTTCAAGTTCCCCTGGTAGGTCCGCACGTAGGTCAACTGGCCGTAGCGTCCGTCTTCGAGTTTGAAAGCGAGCATGATCAACGGGTCGTCCGGACTGTTGGTCACCGCGAATTCTTCCTCGTTCTTGCGCAGATCAAGGGCGAAATTCTGGACATCGGTCGGGCAGGGGAGATAGGCAGCCACCGCGTCAAGCAACGGTTGAATGCCTTTGTTCTTGTATGCCGAACCAATGAAGACCGGAGTAAAATCGAGTGACAGCGTCCCTTTGCGGACCGCGTCGTAAACCAGCTGGTTATCGATATCTCCCCCTTCCAGCAATGCCTCCATCAATTCTTCGGAGAACATCGACAATTCCTCGAGCAACTCCTGGCGACGCTCCTGGACCTCGCCCTGCATCTCGCCCGGAATGTCCGCCTCACGAATCTGCTCACCACTGTTTCCCTCAAAATAGAGGGCCTTCATGGTGATCAGATCGACAATACCGGAAAACTCGGCCTCCAGGCCGATCGGCATCTGCATCAGCCGCGCATTGAGATCGAGCTTGTCACGCAATTGCCCGGCTACCCGCTCGGGATTGGCACCGGTGCGGTCGCATTTGTTGACAAAGGCGATCCGCGGTACCCGGTATCTGGTCATCTGCCGGTTCACGGTGATGGACTGGGACTGAACCCCGCCGACCGAACAGAGCACCAGGATGGCCCCATCGAGCACACGCAACGCCCGTTCCACCTCGATGGTGAAGTCGACATGGCCGGGGGTGTCGATAATATTAATCTCGATATCCTTCCAAGAAGCATAGGTGGCGGCGGACTGAATGGTGATGCCGCGCTCCTTCTCGAGTTCCATGGAGTCCATCTTGGCACCGACGCCGTCTTTTCCGCGAACCTCGTGAATAGCATGGATTCTGTTGGTATAAAACAGAATCCGCTCGGTCAGGGTGGTTTTTCCCGAATCAATATGGGCGCTGATACCGATATTGCGAACCTTCGATAAATCTCTAGCCATGGTTATTATCCTCTACCATTTACCTGCACACCGACGTGAAAAGCATTTCTCCCGTCACCTGGGAGAAAAGAAAAAAAGAAAGGAGCTACAACTGGTGCAACCCCTTGCCAAGCTCAATTATGGTCCCCACTTCAACAATACATTCGGGTAAAGCACGTTGACCGAACCGCACCCCTCGACTAATCGTTGAAGAGAAAACCTCTTATTATATCTCGGTCACACAAATTTTCAATAAAAAAGGACAAGCATGCCAATCAACACCACCAGATAGATAGCGGTCATGCCGGTACCGGCCCGCACGTAATCGATGGTTTGGTAGCCACCCGGCCGCATCACCAGCGCGTTGACCTGGTGGGTCGGCAGCACGAAGGTGTTGGACGCGGCCAGCGCGACCACCATCGCCGCCAGCCGAGGGTCACTGCCGACCTCGACGGCCATGGCCATGCAGAGCGGTACCAAGAGCACCGTGGCCCCGACGTTGGAGATGACAAGGGTGAAAAACGAGGTGAGTACCCCGACGATGAGCAGAAAAACGACTTGCGGAACATCACCGACCAGGTTGATGATTGTCACCGCCACCCATTCGGCGGCGCCAGTTTTCTGGAAGGCCAGGCCGAGCGGAATCAGGCCGGCCAGCAGGAAGACCGTCATCCAGTCGATGGAGCGATAGGCCTCATCGATGGTCAATACCCTGGTCAGGATCATGCCCAAAGCCCCGACCAGCAATGAAATCGACAGGGACAACTTGATCGGGACGCCGAGAGCGGCGCTCGCCGGCTCGAGCCAGAGGACCAGGGCCGCCGCGATAATCAGCCAGGTCACCGCAATGCCGGCCCGTTCGCTCCTGATGACGTCCCCCTTGATCTCGGTCGTAAAGATAAAGCAATTGCGCTTCTGCAATTCGCGAAATTTTTCCCAGCGCCCGAACATCAGCAGCGCATCACCGGGTTTGATCACTTCTTTCGTGATCTGGTCGAACTGACAGATCCCCTCTCGGCAGAGCACCACCGGCACCACACCGTTGGTCTTGCGAAATCTCCGTTCGCGCATGGTATGCCCGGCCAGCAGCGAACGCGGGGTGACGATCCCTTCAACGATCCCGGCATTGTTGACCGAGAAATCTTCGGCAAAGACATCGAGTTCTCCCTTGTAGATCAGCCCGAAGTCTTCGGCGCAGCGGCGCACATGCTCCTCGTTGCCGACCATGGCCAGCGTCTCCCCGGAGCGGATCAACTCGTCACGGGTCGGAGCATAGTTTTTCTGCTT
>CAZUJZ010000139.1:0-10335 GCA_964620665.1 uncultured Desulfofustis sp. | reverse complement strand
GATCGTCAAGAACAGGATCGTCTATCAGGATCGCTTCGAACAACTGGTCAATCCCGGCCGAAATATCCCCTTCGAGTCCTACAAAATCCATGGTATCGACCAATCGATGGTGGCCGACCAGCCGTCCATCGACACGGTACTGCCGACCTTTCACCACTATCTCGCGGACACGGTGCTGATCGGCCATGACGTCAGCTTCGACTTGAAAATACTCAAACGCGCGGAGCTGCGGTGCGGGGTTTCTCTGAACAACTTGGCCCTTGACACGCTGCTCCTCTCGGCCGCCCTGCACCCGGTCCATAAACAGCACGACCTGCAGAGCCTTGCCAAACGCTACGGCATCACCATCGTCGGTCGCCATACCGCTCTGGGAGATGCGCTCGCCACGGCGGAAATATTTTTGAGGCTGATTCCGATTCTGCAGAGCAAGGGCATTATCACGCTGGAAGATGCGATAGCGGCATCGAAACGTATTTATTTCCGGAGGATACGGTACTGATCAAGGCGTTTTCACCGGCAACCAACGAGGTCGTTCATGGAAGAAGCCTATCGCTATCATCCCTATTGCTTGCTGTCTGAAGAGGAATTCGCCGCCGTTGCCGAACATCTCTACCGTGAGACCGCGCCGAAAGGTACGGTTCTGCTGACCCAGGAGATTACCCCCGTCGACCGGTTTCGGGTGCTGACGTCCGGTGCCGCCCGATTTTTCTTCGAATTCAATTTCAGCGAGACGCTGAAACGAGACCTGCGGCCAGGCGACAGTTTCGGTGGTATCTCGATCCTGCTCAACGAGGGCATCGCCACGAAAACACTGCGGATCCAGGAAGACGCCGAGATGATCACCCTGGATGCCAATCATTTTCTTTCCCTCTGCGAAAAAAACATTGCCTTTACCGAGTTTTTTACCAACGCCTTCGGCAAGAGCATGATCAACCGTACCTATGCCGGCATCATCTCCCGCCAGGTCAAGGACAAGGAACTCAACCTGCCCTTTTTCAATCAGCCGATCGCCGCGATGTATCGGGCCGCCGTTGCCTCCTGCAGCGCCGACACCCCGATCAGCGAGGCCGCCCGGACCATGGCCGAGTCCAACAGCAGCGCCCTGCTCGTGAAAGGCGACGAGCGCATTGCCGGCATCGTTACCGACGCCGATCTGCGGAAAAAGGCGGTCGCCCTCCACCTGGACCTGGCCGGTCCGGTCGGGGAGATCATGTCGTCGCCGGTCATCACCATCAGCGACCAGTCCCTGGTCTATGAAGCCTTTTTGGAAATGATCGATCAGGATGTCCGGCACCTGATGCTCCTCGACCAGCAGGGTGAGGTGACCGGGATCATCACCGAAAAGGACCTGATCATCGCCCAGACTAAATCGACCTATCTGCTGATCAAAACCGTCAAAGCGGCAAAAAATATCAGACAATTGGAGAACATTCATGGCCGGCTGACCAGGATGTTGCTGACTCCGATCCAAAACGGGGCCAGCACCGAGTATATCACCAAACTGATCACCGCGTTTTCCGATGCGATCATCGATAAGACCATCACCTTCGCTATCGACGAGCTCGGTCCGCCGCCCTGCCCGTTCGCCTTCATGATCATGGGCTCGGAAGGCCGCGAGGAGCAAACCTTCATCTCGGACCAGGACAACGCTATCGTCTACCAGGATCAGCAGGACCGGACCAGTGCCAAGGAGGCCGAAGACTATTTCAACCGTCTTGCCGAGCGGGTCTGCAACCAGCTTGATCGCGCCGGTTATCGACTCTGCACCGGGGACAACATGGCCAAAAACCCGAAATGGTGCCAGCCGATGTCGGTCTGGAAACAATACTTTCGCTCCTGGATTCGCACGGCCGACCCGCAGGACCTGCTCCACTCAAGCATATTTTTCGACTTTCGCGGGGTCTGGGGCGAAATTGCCCTGGCCAACGAACTCAAAGAGAACCTGCTCGGATCGATCGACCGGTGGCCCGGGTTCTTGCGAAACCTGACGGAGAACACCCTCTTTTTTAAACCGCCGGTCAATTTTTTCGGCAAACTGCTGGTCGAGAAAAAAGGCGAGCACAAGGGCTGCTTCGATATCAAACTGGCCATCCTGCCGATTATCGATTTTGCCCGGATCTACGCATTGAAAAACAAGATCGCCGACAACAATACACTCAGGCGGCTGTTTCGGCTGCACAAGATGCGCGTCTTCTCCGACGAGGACTACCGCGATTTGGTGCAGACGTATAATTATCTGATGCGGCTCAGATTTCTTCGTCAGATTACGGTCATCATCGACGAGGAGCAGCAGCCGGACAATTACATCAATCCGGGGCATCTCTCCTATCTCGACCGGGCGATGCTGAAAAACGCCTTCAAACGGATCGAAAAATTTCAGCAGAAACTCAATTTCGACTTCACCGGCGTCCTCTGAATCGCGCGCGCCGCCGTCGGCCACCACCGGCAACCACGCAATTTATCAAAACAAGAACGCCTCGAAAAAAGTGGTGCGACAGTTGCCGGCACGATAGTTTTTTCTTGAGCAATACTTAAATGCATGATAAGGAAAACTGATATATAGGCTAAGTTATGAGCGCTTCGCAGTGCCCGTGAGCAGTATGTCCGGTTAACTCCCCCCTGTGTCAACCGGACGCCGGGTTCTGCCAACCGGCGGCACGGTGACGTTTGTGTCGGAACTTGGTCCCTTGCCGTCGTATTCTTCGATTCGAAACGCCTCAGCACGACTCAAGGTTTCGCACCTTGCGGACGAAACCTGAGATAGTTTCCGGACAGGTCCGGTCGGTCCAGCAAAGACCTGCCGGCAACCTCGCGCACGCTTGTTCCACTCACCCGGCGGAGCTCTTTCGTCGCCGTTGTCCAGTTCGGTTTTCGGCATCCGGCGGTGCCGGCCGGACCGTGACGGCTCCCGCCGCCGCAGCGTTGTCTGAAAGCTGCCTGATGTAACCCGGCCGGCCCGGCTTTTTCCGATAAGCCGGACGACGCGAGAAACACAAAACGAACAAGGAGCGACAACCATGAGCGAAAAGAACATCGTTGAAACCTCTGCAGCCGAAATCGCCGTCCATTGGCAGGAAGAGGACTATTTTCATCCGTCCCCGGCCTTCATTCACCAGGCCAATCTGGTCGATGAAACCCTTGCCGATCGCTTCAGCCTGGATAATTTCCCCGATTATTATACCGACTTTGCCGAACTGCTTACCTGGTACAAATACTGGGACGAGGTGCTCGACACCAGCGACGCCCCCTGCTGGAAATGGTTCAGAGGCGGCAAACTCAACGCCAGCTTCAACTGCATCGACCGACATCTCGCCAAAAACAAGAACAAGACCGCCATCCACTTCGTCCCGGAGTTGGAGACCGAGCGGGTCGATCACATCACCTACCAGGAACTCTACGTCCGGGTCAATGAGTTCGCCGCACTGCTGCGCGATAGCGCCGGCCTCAAGCGCGGTGACCGGGTCACCATCCATATGCCGATGTCGGTCGAACTGCCGATCACCATGCTCGCCTGCGCCCGGCTCGGCGTCATCCACTCGGTGGTTTTCGGCGGGTTTTCGGCCAGCGCCTGCGCCGACCGGATCGTCGACTCGAACAGCCGGGTGTTGATCACCATGGACGCCTACTATCGCGGCGGCAAGCTGCTTGACCACAAAACGGTCGACAATGAAGCCTGCGAGCTCGCTGAGAAAGAGGGGCAAAAGGTCGACAAGTTGCTGGTCTGGCAACGCTATCCCGGCACAATGTCGTCGAGCGCCGAGATCGTCGAAGGCCGCGATGTAATCGTCAACGACGAACTGAAGAAATACTACGGCACCCGGGTCGAACCGGAACAGATGCTCGCTGAAGAGCCGCTCTTCCTGATGTACACCAGCGGCACCACCGGCAAACCGAAAGGGGCGCAGCACGGTACCGGCGGCTATCTAGCCTACGTCACCGCGATGTCCAAATACATTCAGGACATTCATCCGGAAGATGTCTACTGGTGCATGGCCGATATCGGCTGGATCACCGGCCACAGTTTCATCGTCTACGGCCCGCTCGCCCTGTGCGCCTCAACGGTCATCTACGAGGGCATCCCGACCTATCCGGACGCCGGTCGCTGCTGGCGCATCGCCCAGGATCTGGACGTCAACATCTTCCATACCGCACCGACGGCAATTCGCGCCCTGCGCAAGGTCGGACCGGATGAGCCGGCCAAGTACAATTACTCATTCAAACACATGACCACTGTCGGTGAGCCGATCGAGCCGGAGGTCTGGAAATGGTACCACAAAGCGGTCGGCAAGGGCAAAGCGGTCATCGTCGACACCTATTGGCAGACCGAAACCGGCGGTTTTCTGTGCGCCACGGTGCCGGGTATGCAAATGATGAAACCGGGCAGCGCCGGACCGGGCGTCCCGGGGATCCACCCGATCATCTACGACGAAAACGGCACGGTGATTCCACCCGGCGCCGGTAAGGCCGGCAACATCTGCATCCAGAACCCGTGGCCCGGCTGTTTCCAGACCATCTGGGGCAACCGGCAACGTTTCGTCGACACCTATTTTAAGATGTACAACAAGGACCCGAACAGCACCGACTGGCGCGACTGGCCGTATCTGACCGGCGATGCCGCGATGGAGGCGGCCGACGGCTATATTCGCGTGTTGGGACGAATCGACGACGTAATCAACGTTTCCGGTCACCGCCTCGGCACCAAGGAAATCGAATCGGCGGCACTGACCGTCCCCGAAGTCGCCGAAGCGGCGGTGGTGCCGGTCATCCATGAGGTCAAAGGCACCGAGCCCGAACTCTATGTTTCGCTGCGGCCCGGCTTCGAGCCCTCGCCGGAACTCCGCCAGAAGGTGGCCGATGCCATTGTCACCCAGATCGGCAAGATCGCCCGCTGCAAAAACGTCTATATCGTTCCCGATATGCCGAAGACCCGCTCCGGCAAAATCATGAGACGGGTACTCGGGGCCATCTCCAACAAGGGCGATGTCGGCAACGTGATGACCCTGGCCAACCCGGAGATCGTCGACGAGATCAAGGGCATGGTCGTCTGATAGGCATGGCGCCGACCCGGCCGCTCGACCGGACGGCGGGTCCGACTGCGGACCCGCCGTTTCACCGGCTCACAGCACCCCGAACTGATATGGACTGCCTGCCGGACACGGGGGCCGACTTGTCATGGTATCCGTGCCGCACCGAATTGCCCACCGACAACTCCAACAGGAAAAGGATGTTTCCATGACCGACATCACCGCCACCACCTCCGCTGCCCCGCCGACCCATCGACATGATAAAAGCAGGATCACGCTGCTCAAGTTCCTGATCATCTGCCTGCCGCTCTGGCTCAGCGCCAAATTCTACGCCGGCCCGTATCACGAGCAGGTCGGCCTCTATCTGGCCGGCATTTTCTATCTGATCTGCTTGGCGCTGGTCATCCAGATAGCTCTACCGCAGCTGCGCGAAACGCCGCTGCTGATTGCCTTGTTTTTGGTATTCTGCGCCGTGGAGCTGCTTGCCTGGCAGTTTCCCGGCCTGCTGCAGGGATTCTCCGTAACCCTCGACAACCGGACCGTCATCGGCGGTCATTATTCCCTGAACAAGATCCCCTATTACGGCGTCGGCGCCTTTATCTGCTACTTCATCCTGAAGGCCTGCCGGGCTCATTAGGATCCCGCCTGCGCCTGCCAGCGAAGCAGAGTATGCTGTCCGCTCTCGCGCCCTGTGCCTTTATCGATTTGTCGAGCGGGATATCAAGTTCACGCCCGCTCTGGATCGGACCGTGGCCCGCCGCACCACTGCCTGCCTACTGACACAGCAACCAACAGACAGCAATAAGAAGGGGGCTGCCGAATGTTCGGCAGCCCCCTTCATCCTCAGCTGTCAGGTGCCGTCAGTTACCTAGCCCCACAACCCCCAACCGAAGGAAGCGGTAAACAAAATGGCGAAGGCGACGACCACGATCAGCCATATGTCTTCTCTTGCCATGACGATCTCCTTATTCTTTGATGGTTGTGCTCGTTAGATCTCCCTGACCACGATGTTCTGATCGGTGTCGGCCCGGGCGATCTGCTCCGCGGACGTCGTCGACATCTCGGCCTTGAAGCACAAGGCCCACATCATCACGATACCGATAATCCACCAGGCGATCTGCCAGGACCAGAGCGGGGCGAAACCGGCGAAGGAAAAGGCCGAGTTGCCGAGCATACACAGCGGTCCGATGGCAAAGACATACCAGAGCGGTACCAAAAACTTCATTGCATTCCGCCATTTCTGGCCGGTCTCGGACGGCGAATCGATGGAGGTCAACCACGCCCGTACTTCGGCCTGCCGCTTGATCGTCTCCTCGTTATCCTTGATCCCCAGACCGCGGCACAGATACGCCAGCACGAGGCCGGCGAACAAGCCCCAGAACGCGGTGTGCATCGACAACGGGTACTGGTACCAAAAATAGGTGATAAAGCAGGCGACAATGGCACCGAGCAGCCCGATGACCACGCCGATGGACGGATACTTGAAGCCGTAATGGACACCCATCAGCATCAGGTACATGATAAAACCGAACGAGGTGGCAAACCCGCCGATCATGACGATCGCCCCCGGCGCCGTCAGACTGACGATCACCGCCAGCACGGTGAGTATCGTGACGAAAACACGATTGGCCCAGATCTGCTCGGCATGGCCGGCCTCCTGCTTCTTGAAGTAGCGCCAGTAGACGTCACGCAGGATGATCGTGCCGCCGGTACCGATATAGGGTGCGGCGGTCGAGTGAATCGCGGCAATGATGCCGAGGAAAACAATGGCCATCATCGGACCGGGCAGCAGGTAGTTCATCAGCATCGGCACCAGATCACCGTCGACCTTCGGCGCAATGAGCCCCTGCTCCATCAGGATACGCCCGCCCATGCCCTGGAAAGCGGTGAAAAAGAATAAGGCTATACCGACGACGAAGGTGGACATGAAGACCTGTTGCCAGGCCAGCGGTTTCGGCGAGGCCATACCGTAGTTCCACAGGATGAAGGCCGGCGAGGACTGGATGCCCATCAGCGCGAACATATAGGTGAGAATCATCACCGCGGTCCAACCGCCGGTCCCGAGGCCGAATTTCATCAGGCTCGGCACCTCCACGTATTTTGTTTCAAAGCCCTGAACAGCCTGAGTAAACGAACTCCAGCCACCGATTGCATCGGCGGTGACCGTGTACCAGCCGAGCACAAGAATACTGGTTACCAGCAGGATGAACTGGATGACCCCGACCCAGGTCGATGCCTTGAGGCCGCCGGACACCACATAGAACCAGACGATGAAGGCCATGAAGAAGAGGCCGGCGGTATACGGCACGCCGGCGACGATTTCAAAAAGCTTGGCGGCGGCGATCAATTGCAGACCGGTATAGAACATCGAATAGAGCACGGCCGACAGAACGGTCAGCCAACGAATCGTCTCGTTGTTGTAGTAGTAGGCAAACATGTCGCCCGGGGTGACGAAACCGTAGCGCTTGCCCATCAGCCAGTTCCGTTTGGCGAAAAAAGCGCCGGTAATCGGAATGGTCAGAACATAAAATGAGGCGAAGGCATAAGCCAGGCCGTCACGCCAGATCAAGCCGGGATGACCGACCGTGGTCCAGCCCGAAAACGAGGCGGCCGTTGCCGCCATCAAAAAGGCGATAAAGGGGATCGAACGGCCACCGATCGCGTATCCGGAGGCGGTTTTCTCGGTGAAGTATCCCCTCAAACCCCACCAGAAGCAATAAATTATGTATAGTCCCAGAAAAATATACACCCATGTTCTTGGTTCCATCGTACCTCCCCTCCTTTCATCGTCTCGCGATTGATCTGGCTGGTTAACAGAATGGTTACCAATTAATGGCAGATCTCCGGGATGCCGCATCACCTCCTTGTCCCGGCTGAGGTGCTCGAGATTCACATTTGTTGCCGCTCCGTCCCCCTGACACGGCCAGCAATCGTGGAACCGCCAGTGTTACCGTCGACCAAAGCGTTCATAAATAATGATAGGAAACGCCACTTTTTCTTATTACTGTATAGCTACCTTGATGGCAAGCATCATTTTTATTTATTTACACTCTCTTTATTTCCCATGATTGGTCGCACTTGTCTGATCCCCCGGTTTGCACTATGATTGAGCGATACGAAGGAGGTATTGTTTACCTTCGCTGCATCATTTTGTACTCGCGCCTCTTATCATGGAGATCGCCATGCCCCCTGAGCAGGTTCCCCCAGACGGAACGAACGCCCCTTATCCGTCGGCTCTCCAGGATTTTCACGATATTCTGTTCAATGCCCCTATCGGCATTTTCACCTCGACACCGCATGGCCGTTTTGTCTACGCCAATCCCGCCCTGGCCCGGATGTATGGCTACGACTCCGTCGAAGAACTGCTCGGCTCGGTCGATGACCTGGTCAAGCAGACCTACGCCGACCCGGCCGACCGGGCGTTCTTTGTCAGCCAACTCGAAGAATATGGAGAAATCGTCAACGACGAATGTCGCCTCCGCCGCAAGGACGGCTCTTTTTTCTGGGTTTCCCGTACTGCCCGGCTGATCAGAGATCCCAACGAGGGGACTACCTATTACCAGGGATTCACAACAGACATAACCGCCCGCAAAAAGGCCGCGGAAGCGCTTCGTCAGAGCGAGGAGCGGTTTCGCTCGATGGTCGAAGGTGCGCCTGAACCGATCTTCATTCAGACCCAGCTGCATTTCGCCTACCTCAACCCGAAAGCGGTCAGGCTGTTCGGTGCGGACCGGGCCGAAGAATTGCTCGGCACTCCGGTCATGGATCGTTTTCATCCGGATTCTCACGATATCGTCCGGCAGCGGATCCAGATACTCAACGAAGAACGACGACCAATTGACGAACGCTACGAGTTGCAGTTCATCCGTCTCGACGGGTCAACCGTCTGGGTGGAAACAAGCGGTCAACCCATCGTCTACCATGGGTCTCACGGTGCCCTGGTCTTTGTCAGGGATATCACCCAGCGCAAGGAGGCGGAACGGGACCGCGATACGCTCCAGCAGCAATTGGTGCAATCACAAAAAATGGAGTCAATCGGCCGTCTGGCCGGAGGAATTGCCCACGACTTCAACAATATGCTCGGGGTTATTCTTGGCCATACCGAAATGGCCATGGAAGATCTGAACCCCGACCATTCGCTCTTTGCCAGTCTCCGGGAAATCGACAAGGCGGCTGAACGTTCGGCCAAGCTCACCGGACAATTGCTCGCTTTTGCTCGCAAGCAGATCGTTGCGCCCCGGGTCATCGATCTGAACGACACGGTAACCGGCATGCTGCAGATGCTCCGCCGCCTGATCGGTGAACATATCGACCTGATCTGGCTGCCTGGCGCCGAAGCCCAGCCGGTTAAAATGGATCCCACCCAGATCGATCAGATCCTGGCCAATCTGTGCGTCAACGCCCGTGACGCCATTGACGACTCCGGCAGTATTACCATCGAGACGGATGGGGTACTGGTCGACGAGTCCTATTGCGCCTCCCATCCGGATGCCAGACCGGGTGACTATGTGCTGCTCGCCGTCAGCGACGACGGATGCGGCATGGACCCGGAAACCATCGAGCACCTTTTTGAACCCTTCTTCACGACCAAAGAAGTCGGCGCGGGGACCGGACTCGGTTTGGCGACGGTCTACGGCATCGTCAGGCAAAACGGCGGTTTCATCAATATCTACAGTGAGACAGGGCACGGTACGATATGCCGGATCTATTTGCCACGCCACCAGGCCCAGTGGGAAAAAGCCGACAACGAGGTCACTCGCATTCCGCTGGCAACCGGTCATGAAACCATCCTGCTGGTCGAGGACGAACCGATGATTCTCGATATGTCCCGCGCCATGCTTCAGCGCCAAGGGTATCGGGTGCTGGCCGCCGAACGGCCCGGTGAAGCGAGGAAAATCGCGGCACGAGAAAACGGTACCATTGATCTGCTGATCACCGACGTGGTCATGCCCGAGATGAACGGCCGTGATCTGGCAGAACAGCTCAAAGAGCTGACACCGGGCCTGAAAACGCTGTTCATGTCGGGCTACACGGCCAACGTTATCGCCCACCACGGTGTTTTGGGCAGGAGTGTGCGGTTTATCCAGAAACCCTTTACCAAAAAGGAACTTCTCACCAGGGTCAGAGAAATGCTGGACCAGGACGGTGGCCGATCGTCTTAGCACCTGCCGGTACAGCACCCGGCGCGGCCCGAATCTTCTCATCCCATAACAGGGATAACAAGCTGATAATACGGAATAAATATGGATTTTTTAAACAAGGTCATCTCTCTTGTCAACTGGAAGCCCTTTCTGGTCACCTCGCTGCGTAT
>CAZUJZ010000138.1:0-10343 GCA_964620665.1 uncultured Desulfofustis sp. | reverse complement strand
ATCTATAATAGCTTACTTTTTAGGGATTGATACGTTAAGCCTTGCCATGGCTTCCGTACAAGGTCTGTTGAGTGGAAAAACGCTTCTGATGGCGAGCGCCTGTTTATTCCCACTCTATATGGGGATATCCATAGGAAAGAAATTCTTCGCAAAAACAGATCAAAAGCTCGTTCGCTATCGCGTGATCATTTTACTGATAGTGCTCTCTTGTGCCGTATTTATCAGAACGATAGTTACGTTCTTTTTCTCCTGACTGTCCGAAAGAAGTGCTGAACAGGAATCATCATTTACTTGAGCATTTTTTTGAACCGTTCTTCATCTATTATGTTAACTCCCTGGTCCCGGGCATCATCATATGTACTGCCCGGATTTTCTTCCACTGCGACGTAATCGGTTTCGCTGCTCACACGGGAAGTGGCGTTGCCGCCCAGCTCTTCCACCAGATCTCTGGCTTTCTGCCTGGTATAGTTCTGCAGCTTTCCGGAAAAACAAAGGTCTGGCCTTTTAATGTATCTGACTTCCGCTCTGTGCGGTTTGGTTGACCGTTGACTCCAGCTTTTTCCAGGCTATCCAGCACGTTGAGATTATGCTTTTGCTGGAAGATTTCCAGGTCCAGCTCATAAGGTCCCCGTTCATCAATCAAGTTTTCGGGCCGCTTCTATTTCTCCACGAGCCTCCCGAAGCCCAGGTTCAATAGAGGCCAGATTCCTTCACGTACCGGTGTCTGGGAACTGAGATATCATCTATTTCTGGTTCGATTGGCTTGTCGGGGCTATCTGAACCGAGGCGGGACACTGGTGCAGGTTATGCCCATATCCCTGCTATACGGGCGCCGCAAGATGGACACGTGTTGTCTGCGAGGAATATGTTCGGGGCTCCCATAGCGCTTCGGGTTACTGCTTTGTCGCCGCAAACGGGACAGTGCGTGCTGTTTTCAGCGGGCACATTTCCCAGGTAAATGTAATTCAGTCCCTGCTCCCTGCCGATCTCTTCGGCCCTGTGAAGCGTTTTCAGAGGGGTTGATTTTCGGTCCATGAATTCATGGGTTGGATGAAACGCGCTGATATGCCAGGGAATATCAGCGTCCACACCGGCTATGAACTCGGCTATTGCCTTCAGTTGCTCTTCAGAATCGTTCTCACCGGGGATGATAAGGGTGGTCAGTTCCTGCCAGATAGACAATTCTTTCAGGTACCTGATACTCGCCAGCACAGGTTTCAACCGGGCCTGGCAGTGCTTTCTGTAGTACTCATTGTCCCAGGCCTTGAGATCCACGTTGGCCGCATCCAGGTAAGGCGCGATGGTATCCAGGGCCTGGGAGGTCATGAAACCATTGGTGACAAAGATATTTTTAATTCCTTCTGCCCTGGCCAGTCGGGCTGTTTCAAAAGCGTATTCAAAAAAAATGGTCGGCTCAGTGTACGTGTAAGCAATGGAGGCACAATTATTGTTTTTAGCGGCGGTTATCACGTCTTCGGGCAGAAGTCTGCTTCCGAGTTTGCCGGCTTTTTCGCCCGCCTGGGAGATCTGCCAGTTCTGGCAGAATCCGCAGCGTAAATTGCATCCCACGGTTCCGATGGAAAACGCCAGGGAACCGGGCAGAAAATGGTACAATGGTTTTTTTTCGATGTGATCCACATTTCGGGCTATGGCTTCACCGAACACAAGGGTATACAGCGTCCCTGACAGATTCTGGCGGACAGAGCAGAAACCGTAGTCTCCTTCCTCGATCTTGCAGTGATGAGCGCAAAGATCGCACCTTACGGCTTCATTTTTCAGTTTTGCATAAAGCATGGCTTCGCGTTTCATTACAGACTCCTTAGAAAGAGAGATGTTGATGTTCAAAGCTACCAGCCGTATTCTCCTCTCAGGGGAACAAACCGGCATCCGCCAAGTTTTTTCATCCGGACAGTGCCGTCTTCTTTGGTTATTTTGGTGAGTTCCTGAAGGGCCTGATCTCCGATCGGGATAATCATCCGCCCGCCTTCCTCCAGTTGGTCCAGCAACGGTTCGGGATTTTCAATCTCTTTTTTATGTATGTATAAGCCGCATGCTTTCACCTGGAAAGATCGTTTTTCGGATGAATACCACTTGGCAGAGCGCTCTGAATCTCGATTGCCGCATTTCTCCTTATTTCAGTCTAATGTTCACCGTTGAAGATTCAATCCTACATAGTAATAGTCTCAATGATAATGTGGAGAAAAAGGCAGACCTCTTTTACAGCACAAAAAAAAGCCGGACACCGGTGTTACCCGGAGCCCGGCCAGTCTGTCGATCGGTGGAGGATGAATCAGTTGTTGCGTGTGGCGATGGCTTGTTCGGCCATTTCTACCAGTTCCGGGCCGACCTGGGCCTTCCATTTGTCAAAGACCGGGCGAGTTGCCGCGACGAATGCTGCTCGCTCCTCATCGCTCAGCTCGGTGATGGTCACATCGTTGGCCTCGATTTGCTCGAGCAGCGACCGGTCGCCCTCGACCAGGCCGGTCCGGGCAATGGCTATCTCCTGCTGGCCGGCATCGATGGCTGCCTGCCGGACGATGGCCCGGTCCTCCTCGGTCCACGAGTTCCAGACCTCCTTGTTGACGACAAAGATCAACGGGTCGGCCACATAGCCCCACATGGTGATGTGTTTCTGGCCGACCGTGTGCAGTTTGGCCGCGGTGAAGATGGCCAGCGGATTTTCCTGACCGTCGACAGCGCCACTGGCCAGGGCGGGCTGGGCGTCGGCCCAGCTCATCTGGGTCGGATTGGCGCCGAGGGCGGTGAAGGTGTCGAGGAAGAGCGGCGAACCGACGACCCTGATCTTCATGCCCTTGAGGTCATCGGGCGTTCTAATGGCATGCTTGGAGTTGGAGATCTCGCGAAACCCATTCTCCCCCCAGGCCAGCGGCACGACCCCGGCCTCTTCGAGGGTGGTGAACAATTGCTCGCCGACCGGGCCCTGGGTGAGAGCGTCGATGGCGGCGAAATCGGGCATCAGAAACGGCATTGAGAACAGATTGAGTTGCTTGACCTGGGGCGACCAGTTGATGGTCGAACCGACGGCCATGTCGATGACGCCCTGGCGAATGGCCGACAATTCCCGGGTCTGGTCGCCCTGGACAAGTGAGACACCCGGATAGAGCTTGATGTTGATCCGGCCGTCGGTGCGTTCACGCACCAGATCGGCCCAGATTTCACCGCCTTTGCCCCACGGGAAAGCGGTGCCCAGGACGAGCGACATCTTGTACTCGGATTTGTAGTTCTGTGCCGAAGCGGCAACCGCGCCAAGCAGCAGGGCCGTGACCAGAAGCGCGGTCAGTGTGAATCTTTGTTTCATGTTCGACTCTCCTTTCGGTTGATGTTGATTGTTCTCTTCTGCAGCAACGACATAGTCGGTTGATCAATAGCCAAGTGCGTGCGGCAACCACAGGACCAGCTGGGGAAAGACGATAACCAGCAACAGAACGCAGAGCACCGAGACCAGCAGCCAACTCACCCAGCGAACCGTCTGCTCCATGCTGACCTGGGCAATTCGGCACGAGACCATCAGGTTCACGGCCAGTGGCGGCGTGAATTGGCCGACAGCCACCATCAGCGTCAGCAGGACGCCGAACCAGACGAGATTCCATTGGTAGAACAGAGCGATGGGCATCAGAATCGGCACGAAGATGAGAAAGATCGAGATACCGTCCAGAAACATCCCGACAAAAATGAGCAATAAAATGAGCAGGAACAGAACCCCGTGCTGGCCAAGACCGGAATTGATGATGGCCTCGGTAATCGGGTCGATGATACCGAGCGTCGACAACGAATAGGCAAAGATCCCGGCCAGCGCCACGACGATCAGGATTATCGCCGACAGTTCGCCGGCATCACGCAGGATGCCAAACAGGTCGCGGACGGTGATGGTGCGGTGGATGACCATGCCGACAAAGAGTCCGTAAAAGACGGCGACCACCGCCGCCTCGGTCGGGGTGAACCAGCCGAGCCGCATGCCGCCGAGGATCAGGACCGGCGCCGCCAGTCCCCAGGACGCCTGGCGTAGGCTCGGCCAGAAGAGCGGTTTGCTCAGGTCGGCCTCCTGCAGCCCCATCCGGTGTTTTCTGGCCAGCAGGACCGACGGGATCATCAGTGCCAGGCCTACCATGATGCCCGGGACCATACCGGCGGCGAACATGGCCGGTACCGAGGCGCCCGGCACGAGCACCGAGTAGATGATCAGAGCGATCGATGGTGGAATGAGGATGTCAATGGCGGATGCCGCGCCGATGATGCTTGCCGAGAAGGCCGGCGGGTAACCGGCGCGGGTCATGGCCATGATCATGACGCTGCCCACGGCGGCGGCGGTGGCCGGGCCGGAGCCGGAGATACCGCCGAGCAGCAGGGCCACGGCGATCGCCACCAGCGGCAGCATACCCGGTCCCTGGCCGAACACCGAAACGGCGAAACGCACGAGACGCAGCGCCACACCGGAGCGGTTGAAAATGATACCGACCAGCACGAACATCGGGATAGCCAGCAGTGGATACTTGCCGAGGCCGGCATAGAAATTTTGCGGTACGGCCAGCAGGCCGAACCATTGGGTGTCGAGATTGGCAAGACCGATCGCCAGGGCGGCGGACAGGCCCATCGAGACGCCGATCGGCACGCCGGCCAGCATCATCAGGATGAAGACGATAAACAGACAGGCGCCGATCATTGGTCGCGCCCCTGGCGGATCAGCAGGCCGAGCGCCCGCAGGGCGATAGCGATGGACAGCAGCGGCAGCCAGATCGAATACCACCACTGCGGTATCCCGATGCCGGGCGAGGTCTCACCGTACCGGATGTCGTCCCAGACCATGCGGGAGCTGAGCACGGCGATCAACGCGAACAGGACGAGAACCATTGCCGCCGCCAGCCGGCCGAGCAGTCGCTGGCGTTTCCGGGAGCCCTTGCCGATAAAGTATTCGATGCGGATATGGCGGTTGCGGGCGACGGCGGCGGAGCCGGCCACCAAGGCCAGCACGATCATCAGGAAGATGGAGATCTCTTCGGTCCAGGCGAACGAGCGGTTGGTGAAATAACGGACCAGCACGTTGGCAAAGGTGATCAGGGCCAACGATGCCATGACGATGACCGTCAGCCAGTCTTCGATCTTCAGGGGTACGGAGGTTGTGGGCTCATCGTCGTCGGTTGGCTCGACACCCTGATCAGGGGTTGCCTCGGCCAGGTGAATCGACGGTTTGTCCGAAGGTTGCTGCGATTCCATGAGTGAATCGATGTATGAGTAGTGATAGCTGGATGGATTGTGACGACGATGCCCGTTAGCGAATCCCGGCGTCGGACTTGCAACCGGATGCCCTATGGCGTAACATCGCCGCGATTTCGCAGTGACTTTCTGAGATGAAGACTTTATCGTCTTCGGCCCATTGTTACAAGGTTTGTGTTGCCGGTTTCTCTTCCCTCCTGTAAGGAGCAGATAATCTGTCCGGGTTTTGAGCGTGTAAACTGTCCGGTTTATGACTCAGAGCAGGAGATCTTTGCTGGATTGGGCGAAAGGTCTGGCCGGATCCCATTGGTGCTTTTCTGGTCATACCGGTTTATCAATTCATTGACACGACGAGTCATCCAGCATCTGTTTGCTTGATTTTTTGGACAATCGGCTCAGAAGCCGAAATGATTTTTGATCACTGTTCCCAGCTCGAAGGAAAAGAGAACGAGCAGCCCGGTCAGCAAGACCAGGATGCTGGAAGGTCTTTTCAGCACGCCGGGACCTTGGGTGCGCACGAGTACCACGATGGGCATGATGAAGATGAAAATGGCCACCAGGGGTGATATGACCAGACCGAACAGGCTCATGACGGACGGATTGACGAGGGACAGGAGCCAGAGGCTGGCAAACAGTACGAGTTGGACCGTGATGTCGAATCGCCGGGAGTACCCGGCAGAAGACCGGGATGCGGTGGCTCCTCCAACCAGGGAGAGTCCGTGTTGCACCAGTTGCAGGGCGGACTCGCGCACGGCGAAAAAGACGCCGATAAACGAGGTGATCAGTGCGCCGAGCCCGAGCAGCGGGCCAATCTCGGCAATGACCGGGTCGATGCCGGCTCGATCACCGAGCAGGGCCAGGCAGTTGAGATTGCGCGCGGAGGCGTCGGCAAAGGCTTGGGGGGAAAGACTGAGAAGACAGGAAAAGACGAAAAACAGCACAAAGAGCAACAGGAGTACCGTGGTCTTCAGCACAATCCGGTTGAGACGATCTGCCCCCTGCCCAGGTTCACGGGCGGCGTCGCTCGAGTTGCGGTAGGCGGCGACCATCGAGGACGACGCCGGGAAAAAGAGAAACGACAAGGTCAGAATGGGCAGGATCAGCAACAGGTCATCGATGAAATGGAGCGGTGACGGAGTGCCGAGATAGGGCGTGATGTCCCAGAACGGAATCAGGTACACGGAGATGCCGAAGAGCAACACGATCAATACCGAGGAAAGGGCGCTCATCACACGCAGGATGGCTTTTTCGCCGATCAAGTGGAGCCCGGCAAAAAAGGCGACGACGAGCAGGCTGAGCCAGGGGCCCGAGAGCCGGTCGATTGCCGGAACGTCCAGTTTGCCGAGAAAATCCGTCAAGTTGGCATTCAGGCCGATGAGGTAAGAGTAAAGCAGGATAAAAAAGGTGAAAAAGTAGATACCTACCAACCCTTCACTGAAGAAACGGCCGCAGTGACTGGCCAGCACGCCTGCGTAATTCGCATCGCTGCCGTCGGCAAGCACCATGGTGACCACGTTTTTGTGGGAATAATAGATCAGCGGCAACAGCAGCAACGACAGGACGACCAAGGCCCAGATGCCGGTCGTACCCGCCTGGACGGGCAGGTAGAGGATACCCGCCCCGACCGCCGTGCCGAACATGGTCAGAATCCAGCCCCATTCGCTAAAGGGCGGGGCCGGATCGGGCGCGTCGTTTCTTTTCGTGATGTTCACAGCAGGAACCCCTCACACCATATGGACCCTGATTTCCATCGGCGAATCGCCGGCCACAACACCGTGTCTCCCGCCGGTCGTTTTTGGCCAAACAAGGGAGCACCGCTCTCCACGGCATCCTGCTGAGCGTAGCACACTTATCGTTTGAACTCCAGCGGCGCGGGCGGATAGTTGCTGTGGACAAGACAGAGGCTTGTCCGCCGACCGGGGTGATTACGGCGCCAGATAAAGGGCAATCCGCCCCTCCCTCCAGGAGAACGGGGTGGATCGCCGGGGCATCGCACCGGTTGTGGGGGGCGAGAGGCGAAGAGGAGGGAGAACTGCGTGTTCCTCCGGGTGGATATTTCACTGGTTCGTCCCGGGAAATGCATTATCGTATGTCAACAGGTCCGGCAGAATCCACCGGGAGCCGAGGCGTTGCAGACGTTTTTTCGGCCAATGGTGAAACAAGCGCTTGGCCGGCTGGTGGCAAGAGATGACGGGGAAGATATACGTACTCAAGGTATTGCAGATCAGAGGAGAAAAAAAATGGCAGAAGCAACAGCACCGGGAAAAAACGATCCTTATTGGAAGTGCGGTAAATGCGGCAGAACCGTTCAGTCGGCGATCCCGCCCGAGAAATGTCCGAGTTGCAAGGAGAATTGCGATTTTAAAGATGTCACCTGCTACACCCCTGATTGCGGTGGACCGGGCAACGTCGATCCGCGGCTTTGATCTTCAGGCGCCGCTCCCGGGCGTCAGAGCGGCTACGATGCCGGCCAGCGGAGCGGCGCCGAAGCGAAAGACCAGTTCCTCCCCGCCGACCAGATGCAGGTGCAGTGAGCCGAGAATCAGCCAGTTGCGTGACGTGGAAACGCGGCGTATCTGGTTTCGGGCGATTTGTATCCGATCGTCGCTGATCTGGAACGGCGGCCGGACGTCGGCATGATAGCCGAACGGACCGCCGGCCATCATGAGCCCGGCGCGACGATCAAGCCTGAGACCCGCCTGGAAATAGACATGGCGGGTCGTTACATGGAGCCGGCCGGTGATTTTTTCGGTGGTCGGGCCGTTTTCGCCAATAAAGACCGCCCAGGAGCCAAGCGGCTGTTCGGCGGTTTCCATCCACTGCGGTTTTTTCATCGAAGACCTTTTCCGTGAACTCGCGTTCGTTGTTCTGATGGTGCTATCCTTGTTGAACGGAGCTGGGGGAGTGGTTCATTTTCGGAGTCGATAGCCGGCGGTGTCGCATCCTTCGTTGCTGGTCTTTTGTGTCAATATTGTTTATCTTAGCAGACCCGGGAATACCCGTCATCGAAAACAATCCGGTGGTGTTTGCAATTCCTGTGGGTCCGTGGCGGTCTATCCTCCGGAGCGCGGCCTGGTCTGCGTGAAGTGAGTTACACTGATCGTCAATCGGCATGGTAACATGTCCAACTATTAACACTTCCCCCTTTGGTTATACATGAAACTCAATGATCCCTTCGGTCGAATGGAACGACGTCATCAAATGGCCTACGAGACCATGTGTGAGGCGATGCGCCGCAGTGGCGTCAACACCGAACAGGCGGCCCATGAAATTATTCGGCAGGCGAAGGACCGGGCCATGAAATTTCTCGGCATAGGCGTTCTCGTGCTCCTGCTGGCGGCTTTCCTGGTACCGCGCGCGGCACTGCCGCTGGTACTTGGGGCGGGAGCCCTACTGCTTGTCTGGACGATCAAGTCGACCCTCAACGGGAGGCGATATATCCTGCGCTATATCGATGAAGAATTGAACCGCGAGAAAGAGTGACTCCTTCACCCTGTTTTTCGTGTCAGGGTTGTTGCGCGCGCTGATGTGATCTCTGCCGGAACCGCAGGGTGGCAGGGCAACAATTTCATCATTTCTTGATGAGATCATAACAATAAGCGCCTATTGTTCGTGCTCCGTAGTCGACCGGCCGCCCGCGCGGTTTGAGTGAATCGCTTCTATGTGGTGACGGCTGAGCGGGTGAGGAATCAGCGCGAGGGAATGGCCTTCGCCCAGACCTTTTCGACGTGTTGTCTATCGTTGCCTGGAATGCTTTTGTTATGACGGTTATATCACTTGCTCAGAAAGACCATAACGGATTGGCTAAACGTGCGTGTCACAGTCCGTTTGAGGCGGTGGAGGCCGGCGCGGTGCTTGCCACGCTGATCGGCGGCAACGGCTTGACCGCCCATTTTCAACCCATCGTTTCCCTGAGCAAACGTCAGGTGTTCGGTTATGAAGCACTCTGCCGCACCACGGGAGAGAATCCGTTCGGCACCATCGATGCTCTATTCGAGCAGGCCCAATGTCACGATCTGACCATGGATCTTGACATGCTGTGCCGTCGTAACGGTATCGAGGGCGCCGCCGGGCATCATATCCAGCAGACCGGCTGCCCGCTTTTCCTCAATATCTGCCCCAACAGCCTGCAGCACCCCGATTACAGCACCGGTACCACGGAGCAGCTGGCTGCCCGAGCCGGTCTCGATAAAGACATGATCGTGCTGGAGATAACCGAGCGGGACGCGGTGTCGAATTATCAGCTCTTTCAAAAAGTTATCAGGCACTATCGGAAAAGCGGTTTTCGCATCGCCATCGATGATTTCGGCGCCGGTCACGGCGGTTTGAAAATGCTCTCCATCCTGGAGCCGGATTTTGTCAAGATCGATCGGCACTTCTTTCAGAAACAGGAAAAGAGCCGAGTCAACTACAATCTGATCGACGCCATTGCCACCGCCTGCCATCGGATCGGGATCGATGTCATCGCAGAAGGGATTGAGGACCGGGAAGATGTCCGGACCTGCCTGTCGGTGGGTATCGATTTGCTGCAGGGTTTTTATTTCGCTCGTCCTGCCCCGATGCTTGCCGCCTGCGATGTGGCGACCGTCGTCGCGGACCTGTTGCCGGACGGCACGGCGACCACGGTCTTCAGTGAAGTGGCCCGTATCGGTGATATTGCCGTCGGCGTCCAACCGGCTCTGGCCGAAGAACGAGCACTCGATGTATTGAAACGATTCACCGAGCATCCGGACCTGCTCTGCCTGCCGGTTCTCGAGAATGGCCGGTTGACAGGCCTGATTAATCGTCACCGGTTCATGGAAAACCACATGGTGGGGCGCTATGGATATGGTCTGAACCTCAACTATTACAAAAAGGTTGCCGACGTCATGGAACGGGAACTGCTGCAGGTTCCTGATTACCTCAGTGTTGAAGAGGTTTCCCGCAAGGTCCATGAACGGCGGATTCAGACCACCTATGATGATATCTGCGTTACCCGCAGTGGCCGTTATGCCGGTATGGTCTCGGTGAGCGAGGTCCTCAATGCCGTTACTGAAAATTCGATGAATTCGGCGCGCGGGGCCAATCCGCTGACCGGATTGCCCGGTAATGAAGCCATACAGCGGCAAATC
>CAZUJZ010000137.1:0-10358 GCA_964620665.1 uncultured Desulfofustis sp. | reverse complement strand
TTTAAAAAAAAGGGGTCTGTCCCCTTTTTTTCTTTTTATTCCGGTTAGTGCGTAGTGGAAAACAGTGGTGCCAACTCCACTTTCTCAAACCGGGAATAGTCGACCCCTCTGAGCCAGACCGTCAAGGTTTCCGGCCGGGCGACCACCTGGAGGACGGTGCCGGCGTGCAGGGCGCCGCCGTCCTCAATGGGAACCGCCAGCAGATCCATCATGGCTTCGGCGTCGAGGGCGCCGTAAAAGCGAGGGGAATGGGCAAGAGAAACCAGGTTTCGATAGCGGGGATCCTGTTCTTCCGGCAGCGGTGGGTTCAATCGTTCAACCCATTTCTCGGGATAGGGAGCTACAAAGCTATTGTAGGTCACGAGCAATCCGTTGCTCCCGCCCAGAACACGGGAACCGAAGGTCGGACGCTCGATCGATACCGCTTTACGACCATCCGCCACCTGAATGATATAGGATACGTCGGCCGGAACTGATTGGATACTGGCAACCGCCTGCTCCAATGTCTCACTATTGCTCAGAACCCGGGCAAGCAGATCGCTGGAATCTTCACGGTCCTCGTAAAATTGCGGATCAGAGTATTCACCGTTATTGAGTTCGACGAAGACGCCTTTGCTATTGATACCGGTTTCCAGATACACGTTGCCCAACGGATGGATATTGGCGAACGGAATGTGCCCCTCTGGATGAAAAACGGCTATTCCGAGGTATTTCATGTAGGGGAGCATCGATTCGCGGTCAATGTCCCAGTTGCGCCCGAAAATCAACTGGCCGTCGGGGGTGTAGTCGTGCCAAGCACCGATACCGCTACACGCCGACGGCGGCTCATGACCGAGAACGGCCTGGGTCAGCAGGATCATGCCGGCGTTGAGCACGAGTACCTGATCGTGCGTCAATCCCGATGTTTCGGCCATACCGTCCAGAACGAGTCGCAACGGCTCGGCGTAGCCTTGATAAATGGAACGGGCCGTCTCCAACTGGTTCACTGGCCCGGTTCCCCGAGCGGCCACGTCGGCGGTGATCCGATCATGGAATTCACGCAACTCGCCGGCCAACAACGCCCCGTACTGGCGCCCCATTTCCAGCCAGCTGCCGCGTAGCACCACCACCTGGTAGGTGCCGCCGGAAGAGGCCGTGCGCATCCCTTTCCCGAAGGTTTGCGGGGATTTTCCCGACTCGGGTGCGAAGGCTGCTCGTTTGGCCGAAAGAAACAGTTGATAACCCGGTGATGCCCGCTCACTGCTGTAATGGCTAATGCCGGCCTCATCGACATATCGGTAGATATCGCCCTCGGCAGCCACCCCGCCGCCAAATCCAACAAGGCAGAGGGCAGCACATGCGGCAAACAGAACTCGTGTAAACCTGTTCATGTGGTTGCATCCTTGAAAAATTGAAAAATTAACAACTTACTCAGCCCGGAAAAATTGCTATAGACACCAAGCATAGGCGAAAAGAGAGTAAAAAAAAAGGGACAGCCCCATTTTTGCAAATGGGGCTGTCCCTTTTTTAAAGCTGGCGGAGCGGACGGGACTCGAACCCGCGACCTCCGGCGTGACAGGCCGGCATTCTAACCAACTGAACTACCGCTCCGTATGATCTCGTCTGTGGTGGGCGGAACAGGGATCGAACCTGTGACCCTCGGCTTGTAAGGCCGATGCTCTCCCAGCTGAGCTACCCGCCCGGAAACGTGGTGTGTATTTACCAGCATAACCGGTACCCGTCAAGCAAAAAGATCACTGGGTCGTATTATGCTCGTTGAGTGAAATTTCGTTATATACCGGGTTGATCGGTGGGTTTTTGAACAGGTTTTCCCCCTCGTTGACGATGATCGCCTGCTCGAGGACCTCATCCATGTGTTCGACCAGCGTGATGGAGAGTTTTTTCCTGATCTTGCTCGGCACATCGGTGAGGTTGCGCTCGTTATCCTTGGGGACCAGCACATTGGTGATATTGCCCCGCTTCGCCGCCAGCAGTTTCTCGGTCAGACCGCCGATCGGCAGCACCCGGCCGCGCAGCGTGATTTCACCGGTCATCGCCAGGTGGTGCTTGACCGGTTTTTTGATCAGGGCCGAGACGATGGAGGTGGCGATGGTGATGCCCGCCGACGGTCCGTCCTTGGGGATGGCCCCTTCCGGCACGTGCACGTGGATATCGAGTTTCTGATAGAAATCAGGCTGCAGGCCGAGACGTTCGGCCCGAGACCGAACATAACTCAGGGCCGCCTGGGCGCTCTCCTGCATCACGTCGCCGAGCTTGCCGGTAATGGTCAATTTCCCGGAACCGGTCATCAACGTGGTCTCGATCTGCAGCAGATCCCCGCCGACCTCGGTCCAGGCCAGTCCGGTGGACAGGCCGACCCGCTCCTGTTCTTCGGCCAAGCCGTAGCGATATTTCGGGGTGCCGAGATACTTGTTCACCGACTGGACGGACAATCGGTATTTCTTGTTTTTCAGGCCGCGCTTGAGCCGATCCCGGGCAATTTTCCGGCAGATCGCCGAAATGTTGCGCTCCAGATCCCTGACGCCGGCCTCTTTCGTGTAGCGGCGGACGATCTCGAGGATGGCCCCGGCGGTCAGAGAGATGTCTCCGGGCTTGAAACCGTTTTCCTCGATCTGCTTGGGGATCAGGTATCCTTCAGCGATCTTCTGCTTCTCCTCTTCGGTGTAGCCGCTCAGGTGGATGATCTCCATGCGGTCCTGGAGCGGTACCGGGATACCGTGCAGATTATTGGCCGTGGTGATGAAAAAGACCTCGGAGAGATCGTAGTCGATGTCCAGATAGTGATCGTTGAAAGCGATATTCTGCTCCGGATCAAGCACCTCCAGCAGCGCCGAGGACGGATCGCCCCGGAAATCCATGGACATCTTGTCGACCTCGTCGAGGCAGAAGACCGGATTGGACACCTCGGCCCGCTGCATGGCCTGGATGATCTTGCCGGGCATCGCGCCGATGTAGGTGCGCCGGTGCCCGCGGATCTCGGCCTCGTCGCGCACGCCGCCCAGTGACAGGCGGACGAACTTGCGATTCAGCGCCCGGGCCACGGATCGGCAGATCGACGTCTTGCCGACACCGGGCGGACCAACGAGGCAGAGGATCGGTCCCTTGGTCTTCTTGACCTGGGCCTGCACGGCCAGGTATTCGAGGATGCGTTCCTTCGGCTTCTTCAGGCCGTAGTGATCTTCATCGAGGATCGTTTCCGCCTTGTTGATATCGATGACACTCTTGCTCTTCTTCTTCCAAGGCAAGGTGAGTATGCAGTCGACGTAGTTGCGCACCACCGTGGTCTCGGCCGACATCGGCGGCATATTTCGCAGCTTTTTCAATTCTTTGGTAACTTTGTCCAGGGCGATCTGGGGGAGCTTCTTTTTCTTGACCGCCGCTTCGAGTTCGGCGATATCGTCGCCCCCGTCTTCGCCCTGGCCCATCTCGTTCTGGATTTCCTTGACCTTCTCGCCCAGGTAATAATTGCGCTGGGTCTTGCCCATCCGCGTCTTGACCCGGGCATTGATCTCCTTTTCCAGTTCGGACAACTCGATCTCGCGATTGAGGATATCGAGGATGGTTTCCATGCGCCGACCCAGCGATTCCGATTCGAGCACCTGCTGCTTTTCCTCGGTTTTCAGCGGCAGATGGGCACAGATGACGTGGACCAGCTTGCGAGGATCGTCGATGTTCTGGACCGACTTGACCACCTCTTTGGCAATTTTCTTGTTGGTCTGCGCAAATTCCTCGAAATACCGGCGCAGCTCACGCTCATACGCGATTACTTCGCTGGAAACCTCCATCTCTTCCGGCAACTCCTGCAATTCGGCCAGCATGAAACGATCATGGTGGACATGGGAGATGATCCGCGCCCTCCGTTTCCCCTCGACCAGCGCCTTGATGGTGCCATCCGGCAACCGCAGTAATTGCATGACATTGGCCAGGGTGCCGACGTCATAGATGCCGTCCGGACCGGGCTCGTCGTCGCCTGGTTTTATCTGGGTCACCAGAAAGATCTCGGTGCGCTTCTCCATGGCATCTTCCAGGGCCAGGATCGACTGTTTTCTGCCGACCACCAGTGGCGCCACCATGTGCGGGAAAATGACGATGTCGCGCAGCGGCATCACCGGAAAAAGCTTCGTTTCAATAGATAATTTCATAAGTATGCTCGTCTACGGTCCTCTCAGGCACTTTTCAGTTCGTCGTCGGCGACCGATTTCTGATAGAGGATGACCGGGTAATCGCCGTTGGTGATGACCTGCTCGCTGATGACACACTCCTGAACGTCCTCTTTCGACGGTAGGTCGTACATCACGTCAAGCATCGCCTCTTCCAGTACCGAACGCAGGCCTCGAGCCCCGGACTTGCGGGCCAGGGCCTTACGAGCCACGGCGGTCAAGGCGCCTTCGGTAAAGCGCAGCAGGATATTTTCGAACTGAAACAGTTTCTGATATTGTTTGGTCAGGGCGTTCTTCGGTTCTTTGAGGATGCGTACCAGATCTTCTTCGACCAGTTCCTCCATCGTGGCAATGACCGGCAACCTGCCGACCAACTCGGGAATCAGGCCGAACTTGAGCAGATCTTCCGGCTGTACGGTCGCCAGGATTTCGCCCATTTTTTTCTTTGTTTCGCTAAAGATCTCGGCGGTCATACCGATCGACTTCCTGCCCGTCCGGCGCTTGATCACCGAGTCCAGGCCGACAAAAGCGCCACCGACGATAAACAAGATGTTGGTGGTGTCGATCTTGATCAACTCCTGCTGCGGGTGCTTACGGCCGCCCTTGGGCGGAATCGAGGCGACGGTACCTTCGATGATTTTCAGCAGGGCCTGCTGTACCCCCTCGCCGGAGACATCACGGGTCAACGACGGGCTGTCCGACTTGCGGGCAATCTTGTCGATCTCATCGATATAGATGATGCCGCGTTCCGCCTTTTCGATGTCGTAGTCAGCGGCCTGCAACAGGTTGACCAGGATATTCTCGACGTCTTCACCGACATAGCCGGCCTCGGTCAGCGTCGTCGCATCGGCGATGCAGAACGGTACCTGCAAGACCTTGGCCAGGGTCTGGGCCATCAAAGTCTTACCCGAACCGGTCGGGCCGATCAGGATGATGTTGGATTTCTGCAGATCGACTTCGTCGTCGCTGGCCGGTGCGTCGATCCGTTTGTAGTGATTGTGCACGGCCACCGACAGGATCTTCTTGGCCCGCTCCTGACCGATGACATACTGCTCCAGATAATCGTTGATGTCCTTGGGCTTCAACGACGCCGGCGGGAATGATCGCTGGCCTTCGCGGCCGTCGATCTTATCGTCTTCTTCGAGGACGATCTCGTTGCACAACTCGATACATTCGTCGCAAATATAAACGTCGGGGCCCGCTATCAGTTTTTCTACCTCGTCCTGGCTCTTGCCACAGAACGAACATTTGCAGTCGGTTTCCCGCTTGTCAAAATCACTCATGATGCCTGATCCTCTTCTGAGAGCGTTCGCTTGGTGAGTACTTTATCTATTATACCATACTTCTTTGCTTCCTCGGCACTCATAAAACGATCACGCTCGGTGTCGGCGGCGACCTTCTTGACCGACTGACCGGTATGACCGGCCAGGATCTTGTTCAAGTCTTCACGAATCCGCAGAATCTCGCGGGCATGGATATCGATATCGCTCGCCTGCCCCTGGAAGCCGCCCATCGGTTGATGGATCATGATCCGGGAATTGGGCAGCGCATACCGTTTGTCGTCGGCCCCCGCGGCGAGCAGTACGGCTGCCATCGACGCGGCCTGCCCCATGCACAGGGTGGCGATATCGCACTTGACGAATTGCATCGTATCGTAGATCGCCATGCCGGCGGTCACTACCCCGCCGGGTGAATTGATGTAAAAGGTGATATCCTTGTCGGGGTCGTCTGCTTCGAGAAAGAGGAGTTGCGCTATAATCAGGTTGGCAACGTCATCGTTGACGGTGGAACCAAGGAAAATAATGCGCTCCTTGAGCAGGCGGGAATAAATATCGTAGGCCCGTTCCCCGCGAGGACTTTGTTCAACTACCATCGGTACCAAGTTCATATCCGCTCCCCTGAAAAAATTCGACTGCAACGGGCACGAGCCCCTGCAGTCGATAGTGGCTGACACTGACACAGTAAAGCCAAAGCTGAAATAATCAACGGCCCCGTGTCGTCTTCCGGTGCCGTTTTCGGAGCACCGCCCTGAGGTCTTTTATTATTCGGTGCTTTTCTCTTCTTCGGGCGCTGCTGCCGTGCCCTGCTCTTTTTGCTGCGCAGTCTCGTCGGCCGGTTGATCAGCTTTCGGCGCGGGATCGATCAGCTGTGCTTGCTCTTTGAGGAAACCCAGGATTTTTTCATTGAGCACTTCGTTCATCAACGGCAGCAGGTCGTCGCGATTCTTGAAAAATTCCTTGACCCGGGCCACCGGCATATTGTACTGCTCGCCGATTCGCTTGAAGGTCCGTTCGAGATCCTCGTCCTGGACTTTGATATCCTCGACTTCGGCAATCTTTTTCAAGATGAAGTCGCCGGTAACCCGCTGCACGGCAATCGGCCGATTGGTCTTTTCCAGGTCTTCACGACTGATTCCCGCGGCTTCCAGACTCATGCCGTTCTTCTCGAGCCGTTCCTTGGTATTTTTGATTATCTCGTCGAGTTCAAAACGAACGAGCCGTTCCGGTACTTCGAACTGGTGGTTCTCCAACAGCTTCTTCATGATCCGGTCATTGAGGTCGCCGGCGGCGGCCGCTTCCTTGTCTTTCTGCAAACGCTCCCGGATCGCGGCTTTCAACTCATCGAGTGTGCTGAACTGCTCGTTGACGTCCTTGGCAAATTCATCGTCGAGTTCGGCGAGGACCCGCTCTTTGACATCCTTGACCGTGACCTTGAAGGTGACCTTCTTGCCGGCCAGGATCGGATTGGGATGGCTCTCCGGAAAATCGACTTCATAGGAGGTCTCCTCTCCCTGCTTGACCCCGACCAGATTGTTTTCGAATTCGGCATCAAGCTGGCCGGAACCGACATCGACGGAGAGGTCTTCGCTTTTTACCTGTTTTATCGGCCGGTCTTTGTGAAAGCCCTGGTAGTCGACAACGACCACATCGTCAACGGCAATCGGCCGATCTTCGACGCTCTTCAATACCGCCATCTGCCGCCGCATCGCGGCAAGTTCATAGTCGACGGCGGCATCGGTAACCGTATTGTCGGGCCGTTCCACCTCAAGACCTTTATAGGTGCCGAGTTCGACAACCGGGCGGACATCGACCTGGGCAACATAGGTAAAGCTGCCGTCGTCGTTGAAGGTGGCATCGGTGATCTCCGGATGGACGACCGGATCGAAATCCTGTTTTTCGATAGTATCAAAATAGGTATCCTGAACCAGCTTCTCCCCGACTTCGCCCTGCACCTGCGCTTGATAGCTCTTGACGATGACGGAGCGCGGCACCTTGCCTTTGCGGAACCCTTTCATCTTCGATTCCTTCTGCAGCTTGGCATAGGCCTCGTCGAGCCGGCCCTGCACCTCTTCGGCGGGAATCGTGATCGTTACCTTTCTCGTCAATGCACTGAGTTCTTCTACCTTTACATCCATGTGAGATTATCCTCTGGTTGTTAACCTGTTGCCGATGGTTGCACGCCGCCTCGAACAACGAAATCCCGTCCCGCCTCTGTGCCGAACAAAATTGCGATGCTGCAAAGGAGGCCTTCAGTTTCAAGGCCGTCAAGAAGGTCTCGACAACCGTAATGGTATATGAGCACGTGGTGCGAGAGGAGGGACTCGAACCCACACATCAAAGATACTGGTTCCTAAGACCAGCGCGTCTACCAGTTCCGCCACTCTCGCCCCAAGTCGCATGCGGGTTGACTCATTTTCCCGACCACGCGCCGCTACCGGTATCCGGCGACGGGCACACCGTAAGATTTCAGGGGAACGGAATCAAGCCTGCAGGCCACAAAAGGGATAAATATTACCATCTATTGTATCGGCAATCCATTCTTTTTGTTAAAACGGTGCTCTTTTTTGAGTCTTGTCAAAGGGTACGATAATGGCTATGGTGGCTGCTATCCAGTAGTATCGGTGCGTATCCGCTCCGGATACAAATTTTTGAGTCATCCTTCAAAGAGGTTACTATGTCTTCTTCCTGGTTCTTTCGGGCCGCCGCCATCGGCAGCCTGTTGCTGCTACCCGCCTTTTCCTCGGCAGCCTCCCCGCCGTCTCCGACCGGATTGATGCATGAACAGACGAGTCAGTGGCAACTCCCGCAAAAACCGCTCGATCTGGTGCAGTCGGTTGACGGCAAATACCTGTTTGTGTTGACCGACCAGCAATCGGTCCTCATCTACGAGACCACCGGCCAACTCAAAGGCAGCGTCCCGGTCGAGCCCGGCGTTACCGCTATCGATACCGACGCCCGCGGTGAAACCATCCTGCTGATCAACAGCACGGACAATACCTTTACGTCGATCGCCATCGATTTCGTCGTCGCCATCGATGTCGACGGCTCACCGACCAAAGGGGATCCCGAGGCGCCGGTGATCATCACCGTTTTTACCGATTTCGAATGCCCCTACTGCAAGCAGTTCGCTCCGGTGCTGGACCAGGTTCACGAACAAAACAAGGACACCACCCGTCTTGTCTTCAAGAATATGCCGCTTCGGTTCCACGAATTCGCCGATCCCGCCGCCCGTGCCGCCCTGGCCGCCGGCGCCCAGGGGAAATTTTGGGAAATGCACGACATTCTCTTTGCCACCCAGAAACTGAGCGACCAGGCCATCGCCGATGCCGCCGCCAAACTTGGGCTGGATATGGACCGGTTCAACCAGGACATGAAATCACCCGCCATCAGGCAGCAGATCAACAAAGACCTGCAGGCCGCCCAGGATGCCGGCGTGACCGGGACACCGACCATTTTCGTCAACGGCAAACGGGTAAAAAACCGATCTCCTGAAGGATTCCAGTTCATGATCGATCAGGAGTTGCAGGAAGGGGGTCACTAAGACGCCCGATGCAGGTGCAACAGGAACGACATACCCTGGAACTGGACAGCAATGAACTGGCCGGTATCCTCTACGGTGACCTCAACAAGAATCTGTTGGTGCTGGAGAACGGCGCCGGCGTCAAAATCCACATCCGCGGCGCCAGCCTGACCGTCGCCGGCGCCCGCCACGATGTGGCGCTGGCCGTCAACCTGCTCGAACAGCTCTATGAACTCATCCGCACCGGCTACCCGGTCTTCTCCTCCGATGTCGCCTTCGGCCTGAAAATCCTGCAGGCCAACGCCAAGGCCCGACTGGACAAGATCTTTCTCGACAAGGTCTACGTTACCACGAGAAACCGGGTCATCTCGCCGAAGACCCCGAACCAGAAAATCTATATCGACGCCATCCGCGACAACGACATCGTCTTCGGCATCGGTCCGGCCGGTACCGGCAAGACCTATCTGGCCGTGGCCATGGCTGTCTCCTCCCTGGTCGAGGAACAGGTGCGTTCCATCATCCTGACCAGACCGGCCGTCGAGGCCGGTGAAAAACTTGGTTTTCTCCCCGGTGATCTGGCCCAGAAGGTCGATCCGTTCCTGCGGCCGCTCAACGATGCCCTGATCGACATGCTCGGGCCGGACAAGGCCTCTGATCTGGTGGAACGCGGGGTTATCGAGATCGCTCCGCTGGCCTTCATGCGCGGCCGAACGCTGAGCAACGCCTTTATCATCCTGGACGAGGCGCAGAACACGACCCGGGAACAGATGAAGATGTTTCTTACCCGGATCGGCTTTGATTCCCGGGCGGTGATCACCGGTGATATCACCCAGGTCGATTTACCGGTTCATCAGCGTTCCGGACTGATCCAGGCCGAAGCGCTGCTGCAGGACATTCCCGGTATCGGCTTTTGTCGATTCAGCAAAGCGGATGTCGTACGCCATCCGTTGGTACAAAAAATCATCCATGCCTACGAGATGCACCAGGCCGGCAATGACACCGTTGTCTAGACGGTGCCGGGACGATACCGGATCGTAGCGTTCATCTCCTGACACGAGACATACCCGCGATGCCGATCACACTGATCAACCACCACCCGGCAATTACCCCGCCCCTGGTCCAGGCCTTGCGCCGCGACTGCGCAACGATGCTGCGCATCTGCCGCACTGGTGCCGGAGCGGTCACCGTGCTGTTGACCGACGACGAACAGATACGCGGGTTGAACCGACGGTTTCGCCAGCAGGACAAGCCGACCAACGTGTTGAGCTTTCCCTTTCGTGACGGCGCTGATCCCGCCGTGCAATCACTCGGACTCAGCGAACTCGGTGATCTTGTCATCTCGGTCGATCGGGCCGAGGACGAGGCGCGCACCGCCGGTATCACGCTCTATCGGCGTAT
>CAZUJZ010000136.1:0-10537 GCA_964620665.1 uncultured Desulfofustis sp. | reverse complement strand
CGGCCATGACCGGACCGACGGTATCCAGGGTATTGGTGATCAGGTCGTTGCGGGCATAGATACCTGTAACGATTTTATCGAACGTGGCCAGATACTCGCCCGACTCCTTGATCACCGCCTCGTTCATCGCCTGGCGTTGCGGGTTGAGCAGCGTGCGCTTGAGCTTTGCCGTCTGCGTGGCAAGACCGGCAAATTCCTGTCTGGTTCGCTCTTCGCTGGCCTTGTCGTTGGTGCCTAAAAATTTTTCGGCGTAGAGTCGGCCGAGCAGCATATGGCGCAGCCCGATGCCGGCCTCGTAGGCGGCATCTGCATCACCGTCGTTTTTGGCCGATTCCATAATCCCGGTCAGATTGTTTTCCATGCTCGGCCCGAGGGTGATGAGCACCTCGTTGACCAGACGGTGCCGCTCCTTGACCAGTTCGACCACCTGGTCGAAGGCCTTGTCGTAGGTCTCGCTGTCGCTTGCCTGTTTGCTGACCAGGGCGGCCCGTTCCGGGTGCTGAAAGTCCTGTTTGGCCTCGGCGAGGAATTCATTGAATTTCTTGTGATACTCGTCATATTCGGCGACGTCCTTGTCACTGTTGGTAATGATGAAGTCCTTGACGTTCATCCGCATCATCAGGGTCTGGGCCTGTAGGCGACCGGCAGTGTTGGTGTTTCTGGCCAGTTCCCGGTAGTTGTTGAAACCGTCGGCGACGCCGCTCAGTCCGCGCCAGCTGACCACCGAGACGATGACCAGGAGCAGGATGACCACTCCGAAACCGCACCCAATTTTGACTGCCAGGTTCATTTTTTTGAACATGATCAAAGCTCCTTATGCTGATGAGAGAAAATGAAGAGCGCAGGATATTCGTGTCCCGCAGTCCTCGCGCGATCCGTATGTCACAAAGCAGGAATTATGCCAGCTGCTCCCAGTGGCTGTTGATGAGCGTTTTGTTGATCTATTACGAGCGTTTATCGAGATGGTTCAACGGAACCGAAGGGAGATGAGATGGCAGGTGGTGGTTATTTTACCACCCCAAACATGATCATCTTGGTCTCAAGCGGCGCCGGCGGGTCGGTATCGTCGTGTTTGGAGGGGGGAAGAGACAGATGAAGACGCCGTGATTACAGGAGTAAGGTGCGGGGCCTCCCCTGGCCATGAGAACGGGAGGTGCGTTTACCACCGTACGCTTGGCAGCAGGCGGAAGAGCCCTTGGCAGGGGGGAGGTTATTCGTCATTATCATACTCGGGGAAATGCTTCCGGACACACTCCTGGCATATTCCGTGGCTGAATGCTGCGTCGGAGTGCTCGGCGATATAGGTCTCGATCATCTTCCAGGCCCCCTGGTCGTCCCGGATTTTCTTGCAAAAGGAGCAGATCGGTAAAATGCCGCGCAGAGTCTTTACCTCATGCAGCGAGGCGTTGAGCCGGGCGATGATTGTTTTTCGTTCCTCGACTTCTTGCTGCAACCGCTCGTTGGCACATCGTAGTTCCTCGGTCCGGGCTTCAACACGTGCCTCGAGTTGATCACGCTCCCGGCGAAGCTGGGAGGACATCGCGTTAAAGGCAGCGGTCAGCTCGGCCAGTTCGCTGCCAACCGGCTCTTCAATCTGCTTGCCGAGGAGAATCGGGTCGGAGGAGATATCCATCGCCGTGCGACGGATGCGGGCCAGCGGAGTGAACACCCAGCGCTTTCCCCAATAGGCGAGCATGCCGACGGAGGCGATCATGATACCGGCAAAGACCAGGGAGAGCGTCACCACCAGGTGCTTAATCTCGGTATAGGCAGCCTCCAATGGGATGCGCAGGGAGATAGCCGAAACCACTTCGCCGACCGAACGGCCGAAACTGCGGTTCGGTCCATGGCGCGACACCATCTCGGCCGGTGCCGCTGCCGGTGTACTGTGGCAGCGCAGACAGCTCTTTTGCATGACTTCGCCGCGTCGCAGGACGACGTAAAACGGTGTTCCGTTGAATTCGCGGACCTCGGCCAATTCCTGCAACGATGGATCACTGTTGAGCCGCCGGATAAACGCGCTTTCAAACGCATCGGCTTCGTTATGCGGATTGCGGGCGTTGATGGCGCATTCCTTGTAAGTATATGGCGTGTCCGTCAATTCCTGGTAATAACCTTCTATCTCCCTGATTGCATAGGTCGAGGACATCCAGGCCGGTTCAAAGGAGACCGTTCGGCGTCCACCTGTCGGAGCATCAAGGAGTGCCGGTTTCAGCTGGTGCGAAAAATAGGTATGGGTGGCGAGATTTCTCTCCAGGATGATCAGCGCTTTTTCCCGGGCCTCTTCTCTGGCATGACCCCTCAAATGGCTGTTGATCAACAGGGTGGCGCTCATGCCGGCGATAGTGACGATCAAAGCTATGAGCAGAACCAGGCGATGAACGACACGCTTTCCTGGATTCAGCGAAAATGGGCGAGGAAGAGAAGCCTTCATGACGCGGTTATGATTCTATTGGTTAAAGAGTCGAGAGCACACTGCGGTTTCGTCCCTGTTTTTTTGCTTCGTACAACGCAGCGTCTGCAGCTTGAAAAAGCCTCTCCGGTGTCCGGCCGGCTGAGAACGGTGGTTCGACCAGGCCGATGCCCAGGCTGATTGTGATATACGGGGCGACGCTGGAGGTTTGATGGGCGATCTGCACAGCAACAATGGCTCGCCTGATCTTTTCTGCGACATGGAGTGCACCCTCGGCTTCGGTATCGGCCAGAATCACGGCAAACTCCTCGCCGCCATAGCGGGCGGCGAAATCACCCGGCCGGCCGGCAGCCTGCCGGATCAGCTGGGCGACACGGCGCAAGCAGTCATCGCCGGCTTTGTGGCCGTAAAAATCATTATAATCCTTGAAGAAGTCGATATCTGCCAGGATCAATGACAGCGAGCCCCGATTGCGGAGCATTTTTTTCCACTCCCGCTCCATGCACTCATTGTAAGCCCGGCGGTTGGCGATCCCCGTCAACGCATCGACCGTCGATATCTGGTACAGTGTTTCGTTGGCCTCCCGGAGTCGTTCTTCCGCTCTGACGATCTTCCCGTAGCGGCGAGCATTTTCAATCGGCAACTCGCAGATATTGACTATGCTGAGTGCCAGATTGAGATAGCGGTCACGATAATCGGGAAAGGCAATTTGTTCAACGGAGATGATGCCGCGCACGTCCTGCGGTCGCCCGATACGCAGGGTAAAACCTCGTTCTGTCAACAGATGATCGTTTTCGTCGGGAAAGGCCGCGAGTCGCTTGTTGATAGCGACCCGTTCAGGTTCCGACGTCTCGTTTGGCCGGAGCCAGAGACGGTCCGGGCGGCCATCTTGAAAACTCAGATAGCAGAGTCGTTCCGGGGCAAAGAGAAAGGTATAGACATCGAGCATTGCATCGATCGCTTCCGACTCGCTGGTCGTTTGCGCGAGGTTCGACAAAAGATCAAGAGACATCGCGTAGTGGGCCGTCTGCTGTTGAGCGGTGCTGATCTGCGCGGCAGCTTCCCGGCGCTCCTGAACCAGGAGGTGGTTGAGATAGGTGCGGGAAAAGCGCAGCCGCATCCCAGAGATGCCGCACTGGATAATCTCGTATGGGCGACCGACGGCGGCAGCAAATTCCTCGAGGCGCAAGCCGCTGTGTTGATTGACGCCGGTGTCGAGCAAGACGATGGCACCGGTGGTTTCGGCAAAGATCTCACGAGCCGTTTCCGCAGTGAGTCCGAGTTGCTCCAGTGCTTCCGGCCAACTTTCCAGCCAGCCGGGTGTGGTCAGGAAGGCTCCGTTTTTCAGACACCGGGTAACCAGCGGTGCTTCCGCCACCAGGCAGAAACAGTATTCCTGCCGATGGATATGGACGGTGACTCCGTTTATTGAGCAATCGGTCAGGCCCTGCAGGCAGAAGCCGCCGAAGACCTCGACCTGGCTGATCTCCCCGGAAGCAGGGAGCAACGCGGTCAGTTCATCCAGGGAAATCCTGGGCCGGCCGCAGCGTGATGGCAGGGAGCGTACCACGACCTGATCAAGCCGTTCGGCCAGCCGGGCGTGCTCGGCTTCCTGCAGATAGTGCCGGCAAACAATAAAAGCGATGTTACCGCTCATGACGCGTTGCCGATTCAAGTGGATAGCGTCCCCAGTAATGAGCCGCCTCGCTGATGGCGAGCAGTGTTTCATCGGGGACCTGCCAGGGGATTTCGCCATGGTTGTCCGACAGGATAAAACCGCCTCCTGCCCCCGCCGCCGCGATGGCTTCCCTGACGATCGTTTCAACTTGCTGTTGGCTCCAAGAGCGCATGCTGATGCCGTTGAGATTGCCAAAGATGCTCAGTTTGTCGTGGCAGGCCGATTTCAGGTCGGCGAGGTTTTCCAGGCAACTGGCCCCAAGACCGAGCGTGCCGGTTTGGGCCAAATCGGCGATGATCGGCAAACCTCGACCGGAAGCGAGGTGGATGATTGTGGGACCCTTGATACGGGCGATGGTCCGGGTAGCTACCGGCAGGCCGGTACGGCGATACAGTTCGGGCGGAATAATGGTTGCCGAGGCGACCGGGTCGAAATAGCAGATGGCCGTGGCCCCGACGGCCAGTTGGGCATTGGCCCAGTCGACACAAAAAGACTCGTTGATGCGCATCAGCGTGCTGAACAATCCGGGCTGTTCGAGCAGCAGATCGAGGTAGGGTGCAAACCCCATCTGCATCACCGGCAGTGAAAAGGGTGACATGACCACGCCGATGATCGGGCAATCGTCGCCAACCCGTTTTTTCAGCAAAGCCGTGGCATCGAGAACCTTTCTCAGGCATGGCGTGGTCGCGATTGCTGGCGCTTTCAGGGTTGGGATCATGTCCTGGTGACGGATCACCGGGGTGCCGGTGTTAGGCGGACCGTTGTCGGCATAGAGCACCTCTCCGCCCCAGGCTTCGACTTCCAGCGGTGCATAGAAAAAGGTGTAAAGACAGTCGTGTCGGTACTTGCTGCGCAGGCAGATCTGTCCCTGGGCGACATGCTCGGCCCGGTCGAAATAATCACGGATGCTCAGACCGAGTTCTTTTGCGCCATGCATGGTTGGCAGCAAAAACAGCGGCACCCGATCCGGTTCGCGGTGTTTCAGCGTGGTGAGCACCCGCTGCATGGAGGTCATGGCGGTGCGGTTCATGCTGGCTTTCCCGATAGCTGCTTGATGATTTTCGGTACATCGGCCGCCGACGCGCCCATGGCATCGGCACCGACTTCAATCCAGAGCCTCGAGTCAAACAAAAACGGGGCCCCGCCAACAATGACTTTGACCTGCAGACCCTGTTCCTTGAGCCCGGAGACAACGTCGCGGACCGCCAGGGCAGAATGCAGCATCAAGGTGGAAAGCAGGAGCAGTTCAATTCGATCGACCCGCACCTTCTCGACCACCTCTTCCACGGTGACCCGCCCGTAATCCTGTAATGCGAACCCCGCGGCCCGCAGTACCGAATAGACGATCCGTTTGCCGAGGAAATGGTGATCCTCCAACACGCCGATGGCCATTGCCGGTAGATTTTTCCGCGACGCGGTACTCGGTGGCAATAACGCCTCCACCAATTCTTCACAGATCCGCCCGCTCATATAGACCTGGGACAAGGCGATGTCACCGCGTTCCCAGCCATTGCCGATGTGTTGCAGGGCCGAGACAACGATCTGGTCGACGATTTCCATTGCCGACAAGTGGTCGGCGGCGTGTGCAACACATTTTCTGGCGGCCAGTCGATCGAGTGAGAGCAGCGCGAGTTGAAACGATTCAGTAAGATCTGATGACATGATGATTTTCCCCGGGTAGATGCCCGCGTGAATAACACGGAAAATGATCGAATTGCTTCCACCTCCCGACAAAGCATGAATCATGCCAACAAGCGTGCAAAAGCGAGCCGTCTCTAACGACCTGCTTTTGTGAGGATCGGCGTGCGCACCAGATGACGGCCAGGGAAAAGCAGCTGCGCGGTGGTGGCAGAAAAACCTCCCGTCACGGTGCGACCGTTTGCGATGGAGCAGTGAAGAAGCAGCAGATGAATCGACTTCGGCTCGATTGATCTTTGCCACCGGTGTTACAGTGTGATAGGATGGAACAGTTGGTAGGGGGGAGCAGTGTGAGACAGTCAGCTTGCGGGTGGCCATTTATATGAGTTTTCGGCACCATTTCAGGGACCTGGTAGATATTGCCGGGTTGGAGAAGATTTTTCAGCAGCTCTACCAGGTGGCCGGCGTGCCGTCGGCCCTCATCGATAGCGACGGGGAGGTGCTGGCAGGGGCCGGCTGGCAGGAAATCTGCCTTGATTTTCACCGGTGTCACCTCGATGCCCGCCGCCGTTGCATCGACAGTGATCGCAGCGCGCGGGAACGAACCGGCGTCGACCCGGACCGACAGATATACACCTGCCCGCACGGCTTGGTTGATTCGTGCTATCCTATCGTTATCGAAGGGGCGATTACCGCCTCTGTCTTTGTCGGGCAATTCCTGTACGAACCGGTTGATGAACAGCTACGTGACAGGTTCAGGAGACAGGCCCGCGACTATGGTTTCGATGAGACGGCCTATCTGGCGGCACTGGACAAGGTGCCGGTCGTCTCGCCGGAACGGCACCGGCAGATGCTCGATCTGTTGGCCGCTCTGGCCGGCCAGATCGCCCAGCTGGGCATGGCACGTCTCGACGAGCGCCGCCAAAGTACCCAGCTCAAGGACAGCGACGAGTTGCTGCGTCTCAGCCTTGAAGCGACCAACGACGGTCTGTGGGACTGGCGAATCGGGGCCGATACGGTCTATTGGAGCCCGCGTTGCTATAGCATGCTCGGTTTTCCGCCCGATTCATTTGCGGTGACCGCCACGATCTGGCGTGAGCTGATCCATCCCGATGATCTCGATACCATAAAGAAACAGGTGGACACGGTCGTTCGCGGCAGCGGCCTATTGTCCTGCGATTACCGGCTGCGCACGGCGTCCGGGGCGTATCTCTGGGTGCATGGCCGGGGGCAGGTGGTCGAGTGGGACGAGGCCTGGAACGCTGTCCGGATGGTCGGCACCCATACCGATATTTCCGAGCGGAAAGAGGCGGAGGAGCATACCAGGCGTCTGCAGGATCAGTTGCGGCAGGCCCAGAAGCTTGAGGCCATCGGCACCCTGGCCGGCGGAATTGCCCATGATTTTAATAATATTCTCGGGGCGATGATCGGTTTTACCGATATGGTCATCGACGATCTGCCGGCAGATTCCCGCCATCGCCGGGATCTCGGCAAGGTGCTGCAGGCCGGCCACCGGGCCCGGGACCTGATCGGCCAGATTCTCGCTTTCAGCCGTCAGTCGGCGGCCAGGCGAACCACCCTGCAGCCGCGGACGATCATCAAGGAGGTTGCCCGGCTGCTGCGGTCAACGCTGCCGACAACGATTGCCATCAATCAATCGGTTGATCCCGGATGCGGCTGCATTGAGGCCGATCCGAGTCAGTTCCATCAAATCCTGATGAACCTGTGTACCAATGCCTATCATGCCATGGAGGAATCAGGCGGCACCTTGACCTTGACCCTCCGTCCCGCTCCGGTCCTTCCTGAAACCCTGCGCCGCAAGGCCGAGCGGACCGGTGATGCCTATCTCGAGCTGCTCGTAGCCGATACCGGCCATGGCATGAGTCCGGCGACCCTGGCGAAGATTTTTGATCCGTTCTTCACCACCAAGGACAAGGAGAAAGGGACCGGTATGGGCCTGTCGATCGTCTACGGTATTGTCGCTGAATACGGCGGTGTTGTGACCGTGGACAGCGAAGAGGGCCAGGGCGCCACCTTCCATGTCTTCTGGCCCTGCTCCCGGCAGCAGAGTCGCACACCGGCGCAGAACACCGAACCCTTGCCGGGCGGCACGGAGCGGATTCTGTTCGTTGATGACGAGCAGCTGCTCCTTGAGATGACCGCCAAAATGCTCGAGCGTTATGGTTATTCCGTGACTTCGGTGACGGACGGGCAGCGCGCCTATGATCTGTTTTACGCGGATCCGCAGCGCTTCGACCTGGTGATCACCGACCAGACCATGCCCGGCATGACCGGCCTGGAGCTGGCCGGCAAATTGCTGACCATCAGGCCCGGCTTGCCGATTATTCTCTGTACCGGCTACAGTGCTGCCATTGACGAAGAAAAAGTCAAAAATGCGGGGCTGCGCGGTCTGATTTTCAAGCCGCTGCTCAAGAAAGATCTGACGGTGTTGATCCGTTCTGCACTTACCGTCGCCCCCCCTGAGTTGTCAGGCCCCGAGCCGGCCGGCGAGCCGATGTCTCTCGGCGAGTGACACCATACCAGGGGCGCGGCGATTACCGGGATAGTTATGGATTCAGCTGCCCAGCATCGGTCAACGATTGAGCCCCACCTGCAGCAGGACGTGCTGCTGGACTACAAATTCCTCCAGTCCCTGCGGCGGTTGGCCCGGGCGGTGGCCCACGACTATAATAATGTCTTTACCGGTCTCACCGGGCAAATCTCATTGCTTGAGCAGAGCAGTCAGCTGGCAGACGGGACTTCTCGGCAGAAAATGATCACCGATTTGATCGATCACGGAGTCAATCGTACGGCGATTTTCCATGAGTTTGCCCGCCCTTCCGCCGCGGCCGAGCAGCAGGTCCATTCATTGCGGCGTATCGTTGATCAGGCCGTTGCCGCATTACAGGTCTGTTCGCGCCTGCACCGGTTTTCCGTGCAGTGGCCGGATGAATCGGTCCGGCTGGCGTGCCGGTTCAAGGATATGGTCCTAGTCCTGTTTTACCTCGGTGAAAACGCGGTTGAGGCGATGGCCGGCGGCGGTACGCTACGAATTACGATCACCGTGAGTCCTGGCCGCGGTACCGGCCGAAGGGTGGACATCTCCTTTCAGGACACGGGCGCAGGGATTGCCGCAGCGGTGCGCGGCCGTTTGTTTGCTCCCTTCGTGTCCGGCATAAAGCCGGCGCCGCCCGGTGGCCTCGGGCTCTACGCCGCCCGCACCATCGTGCGGCGGCACGGCGGTGACGTGTCGATCACCGACGCGGCCGGCGATGGCACGGTGGCAACGATCACCCTGGTGTGTCACGATCCGCTCGCCGATGCGGTTGATAGAGGGTCTGAGGCAGGAGTGCCACCCCCTGTTACCGGTCTTTCCGATCGGCAGGTTTTCTTTGTCGTCGAGGATGACGAAGCGATGCGGGATTTGATCGTTACCGGCCTCCAACGTCGGGGGCATGTGGTCTTTTGCACGGAGACGGCCGCCGAGGCGCTGGAGGAGTATCCCCTGGTACACGATACGGTTACGGTGTTGCTTATCGACGTCGGCCTGACGGATGCTGACGGTTTTGATTGTGCCCGCGACCTGCTGGCCATCAGTGACCGGCCGCGGGTGCTCTTCATGTCCGGGGACGAACCGGATGGTGATCTGCCGATCGCCGGGGCCGGCTTTCTGAAAAAGCCGTTTACCATCAAACATATCGAAGAGGTTCTGCGCCATGGCCAACCAGGCCGTCAAGGCTGACCGGGAGATCCGGGTGCTCGTCGTCGACGACGAGGCGGCAATCGCCGATTTTATCGGCGAGGTACTTGCCGCGCACGGCTATTCGACCGGTGTTTTTACCGATCCGCAAGCAGCCTTTGAGCAGGCGGGACGAGAGACCTTCGACCTGGCGCTGATCGATATCAACATGCCGGTCATCGACGGTGCCCGGTTGTCACACCGCCTGCTCGAACATCAGCCGGACACCGAGATCATCATCATTACCGGTATCCCCGATGAGAGTAACCTCGATCCCTGCCTGAAAATGGGGCTGACCCATTTCCTTTTCAAACCGTTCAACGAATCGCAGCTCGTCTATACCGTCTATGCAGCCCTGCATTTCAAGCGATTGCGACAATCCTATCTGGCCTCTTCGGCCAACGTCCAGGGGAGTGATCTGGTCGGCGTCTCCATGTCGGTTCGTGACAATCGACAGGAAATCCAGACCGTGGCCACCACCGATCTGCCGGTACTGATCACCGGTGAATCGGGAACCGGCAAGGAGATCATCGCCCGGGACATCCACCGCAACAGTGAGCGATCGGCACGGGTGTTTCTGCCGATCAATTGCGCGGTGCTTGGAACACTGGCCGAATCCGAGTTGTTTGGTCATGCCAGCGGCGCCTTTACCGGGGCCGCCAAGAGTACCGGCGGTTATATCGGGGCTGCCGCCGGCGGCACGTTGTTTCTCGATGAAATCGGGGAGTTGTCCTTCGAAATCCAGGCAAAGCTGCTCAGGTTCCTCGATGATGGAGAATACAGCAAGGTCGGCGAAGCCAAGATCAGGCATGCCGATATCCGTATCGTTGCCGCCACCAACCGCGATCTGGAAGCGATGTGCGTCGACGGCAGCTTTCGCAAAGATCTGTTTTATCGACTCTCCGGCACGATTATCAGGACCGCGCCGTTGCGGGCAAGAAAGGCCGATATCATCCCGCTGGTCTGGCATTTCCTCTCCCTGTTCGGCAGTGCCAAGAACATCACCTACGGAATTACCGGCGATGCCTGTTCTCGCCTGCTCGAGGAGGAGTGGCCGGGCAATGTGCGC
>CAZUJZ010000135.1:0-10602 GCA_964620665.1 uncultured Desulfofustis sp. | reverse complement strand
TCATTTCTTTGATGCGCTCCGCTGCGGTCGTGCTTACTGTTGTCGCAAAAGGACGACAATAAACAGAATTTATCACCGGTTATCAAAGAGGGAGGAGCAGCACGGTCATGGCATACAATCTGCAAATTCTTCCATATAGTCGGAGCGGTTTGGCAGCCTCAAGTACGGATATTTCGCAGGATAAGCGATTGGCGCTCATCTGCGACGCGGTGGCTGCCTTGGTCAAGGGAGTGGGGAAAATGAAACATGTCAAAAAGGGGATGATCCTGGTTGTGATCCTGATGGTGGCAACGGTGGGAACCGGCGTTGCCGCCTTCCATATGTACGAATTGTTGTGGTTCAATCAGAGTAATGATTCATCAAGCAGTGTCGCTGTAACCTCATCGACTGTTTCAGCCGGTGGTTTCAGAGCACCGGCCGGCATCGGTGCGGCGGAAGGTGGATTCGCTTCATCGGAGGGGGCATTGTCTCAGAAACGGTTGTTCACGCTTTCCGAACCGGCGGTCATGTTGCTGTTTGGTGTCGGTTTGGTCGGGCTTGCTCAACTGGTACGGAAAAGAAACGGAAGAAGCAGCGGTAGGGAGTGACACTATCGATCTAACACAGGCGGCCGCCGCTGAGGGACATTTCCCGAAGCGGGCGTGCTTTTTTCGGAAAGGCGGATTCGATCCCGGGACATGTGGCCAAAAGCAAGTCGGTTTCGCCCGATCTCAGTCCAGCCTTTCCTTTTTTTTCGCGGGTCCCGTGGCGCATCCTGGCCATTCGGGACCTTTTTCAATGCACAGATGGTGATAATTCTCTTTGTCATGAACGGATTACTATGCTATTCGTCTAGCAGTGCAGCAATGCCCTGCCCGCAACGAGGTCTGCAAATCATGAACAAAGACTTGCTCTCACTATCATGCCCTACTTTTTCAACAAATATTATCCGGTCAGGAATATCATCTTTGTCGCCGGCGAGGCGATCCTCATCTTTTCCTCCCTGCTGCTTGTCAATTGGCTGTATCGCGGCATGGTGGTCCCGCCGCAGGAGGCGGTGCTGATCCTCCAGCAGGCGCTGCTGGTCACCGTGACCTTTCAGTTGAGCATGTATTTTTTCGATGTGTACGAACTGCGCACCGATCGGTCCATCGTCGACACCGGGGTCAGGATCACCCAGGCCTTCGGCGTCGGTTGCATTGTCCTGGCCGCCTTTTATTACCTGGTACCGGCGGTTGTTATCTCGACGAGGATTTTCTGGTCGGGCTATTTCATCATCTACATCCTGATCCTTGTCTGGCGCACCTGCTACAACTATGTGCTCAAGCAACGGCTGTTCGTCCAGTCGCTGATCATCGTCGGCACCGGACGTTTCGGTTCCGACATCGCCCGAGAGGTGGAGGGCCGTCATGATACGCCCTATCGGACCATTGCCTTTCTCGGTGAGACGCCGCCTCAATACAACCCCAACGGCGTGCAGGTTTACCAGGACTGGTCGGACCTGCAATGGCTGGTGGATCATCACCATGTCGACCGGATCGTTGTTGCGCTCGACGATCCCCGCGGCGTCATGCCGATCGATTTGCTGCTTGCCTACAAGCTGAAAGGGATCATCGTCGAACAGGGGGTGACCTTTTACGAGCAGCTCACCGGAAAAATCCTGGTGGAAAAAGTTCGCCCATCGTGGATCATCTTTTCTTCAGGGTTTGCCGTCGGAAAGATCCAGTCATTCATGAAGCGCAGTTTCGATATTATCGTCTCGCTGGTGCTTCTGCTTCCGGCGTTGCCGGTCATGGCGGTGACGGCGGTGATTATTCGGCTGGAGAGTTCCGGCCCCATCCTCTATGTGCAGGAGCGGGTCGGCAAGGGGCGCCGGACGTTTAAGATCATGAAGTTCAGGTCGATGGTTCAGGATGCCGAAAAGAACGGGGCCGTCTGGGCGACGACCAACGATAGCCGGGTTACCAAATTCGGCGGGTTTATCAGGAAGACGCGGATCGACGAGCTGCCGCAATTGTTCAATGTGTTGAAAGGCGAGATGAGCATGGTGGGCCCGCGCCCGGAACGGCCGGTGTTCGTCGAGCGACTCCGGGAGATTATCCCCTTCTACGATATCAGGCACGATATGCGCCCCGGGGTGACCGGCTGGGCCCAGGTCTGCTATCCGTACGGGGCGTCCGAGGAGGACGCGCTGCGCAAGCTTGAATACGATCTCTATTATATGAAAAACATCTCGTTGGCGCTGGATACGCTGGTCATCCTGAAAACCATCAAAACCGTGCTGTTTGCAAGGGGAGGGCGGTGAGCGGGGGGGTGCGCCGACCCACCGCAGACGGCGGGTGGCAACCGATGGCTCGTCCGATCAGGGTGCTCGATGTGCGTGATTCGCCGTGGCTCGACGGGCCGGGCCGGACTATTCTCCAGTGTGCCTCGATGCTCGATGCGGCCCGGTGCGTCATTCACGTTGCCGGATTCTGCACCGATGCCCGGGGAGACCACGACTATTTACGGGCGGCCCGGGCTCTCGAGCTGCCGGTGGTGCCGATCCATGAGAAGCGATCGCTTGACCCCGGCGTCATCCGGCAGCTGCTCGCCGTCATTCGGGGAGAAGGCATCGACCTGGTGCACACCCATGATTTCCGGTCCAACCTGTTCGGTCTGGCGGCGGCAAGACGGGCCGGTATCCCGGTGCTCGCCACCTGTCACGGCTGGATTGCCACCTCCCGCAAAAGACAATTGATGTGCCGGTTGGACCGGTACCTGCTGCGTCGATGTGCCCGGGTTATCGCCGTGTCCGAATTCATGGCCGGACAACTCAAGGGATTCGGTATCGCCCCCGAACGCATTGTCGTTATCAGAAACGCGCTGGTTATCGACGATTATCGACCGGCCGAGCACGACACCTCGTTCAGGGACGAACTGGGGATCCCGACAGATGCGCCGCTGATCGGCATTATCGGCAGGCTCAGTCCCGAGAAAGGCCAGGATCTGTTTCTGCAGGCCGCGCGGCAGCTCCTTGCCTTTCAGCAAAACAGCCGTTTCGTGCTGATCGGCATCGGTCCCGAAGAGGATCGCCTGCGAGCCTTGCGCGATGAACTGGGACTGGGCGATCGGGTCGTCTTTGCCGGGTTTCGCACGGATATGGCGGCGGTCTACCGCAGTCTCGATCTGGTGGTGCAAAGCTCATATACCGAGGGGATGCCCAATGTCATCCTGGAGGCACTGCTCATGGAGGTGCCGGTGGTGGCCACCCGGGTGGGCGGCACCGCCGAGATTGTCGAACCGGTCTGCCCCGAGGTCCTGATAGCCCCGGGTGATGTTCAGGCACTGGTACGGGCCATGAAAACGGTGCTCGAGAACCGGGCGTTCTACCGGTCTGTCGCAGCGCGCGGCAGGCAATGGGTCGCCGATCACTTTAACCAGGACCAGCGGGTGGCCCGGTTGCTGGCGGTCTATGAATCGGTTCAGGCCGGACAATGAACCGATGTCCCTTGCCAGTGAGGGCAAGCGTGGGTATTGGTATCGAAACGGTTCCGGTTGGACGTGGTGTTCCCGGCACACCCTCGCAAGCGGGGCGCGCGGGCAATCAATGATATTTTCCGGTAAGGATCATGTGTGGAATAGCCGGCTATTTTCAGTTTGATAACCGCCAGGAGTCGGGCCGCCGCGTCCTGGAGCGGATGATCTACCCGCTCAGGCATCGCGGGCCGGACGGGTTCGGTTTTTACCAGGACGAACGGGCAGGCCTGGCCCATGCCCGGCTGTCGATCATCGATCTCGAGGGCGGCTGGCAGCCGCTCACCAATGAAGACCGGACGCTGTGGATCGTTTTCAACGGCGAGATCTTCAATTATCCGGAACTGACCGAGGAGCTGCAGGCCCGCGGCCATCGCTTCGCGACCCGCTCCGACACGGAAGTGATCGTTCATCTCTATGAAGAGCGCGGGCCCGATTGTCTGCAGGCCCTCAACGGCCAGTTCGCCTTGGTCATCTACGACGCGGTGCGCCGCTCCCTGTTTCTGGCGCGGGACCGGATGGGGATCAGGCCGCTGTTCTATACGGTGCATAACGGCACGTTTTATTTCGCCTCGGAAATCAAAGCGCTGTTCGCCGCCGATCGGGCCATGGTGCGAGCCATCGAGCCGTCGGTTCTCGGAGAGATTTTTACCCTGTGGACGCCGGCCGGAGAACAAACTGTTTTTGCCGGTATCAAACAATTGTTGCCGGGGCACTGTCTCGAGGTCGGCCCGGCAGGTGTCGCGGAGCCGCGCTCCTATTGGTCGATCCCCTTCGTTCCCGATGAAATCGGCCACCGCTCCGAGCAGCAATACGGTGAGCAGTTGCGCGAGTTGCTGATCGATGCGGTGCGCCTCCGGCTGCGCGCCGATGTCCCGGTCGGCGCCTATCTGAGCGGCGGGCTCGACTCTTCGGCGATCACCTCGCTGGTCAGGCACTATACCGACAATCCGCTGAAGACGTTTTCGGTGACCTTTGGCGATCCGGTCTACGACGAAGCGGCCCAGCAAAACGAGATGGTGCGCTACCTGGGCACCGATCACCACCAGGTCGCCTGCGGCTACACGACGATTGCCGAGATCTTCCCGGAGGTGATCTACCACACCGAGACGCCGATTTTGCGGACGGCTCCGGCGCCGCTCTGCCTGCTGTCCAAACTGGTCCACGACACCGGCTACAAGGTGGTGCTGACCGGCGAGGGCGCCGACGAAATCCTCGGCGGCTACGATATTTTCAAAGAGGCCAAGATCAGGGCCTTTATTCATGCCCGGCCCGATTCGGCGTGCCGCCCGCTGCTGCTCAAGCGGCTCTACCCGTATCTGGCCCTGTCGCCGACCCGCTCGGCCGAATACGCCCGCCGGTTCTTCAGCACCGACGAAGACCCCGGCGAGATGTTTTACGCCCATCGGCCGCGCTGGCGAACGACCGCCGGCACCCACGTCTTTTTCACCGATGACGTCGTCGCCCGGTTCGGCACCACGGAGCAGTCCCTGGCCGGCCTGGAGTCCGAGCTGGCCGGGCTGGATTTTTTCAATCGGGCCCAGTATCTGGAATGCCGGCTGCTGCTGGCCAACTATCTGCTGTCCTCCCAGGGCGACCGCATGGCCATGGCCAATTCGGTGGAGGGCCGCTACCCGTTTCTCGATCACCGGGTGGTCGAATTCGCCGGCACGATCCCGACCCGCTACAAGATGAAGGGGCTCAACGAAAAGAACATTCTCAAGCAGGCGGTGGGCGATGTGCTGCCGGCGGCCGTGGTCGCCCGGAAAAAGCAGCCCTACATGGCGCCCGATATTCTCAGTTTCTTTGGCGATCACCAGGCGGATTACCTGGACTACTATCTCTCCGACCAACTGCTTGCCGAAGCAGGGTTGTTCCGGCCGAAGGCGGTACGGCAACTCTGCGCCAAGTGCGCGAAGAAGAACCGGCAGGGATTCAAGGAGAACATGGCGCTGGTCGGCATTCTCTCGACTCAGATCCTCTATGATAAAATGGTCCGGCAGGTTCCTCTCGAAGTTCCCGGCGCGTTGACAAACGTGCGGGCGGCGTCCCGCTGACATCCTTTCTCAGGGAGTTTAAAAAGGGCAATTCATGGAAGAAAACATCAAAAAAATCAGGGCGTTCATCTTTGAACATTTTCTCTTCGACGCAGATGACGAGGCGTTGCAGAATGACACCTCCTTTCTCGAGCAGGGGGTTATCGACTCGACCGGTATCCTGGAACTCGTGGACTGGCTGGAAGAGGAGTTCGGCATCAGTGTCGATGACGAAGAGCTGGTGCCGGAGAACCTCGACAGCGTCAACCTGCTGGCGGCCTATATCGACAGAAAGACGGCGTGATGGACGATACCGGGTTGATTCACACGCTGCTGCAGCGGGCGGCGCACGACCACCCGGAGCAGATCGCCCTGGTCCACGGCCGGGAACGGATAACGTATCGGGACCTGGCCCGGCGGGCCGAGCGGGTGAGCGGTTGGCTGCTGGCTCACGGCCTGCGCCGCGGCGACCGGGTGGCACTGCTGAACGATCAGCCGATCGAGTATGTGGCGGCCTATTTCGGCACACTTGCCGCCGGCGGTATTGTTGTCGGCCTCAACACCCAGACGTCAGAGCGAGCCCTGCGCGGCCTGCTCGATGATTGTGAGGCGGCGGTGGTCCTGTCGCAGCGACGGTTTGCCACATACGAGCCGGTCATTGCCGGTCATCCCGCCGTGCGCCATTTTGTCACCGATAGCTCGGTATTGTGGCAGCACGATGAGTCTCGTTGGGTTGCACCGGCTGCGCTGAGCCCTGAAGATATCGCCCAGATCATCTACACCTCGGGCACCACCGGCAATCCGAAAGGGGTCATGCTCAGGCACCGGAACCTGGCGGCCAATACCCGGTCCAATATCTCCTACCTGCATCTTACCAGCGCCGATACGGTGATGGCGGTGCTGCCGTTTTTTTATTCATACGGCAATTCGGTGCTGCTGACCCACATCGCGGTGGCTGGTACCCTGGTGGTCAACCAGAGCTTTCTCTATCCCAACGTCATTCTCGAGCAGATGGTCGCCGAGCGGGTCACCGGTTTTTCCGGGGTACCGTCCAGTTTCGCGATCCTGCTCAACCGCTCCGCCGTCCGCGACTACCGGTTCCCGGCCCTGCGCTATCTTACCCAGGCCGGAGCGGCGATGGCGCCGGCCCTGGCCGAGCAGCTGCAGCAGGTCTTTCCCGGCGTGGACATCTATATCATGTATGGCCAGACCGAGGCCGCCCCGCGCCTCAGTTATCTGGAGCCGAAGCGTCTTTTCGACAAGGCCGGCTCGATCGGCACCGCCATTCCCGGCGTCACCCTCGAGGTCTGCCGGCCGGACGGTACGCCCGTCGAGGTCGGCGAGGTGGGCGAAATCGTCGCCGGCGGCGACAATATCATGGCCGGTTATTGGCGGCGCCCCGAGGAGACGGCGGCGGTTTTGCGCAGCGGCAAACTGTGGACCGGGGATCTGGCCAGGGTCGATGCGGACGGTTTTCTCTTTATCGAAGGCCGGAAGAGCGCGATGATCAAGTCCGGCTCCCATCGCATCGCCCCGAAAGAGATCGAAGAGACGATCATGGAGCTGCCCGGCGTCCACGAGGTGGCGGTGGTCGGGGTGGAGGACGAGCTGCTCGGTGAGAAGATCGTTGCTGTTGTCTCGCTCAAACCCGGGGCGGATGTGCCGGCAAAAACGGTGACCAGGCACTGCCAGCGAGAACTGCCGGCCTTCAAGGTGCCCCATCAGGTGGTTTTCCGCGAGGAATTGCCGAAGACGTCGACGGGCAAGATCCAGACCGCCGCGCTCGGTCGGCAGCTTCGTGACTCCCTGACCCGCCGGCGCTTTTTTTCCCGTCAGTGACGAATCTCCGGAACCTCGACGACCAATTGCGGTGACAGGTGCAGATAGGCGGTGGTCGAGCGTTTCGTGTCGATATCCTTGAACACCCGCTCGACCTGCTCTTCGGTCAGGCCGATCTCGCCGGACACCCGGGCGGCACCGATGCCGTTGTTTCTCGCGTAGAGGCAGATATCCATCTTGTCATAGGGGAGGCTGAAATAAAACTCATCCTGCCCCTGGGCCAGCGAGTAGGTGTCGGTGGTCGGCGGGCGCCGGCAGATATCCTCCGGCACGCCCAGGTATTCGGCCAGCTGATAGACCTGGGTCTTGTAGAGGTGGGCGATCGGCTTGATGTCGGCGGCGCCGTCGCCGAGCTTGACGAAGAACCCCTGGTCGTACTCGAGACGATTCGGCGTCCCGGTGACCGCGAAGTGCAGCCGGTCGGCGTGGTAATACTCGAACATCTTGCGGATCCGCTGCTTGAAATTGGTCGCCGCGACGATGCCGAGGTAGGCGTTGAGGGGCAGCCGTTTTTTGATGGTCTCACCCTCCGGGGACTGGGCGACGATGGAAAAGACCGCATAGCCGGCTTTTTCGACGATATTGGGGATGACGATCTTCGACTTCCAGTCGTGCCGGTATTCCGGGATCACCTGGCGAACCGCCTCCTCGTAGCGTTCATAGAACCGCACCGCCTCGAGCGGTCCGGAGATGTCCTCGTGGACTTTCTCGACGGCGAAGGTGTCGGCGATCCGGCCGCTGAGTTCCAGGGTTTCCGCTGCGGAATGCCGTTCCGGCATCTGCAGGGCCAGTACCCGTTCGCGGCCCAGCGCTTTGGCCGCCAAGGCCAGGGTGACGCTGCTGTCGATGCCGCCGGAAACCGCGACCACCAGTCCTTTTCGTTTCATCGTTCGCAGCAGATCGACGACACCGGTGGTGATGCGGCTTATTTCCTGTTCCGCATCCAGCGTCAGGGCATCTCTGATGGAGTGTGGGTTGGTCATATTCGGTTACCTTTTTTCGGGGGGCGATCGGATTGGTCCGGGATCAGTGAAGCTCTGCTTCCATATAGTCCGCGATGACCCGGTAGGCGGCATCCGTCAGGTGGCTGCCGTCATCCTGGGCGTATTGTTTCTTGCGCATGGTGCCGCCGTCGGCCAGCAGGGGCTGCAGGTCGAGCAGGACCAGGTCCTGGTCCGCGGCGATCTGCTTCAACCACTCGTTGACCGCGATGACGTGGCTGTTGATATAATCCTGGTAGCTCGGTTTGCCGACGATACCGCCGAGAAACGCCAGCAGTGATGCCTTGAGGCCGGGCCGCAGGCTCATCGTGACCTCGGTTGCCAGCACCGGTTGGATGTTGTGCTGCCGGGCCCGGGCGATCATCTCGAGGTAATTGTCCTTGGTTTGCGCGATGGTCGTTTCGATCTCGCCTTGCTCGGAGCGGAAGATATCGTTGATGAATCCCCAGAGGATCACCGTGGCCGGCTCCAGGGAAACGACATCGTCGTCGAAGCGGGCCAGCATCTCGAAAGACTGCTGGCCGCCGATCCCTTTGTTGATCAGCGGCGCACCGGCCAGTGTCTCGATCTTCAGGCCGGCGGCGTAGGAAGCGCCGAGCAGGACGATCGGTCGGGATGGTTGGTCCATGGCTGGTTCCACGTGCCCTTTCTCCTCCTCGGTTGCCGGTCCGGCGGTCTCAAGAGCTGCTGCCCCGGAGGCAAAGCAGATACAAAACAGAAACGACAGCAGCGCGGTAGATCTGATCATAGCATGTCACCGGGTGGTTTGAACAGCGGTGGTTTGATTCAACCTCGTCGGTATATGGTATGTATCGCCGGGCCCTGTGCCAAGAAAATAGAGGCGGAGGATATCGTTTCCGTTATTTTTTCTCAGATGGTACAACGCCGGGTTGATGCTTCCCCGGAGGGCGGCGGGGATCACTGCAGCACGAGATAGGTGCCCACCCCGAGGATGGCGAGCCAGACATTGGTCACGTTGGAAACGGTGATATTGAGGATGGCGGCGAGGATCTTGCCGCGGTTGAGCAGTGACAGGCAGGACTTGAATTCCGGCCAGCTGGTCAGTGTCGCCAGCACGAAAAAGCCGATCACGCCTTTGGGAGCCCGCGAATGTTCGGCGGCGAAGCTGACCACGCCGTCGAGCAGATAGCCGGCGCCGATCAGCAGGATGATGGCCGGCAGCAGCCAGCGTTTCGGGTGGGCGATGTCGCCGTCGCCGGGCAGCGGTTCCGGCTCTCCCGGCCGCATGAAAAAGAGCGGTGTGCTGATCGCCAATGCGCCGATCAGCCACAGCAGGTAGTGGCTCTCGGCGATAAAGAAAAAACCGCCGGCAAAACAAGCGGTGACGACGATGGTCGTCACCGAGTAGAGGGGCCGGCAGCGCAGGACCGGGATGAATTGCCGGCAGAGCAGGGCGGCGATAAAGAGCAGCAGCGGGTTCATGAAATTGGAGCCGAGCGGGGTCGAGGCGGCGAACAGGATATCGCCGACCGCCAGGCCGACGATCAGGCAGACCGCCTCGGGGCCGTTGGTGATGAAACCGGTGATGGTGCCGATCCCGCGGGTCTGTTTCAATGACTCGATGATAACTTCGATACAGATGCCGATGATCATCATCTCGACGATGATGCCGCCCGCGCCGATAAAGGACAGGGTCAAATCCCCGCCGAAGAGCAGGGCGCTGCCGCAGAAAAAGAAGATGACCAGCAGCCAGATGAGCAGGTCGATCAGGCCGATGGAGTCGGTAAGCAGCTGTTTCATATCTCTTTATCAGTGTCGGGGCTATCGATGAGGTGATGGTGGGCGAGAAAGGCCGCGATGCGATCCCGGTCCAGCTTCAGGCCGCTGAGCAGCTCACCGCCGCAGGCCAGGGCCGGAATCATCCGGACGCCTGCTCGCCAGCTCTTAAGCGGTCGACGAATCGCATCGATTCGCTCTATCCGGCCTCGCTCGTTCGGGGCGAGCAGGTCGTCGAGATGTTGTTCGACCCGCCGGCAGCGCGGGCAGAGCGGCGAGTGATAAAAGGTGAGTGTCATAATATCGTTGTGTTTTTGTGCGGCTCTTCCTATAGTTGGCCGGTGAGTTGCGCGAGGCTGTCGGCCGGCCGGGGCCGAGACTCGGAATCGGCCGGCAGGCGCCGGTCGGGGGTGAACTCCGACTCGGAATCGGCCGGCAGGCGCTGGTCGGAGGTGAACTCCGACTCGGAATCGGCCGGCAGGCGCCGGTCAGGG
>CAZUJZ010000134.1:6606-10602 GCA_964620665.1 uncultured Desulfofustis sp. | reverse complement strand
GCAGCCAGTCGAAGCGGCGGGCGATCGATCTCCTTGATGAAATATGTTCACCAGAACAGAGTGGTTCAAGTCAAGCAAAATCAAGACTTTAGATGTGCGAAATTCTCGTGTTCGGGACGCTGGGGTCGGAGGTTCGAATCCTCTCGTCCCGACCATGAATGATAGCCAAATCGAAGAGAATTATACGCGCACGTAACTTGATGAGCATGCTGGCAGGGTAAAAAGCCGCTCCCTTTGGGAAGCGGCTTTTTCTTTTATGAAAAAGCGCCTTCGTTCAGGATTTACCACCGGTGCCTGTGCAGCGGCAGCAGCCAAAGCTGCCGTCGAGACACTGGTGTGCGGTCGGCAGCCGGAGACGGTCGAGATACCGTTTCCAGACGGATCCCGGGTCAGCTTTCCGGTTTTGTGGAGCAGATTGACAGATGATCGCGCCGGTGCGGCGATTATCAAGGACGCCGGCGATGACCCTGACGTTACCAACCGTGCCGAAATTGTCGCCTGGGTGCGCCCTCTTCCGGAGACGGTCGCCGCCGGTGAAGAGCAGATCCACATCATCGGCGGCCGGGGCGTCGGCCGGGTCACCAAACCGGGCTTGGCGGTACCGGTCGGCCAGCCTGCCATCAACCCGGTACCGCTGCTGATGATTCGCGCCGCAGTCGGCGAGGTGCTCGCCTCCATCGGTTCGACCGGACCTGCTGAACACTTCGAGGTGTGCATCGAAGTACCCGATGGTGAGCTGCTGGCCCGCAAGACGTTGAATCGACGGCTTGGGATCGTCGGTGGCATCTCTATCCTCGGGACCACCGGTATCGTTCGACCGATTTCCGCCGAGGCCTGGACGGCAACCATCGCCGCGTCCATGGATGTTGCGGAGGCAGCCGGTATCAAGGAAATCGTTCTCTCGACCGGGAGAACGTCGGAACGGGCGGTGGAAACCCTGATCGGCGTGGCGGAAGAGGCCCTGGTGATGATGGGCGATTACCTCGACTTCTCCCTGCAGGAAGTGCGGAAACGATCGTTTCGCCGGGTTCACATGGCGGCCATGTGGGCGAAAATGCTCAAAGGGGCCATGGGTATCACGCAGACCCACGTGCGGCACGGCATGCTGGAGGTGGCGGCGATTCGCCGGTTTTTCCTGCAGCACGGCGTGGCGGCCGCGACCCTGCAGGCCATCGGTCAGGCCCACACGGCCAGAGAGGTGCTGGAAATTCTCATGCTGCGTCGGGAGGTGGCGGTCATCGACTTGATCTGCCGTCTGGCTCAACAACAGTACGAACAACGCTGCGGTGTGCCGGTGAGTCTTTATCTGGTCGGCAGTAACGGCAGCATCGTGCATCGAGCGTAGGTAAAAGGGGGCAACAGTCAATGGCGACGATCCACGTTATCGGCATGGTGGGGGACCTGCTTCCCGACACACTGAAACAGCAGGTGACTGCGCCGGCATCGCTGCTCGTCTGTTCCGCCGCACTGCGCGACACCATCATCTCGCAGGTGCCGTTGGCCGCCGGCGTTCCCTGGTTGTCGATTACCCCGCTGCAACGCTGTCTGAGCGAGCTGCGGGCACACCCGGGCGACGGTCCGCTGGTCATCGCGGTTACCGGTGATCCATTGTTTTTCGGCTTTGGCCGCCTGCTCAAAGAGACTGTGGGCGACCGGGAAATCAGCTTCGAGCCGTCACTGTCAACCATGCAGCTCTGCTTTGCCCGCTTCGGCATCCCCTGGGATGACGCGCAGTTTCTCAGTCTGCATGGCCGTCCACTGCATGTGCTCGAACAAAAACTGCAGGCGGAAAAACTGTTTCTGTTCACCGATCGCATCAACTCACCGAACGTTATCGCCCGCTTTCTCATCGACCGTTTCGGCAAAGAGGAGGCCGGCCGTTATCGCCTCTTTGTCGGTGAATGTCTGGCGACCTCACGGGAACGATTGCGGGAAGGGGATCCGAGCGAGTTGGTCGACGAGATTTTCCACGAACCCAATTGTCTGATCCTGCGTAATACGGCAGCACGGCCAGCAGATGACGGCCCGTGTTTTGGCCTGACAGAACAAGACGTGGCGCACAGTCGTGGCCTGATCACCAAAAATGAGGTTCGGGCGGCCGTGCTGCACGCGCTTGCCCTGCCGCGGCGCGGGGTGTTATGGGATGTCGGCGCCGGATCCGGTTCGGTCGGCATCGAGGCGTCCCGGCTCTGCCCCGAAGTGACGGTCTATGCAGTGGAAAAAGATGATGAGCAATGTGTCAATATCAGAACGAATCGAGAGCGATTCCACTGCTGGAACCTGATCGTCGTGCCGGGCACGGCGCCGTCGGCCCTTGCCGGGCTGCCGTTGCCGGACCGGGTGTTCATCGGCGGTTCCGGCGGCAATCTGCCGGCGATCGTAGACTTTCTTTGTAACACGATTGCCAGATCGACGATAATCGTGTTGACTGCCGTTTGCGACCGGACACGGACGCAGGCCCCGCGACTGCTGCTCGATGCCGGTTTCCGGGTGGCGGTGAGCCGGGTCTCGGTCAGCCGGTTTGCAGGAGCAGCCGGTGACGAAACCAGGTTGAATCCCATTGATATCATCAGGGCTGAACGAAACGATGACTGAGCGACAATCGAGAACGGCCGGAAAAGTCTATTTCATCGGCGCCGGGCCGGGTGCGGTCGACTTGATCACGGTACGCGGCCGCCGGCTTATCGATACGGCCGACTGCATCATTTATGCCGGCAGTCTCGTGAACCCGGCGTTGTTTTCCGGCTGTCGCGTCCCGCTTCACGACTCCGCCGCACTGCATCTCGACGAGATAATTGAGATCATGGCCGCGGTAGTCGAACAGGGCGGCACCGTGGCCCGGGTTCATACCGGAGATCCGGCGCTCTACGGCGCGATCGGAGAGCAGATGGCCCGGCTTAAACAACGGGGCATTGTCTACGAGGTGGTTCCGGGTGTCAGCTCGGCGTTTGCGGCCGCTGCCGCGCTCGGTGTCGAGCTGACGCTGCCGGAGGTGACCCAGAGTGTTATTATCACCAGACGGGAAGGGCGCACCCCGGTGCCGGAGCGTGAATCTCTGACACGGCTTGCCGCATCGGGCTCGACAATGATGATCTTTCTGTCGGTCGGGATGATCGAAGGGGTTGTTGCCGATCTGTTGGCCGGCGGCTACTCACACACAACCCCGGTGGCGGTGGTGATGAAGGCCAGCTGGCCCGACCAGCGCGTGGTTACCGGGACCCTTGCCGACATCGGTGCGAAGGTGCAGGCGGCGGGGATTGGCAAAACCGCGATGATCTGCGTCGGTGAGGTTTTTTCCAGCAGCCAGCCATCCGTCCGGTCCCGGCTCTATGACCCGGAATTCAGTCATGGCGGCCGGCCTGACGGAGGAATCCGATGAATGCCGGGAGGGCCGATGTCAGTAACCGGAAGGAAAGCCGTTTCGAGGCATTGCTTGCCGAATCGGTCGCGCTGCATGGCCATCTCTGCGCCGGGCAGCTGATCGGCGTACGCATGAGCATGCTCGGGCTTGAGCTGATCGGCATCCGCGAGCCGAAAGGGGCCGACCGCAAAAAACTCTATGTGGTGGTCGAGATCGATCGGTGCGCCACCGATGCGATTCAGTCCGTTACCGGCTGCAGCCTCGGTAAGCGGTCATTGCGCTGGGTCGATCTCGGTATCATGGCGGCAACCTTTGTCAACCTCGACACTGCAAAAGCGGTGCGGATCACCGCCCGTGCGCAGGCGCGGGAGCTGGCCGACCGCTATCGTCCTGATATTCTCGACAGGTATCAACGGCAACTGGCTGCTTATCGGGAGATGGACGATGAAGTGCTGTTTACCGTGCAACGGGTACGGTTGCCGATAGCCGAGACCGACCTGCCGGGCCGGCCGATGCGCCGGGTGTGCTGTCAACAATGCGGTGACTGGGTTCAGGACGGTAGAGAAGAGCGGATCGACGGGCGTGTCGTCTGTCGATCCTGCGCCCATGGAGCCTATTATACCGTTATCGATCCG
>CAZUJZ010000134.1:0-6506 GCA_964620665.1 uncultured Desulfofustis sp. | reverse complement strand
AATGCGGTACAACGGCTTGGCTGCGAGATACGTGACGTCGCCGAGCCGGAGGATATTCTTCTGGCCGAAAAACTGATATTTCCCGGCGTCGGCAGCTTCGGCTCGGTAATGAACAGGCTTGTTGAAACGGGCTATGCCGAACCGCTGAAACAAAGAATCGCCGCCGACAAGCCGTTTCTTGGTATCTGCGTTGCGTTGCAGGCGATGTTTGAGGCGAGCACGGAGTCGCCGGGAGTGGGCGGTCTCGGGGTCCTCTCCGGAACGGTTCAGCGGTTCGCCGACCCCCTGCTGACCGTTCCGCAGATCGGCTGGAACGGCATCCGGCTGCACCGACAGTGCTCACTGTTTGACGACTACCGGGGGGAAAAGCTCTATTTCGTCCACTCCTATCATGCCCGGGTAGAGGATGTGGACAAGCACTGGCTCTTGAGTACGACCGATTACGGGCAATCGTTTGTTTCCGGCATCTGCCGTGGCAATGTCGCCGCTTTTCAATTTCACCCGGAAAAAAGCGGTGCGGCGGGACTTGGCATCCTGCACCAGTTTCTCAAGAATGAGTCGATCACCGTACGACCGGACAAGACCGTGGTCGCCGCCGACAAGACGCAGTTGGCCAAGCGGGTCATCGCCTGTCTTGACGTGCGCAGCAACGACCGTGGTGACCTGGTGGTAACCAAGGGTGATCAATACGACGTACGAGCGGACGGTGAAGTTCGTAATCTCGGCAAACCGGTGGAACTCGCCCGGCGCTATTACGAAGAGGGCGCCGATGAAATCACCTTTCTCAACATCACCGGTTTCAGGGATTTTCCGCTGGCCGACCAGCCGATGCTCGAGGTGCTGCGGCGGACGTCCGAGCAGGTCTTCGTCCCGCTGACCATCGGTGGTGGCATCCGCGCCTTCACCGACTCAAGCGGGGTATTTCACTCCGCCCTCGATGTCGCCTCCGAGTATTTTCGTTCAGGGGCCGATAAAATCTCGATCGGCAGTGACGCGGTTTACACCGTCGAGGCGTTTCTGGAGAGCGGTCAGGCAACCGGCATGAGCGCCATCGAACAGATTTCGGCGGTCTACGGCGCCCAGGCGGTGGTGATTTCGGTTGATCCCCGCCGGGTCTATGTTTCCGACCCGGAACAAACGAAGCATCGGGTGCTCCAAACATCTTTGCCCGGCCCCGGTGGTGAGCGGTATTGCTGGTATCAGTGTACCGTGAGAGGGGGGAGGGAGGGTCGGGATGTCGATGTCGTTCAATTGGTCACCGCCTGCGAGCGGCTCGGTGCCGGGGAGATCCTGCTCAATTGTATCGACCGTGACGGTACCAACAGCGGTTTTGATCTGGAGTTGATCAACCACGTCAAAGAGCAGGTGCAGATACCGGTTATTGCCTCGAGCGGTGCCGGCAGCACCGAGCATTTTGTCGAGGTATTTACTTGGACCGGGGCGGAAGCGGCCCTGGCTGCCGGTATCTTCCATCGCCGCGAGATCAGTATCGGACAGGTCAAAGAGGCACTGGCCGCGGGGGGAATCGATTGTCGTTGAGAGGGGGAGGGGGGGAATCTTCGTCAGCGTTGTGCCGTAAGAGAAAGAAAGGAGAGACTGGCCAAAAAAGATTCTCCTTCGTTGGCGAAGGATTGTGTTGTCACGCCCGAAGCCTGCCGTTCCTGATAAAACAGGTCGATGCCGAGGCGATCGTTGTCGGGATGGACGCAGATCAAACCGGTATTGGAAACAATGGTATAGGGCTGTGGTGAGAGCCCGGACGGTCCTTCGGAGCGGTGGTCCTCATAGCGTTGCCGATAGCGAATGCATCTTGTTGATTTTTCACTGATGTCAAAGGAGAGGCGGACATTGCGGATCAGGGACGGATCAACGCTGATCAGCTTTCTCGTTTTTACATGGGCAAGAAAATCATGTATTTCTGGAAATTGCCGGCTAAAATGTAATTCCGTGGCGCGGCTTGCGATCGAGTAGGTATCGGAATCCATCTTTTTGAAATAAAAGAGGCTGTCCCGATTGACTCGCTCATACCAGCCCCGGCCCGGCGGGGGGAGGACCGAAAAACCGAGGGTGCTGATCCGGGGTGTGCTGGTGTATACCGGCAGATACCTCTCGGTATTGGCGGCACAACCCCAACATGAAACGGCAATCAGCATAGCTGCTATGATCACCCAAAATCGGGCAGACATCGAAACCTCTTTGCTAACATATTGAAAACAATCAACACTAAGGGAGAGCTACCATTGTCCATGGTCGATGTCAACGAGAAAGAGCACTGCGGGATAGTGCCGATACACGGACGGGCAGGTTAGGTTCGAAAAAATTCGAGAAGAGGAAGAGCGGACGTAACCATGAACGGAGTCAAGTTTCTTGCGATCCGCTCGGTCAGCGGTTGGATTACCACGCTGGCCGTGATGGTACTGGTCTTGTTCGGTGTATCGACCGCAACCTATAAAAAAGGGCTCGAGGAGCTCGCCGAGGAAAGTTCCGTCCAACTCGACCTGTTCGTTCTCTACCTTCGCGGGGTGCTGGGAAAATATGAAAGCCTCCCGGAACTGCTCGCGCGCGACAAGAATCTGGTCGGCTTTCTGATCAATCCGGGGGGGCGGGAGCGGATCGAGGCGTTCAATCGCTACCTGCAGACGGTCAACGGTATCAGCAACGCCTCCGACACCTATTTGATGAACAAGGACGGCCTGACCATTGCCGCCAGCAACTGGCAGGACGAGCGGCCCTTCGTCGGCCGTAATTTCAGTTACCGCCCCTACTTTCAGCAGGCTATGAAAGGACAGCTCGGCCGGTATTTCGCCCTCGGCACGACATCGATCAAACGCGGTTATTATTTCGCCTACCCGGTGCGCTTGGAGCGCGAGATTCTCGGGGCGGTGGTCGTCAAGATCGATATCGACTCCGTCGAAAAGAGCTGGGGCTATCACGATGCGATGTTTCTCGTCACCGATCCCGAGGATATTATCTTTTTGACTACCCGGCCCGACTGGCGGTTTCGAACCATCGGCGACATCTCGCCGAGAACGCTGGCCCTGGTCAAAAAGAGCAGACGGTATCCGGATGCCGATATTCAGCCGATCGCGATGCGCCGGATCCAGGATTATCCGTTCGGCAAAGTGATCACCCTAGACGAACAGGGGGACGATGCCTCGGCAACGGTGCTGCAGCAGGTCAGGATGATGGACGAGGCCGGCTGGAATGTCCATATCCTGTCCGATATCCGCCCGCTGAGAAAGCGGATTATCGCCACCAATGTGCTGATGGGTGCGGCGATCATCATTTCCTACCTGCTGTTGACGGTGATCGCCCAGCGGCGGCGACGCTTGGCCGAGATCAAGCGATTCGAAGACCGGAGCCGCCAGGCCCTGCAAGAGGCCAACGAACACCTGGAAACCAGAGTCCAGGAACGGACCGCCGAACTGGTCGAGGCAAACCGTAAGCTGCTCAGTGAGATCCAGGAGAGGAAAAGTACCGAAGAGGCATTGCGGCGAACCCGATCGGAGTTGGTGCACGCCGCCAAGATGGCCACCCTGGGACAATTGTCGGCGGGGATTAATCACGAATTGAATCAACCCCTTGCCGCTATCCGTAGCTATGCCGATAATGCCCGGCAATTTCTGGAGAAAGGCAGAGAACTCGAAGCGGTCTGGAATATGAGCCAGATCAGCGAACTCACCGACCGTATGGCCCAGATCGGCATCCAGCTGAAAGAGTTTTCCCGCAAGAGCAGCGGCCGGCTGGAAATCGTGCCGCTGCACGGAGTCATCGACGGTGCCCTGGAGATCATGGCCTCCGGTATCAAGAAAAACGTGATCGCCGTGGGCGTCCGGATTCAGCCGGAGAACCTGCAGGTTTCCGCCAATCAGGTGCTGCTCCAGCAGGTGCTGGTCAACGTCTTGAACAATGCGATGCAGGCCGTTGAATCATGCCGGGAGAAAACAATCACCATCGATGCCCTGATTATCGAAGAGGGCCGAGCGAACATCATTGTTCACGACAGCGGTCCCGGCATAGCCGGGGATCATATCAGAGAGATTTTCGACCCGTTTTTCACGACCAAACAACCGGGGCAGGGACTCGGGCTGGGATTGACGATCAGCAAACGTATTCTCAAGGAAATGGGTGGTACCATCCAGCTTGAGCCGGCGGAGTCCGGGGCTCGGTTTGTCATTTCCCTGCTCATAGCGGAGCACCAGGATGAAGACGAGTAATAAAGTCCTTTTTATCGACGATGAGAAGCATATTCGACAGGCCAATACCCAGACCCTGGAGCTGGCCGATATGGAAGTGGTCTGCCATGAAACGGCGGAATCGGCCCTGCCGTCAATCGATGGCCACTGGCCGGGCGTTATTGTCTGCGACATCAGGTTGCCGAAGATGGACGGCCTGGCCTTCATGGCGATGGTACGGGAAATTGACCGCGACCTGCCGGTCATATTGATTACCGGGCATGGCGATATCTCAACCGCCGTCCAGGCGATGCGGGATGGTGCCTATGATTTTATCGAAAAGCCCTACTCTTCGGAACGACTCGTTAAAACGGTCCAACGGGCCCTTGAGAAACGGGCCCTGACCCTGGAAAACAGAACGTTGCGCCGGGAACTGGAAGCCCAGGAAGCGCTTGGGCCGAGGATAATCGGTCGGACTGTGCAGATGGAGGCATTGCGTGCCACCATCGCCCAGATCGCCGATACCGGGGCCGACGTGCTGATCACCGGCGAGACCGGGACCGGCAAAGAACTGGTGGCCCGCTCGCTGCACGAGCAGAGCCGCCGGCAAGCGAGGCATTTCGTGGCGGTGAACTGTGGGGCAGTCAGCGATTCGTTGATCGAGAGCGAATTGTTTGGTCATGAGGCCGGGGCGTTCACCGATGCCCGGGAATTGCGGATCGGAAAATTCGAATATGCCAACGGCGGCACGCTGTTGCTTGATGAAATCGAATCGATGTCTCCGCGGGTGCAGGTGCATCTGTTGCGGACCCTGCAGGAGCGCACGGTCGAGCGACTCGGGTCGAACAAGCCGATCCTGCTCGATCTGCGGGTGGTTGCCGCGGCGAAATCGGATCTCAAGCAGCTGGCCGGTCAGGGAACGTTTCGCGAAGACCTCTATTATCGCCTCAGTGTCGTGCAATTGCGTCTGCCGCCGCTTCGCGAACGCCGCGAAGACATTCCGCTCCTTTTCCGTCATTTTGTCCTCGTCGCCGCCCACCGTTATCAGCAGGAGGCTCCTTTGCCGGACAACAGTCAGATGAACGCGCTGATGGCCTATTCCTGGCCGGGCAACGTCCGTGAACTGCGCAATGTGGCCGAGCGCTATGTCCTGCTCGGGGCGCAGAACGACTGGCGTATCGATCGATTGATGAGCGGTTCCGTCCACGCCGAAGCCCGCAGCCTGGCCGAACAGGTCGAGCGGTTCGAACGCAGCCTGATCGAACAGGCGCTTGCTGCCAGCAACGGATCGATCAAAAAGGCCATGGACGCCCTGTCCATTCCGCGAAAAACCCTGTCAGACAAAATGCGTAAATACGGTCTTGATAAAAGCGATTTCAAAGATTGACGGCTGATCATCTTGCTGTGCCGTCTCTCGATACCGTCAAGGACGAAGAGCGGGAAAAAGTGAGCGGATTTCCCCGGCTGGACAATGGGCAATTGGCGGAAACCCACCAATTGCCGTGCCGAAACAATTCGTTACTTTACGCTTATACCCTCCATTTATCAGAGATTATTTTTTTTGTCTTTGCTTGGACTGTTCTTTGCAAGCTTTCAGTTGTTACCCCGCACCCGACGATATTCGATTCGTCGTGCCGCACAGCCTGGCCGGCATTAATGGTTCAGGATTACTGTGGCCAAGGGACAAACCAACACAATGAGGAGGAGTTGTCATGTTGCGAAAGGTTACACAGATTCTTGCCATTACGGCGGTATCAAGTATGCTGGCAATCGGCACTGCAGTTGCTGCACCGATTACCATCAAGTTCGCCCACGTTGTTGCCGAGAACACCCCGAAAGGCCAGGCAGCCAACAAGTTTCGAGATTTGGTCGCCGAGCGCATGGGTGACAAGGTCGTTGTCGAAGTTTTCCCGAACTCGCAGCTTTTCGGTGACGACACGGTATTGGAGGCCATGGCCTTAGGTGATGTGCAACTGGCAGCTCCGAGTCTTTCCAAGTTTGATCGTTACACCAAATCGCTGCAGGTGTTCGACCTGCCGTTTCTGTTCACCGATATGGCCGCCGCCGAGCGTTTCCAACAGAGCGATATCGGTAATGACCTGCTGATGTCCATGGAGGGCAAAGGGCTGATCGGTCTTGGTTACATCCACAACGGTCTGAAGCAGATTTCCGCCCACAAACCGCTGCGGGTACCCGAAGATGCCCGGGGACTCAAATTCAGGATCCAGGCTTCCAACGTCCTGGCCGCCCAGTTTGAAGCACTTGGCGCCATGCCCCTGAAAAAGCCGTTTTCCGAGGTTTTCACGCTACTGCAAACCAAAGCGATCGATG
>CAZUJZ010000133.1:0-10742 GCA_964620665.1 uncultured Desulfofustis sp. | reverse complement strand
GCCGCCAGGGGTCCGGTCCGACACGATACCGATACGAATTCGGCCCGCCAGAGCCCTTCGGCGGGTCGGCATGCAGCAGAAGCAGGAGCAGGATGGCTGGACACGGGGGAGTCACGATTATCACCGACTCCGCATATTTCGATCATGATACCGGCGGGTTCGGACATCCGGAGAATCCGGTGCGTCTGGAGGTGATCATGGATGCCCTGGTGGCCAGTCCGATCCTGCCGCGGCTCGATTTCATCGCGCCGTTGCCGGCCACCCGGGAGCAGCTGCTGCTGGCCCACCGGGAAGAGTGGCTGTTTCGGCTGGAAGAGGTGGTGCTGTCCGGACGGTCGCACGTCGATCACAGTGACAACCAGGTCTGCTACGAGAGTTATCGGGTCGCCTGCCACTCTGCCGGGGCCGGCGTCGCCGGGGTCGATCTGCTCGAGAGCGGCGGCGCCCGGCAGGTCTTCTGTATGGTCCGGCCGCCCGGTCATCACGCGGAAGCGATCCGGCCGTTTGGTTTCTGCTTTCTCAACAATTGCGTGATTGCGGCCCGGCACTGGCAGCGGAGCTATGGCCGGCAACGCATCTTGATCCTTGATTTTGACGCTCACCATGGTAATGGAATTCAATCAGCCTTTGAACGCGAGGCCGGATCGTATTATATAAGTGTGCACGAGCATCCGAGTTTCAGTTATCCTGGAACCGGCTATAGTGACGAAGTCGGTTTCGACGAGGGGCGCGGCACGATTGTCAACCTGCCGCTTGTGCCGGGCGCCGGCGATGCGGCCCTGTTGGATCTGTTCGTACGCAAGATCGAACCGAGGATCGTTGCCTGGAAACCGGATGCGATCATCGTTGCGGCCGGCTTTGACGGCCATCACCTCGACGATATGTCGGGGTTGCAGTTTTCCACCGAGGTCTATGGTATCCTCGGCGGGATCATTCATCGGTGGGGCGAGTTGTATACCGGGGGCAAGGTGTTGTCGATTCTCGAGGGAGGGTATGAATTATCGGCCCTCGGTCCTTCGGTAGAAGCCTACCTGCGGGGCCTGCTCGATGGTGCCGGTGCATGCGGGACAACAGTCCATCGGTGCTGCTAACAAACGAAGCTGGAGATCTTATGTTTATCGCTGACTACATGACCACCGACCCTGTGACGATCACCGCGGACATTACGCTGACCAAGGCTCGGCAATTGCTCGATGACCACCATTTTCGACACCTGCCGGTGGTCGATGCTGACCAGAAGCTGATCGGCATGGTCTCGGACCGTGACCTGCGACTTGCCTACCCATCCACGGTGATCGATGACGAGCAGCGCGAGAAGATTTTCCAGACCGTCGAGAAAACCCCGGTCAGTGCGATCATGACCGCCAATTGTTCCTGCATCGGTATCGATGCAACGCTCGATGACGCGCTGCTGGTTTTCGATCGGGACAAGGTCGGCGCCCTGCCGGTGGTGACCGACGATGACATCGTTATCGGCATCTTTTCGATGCGCGATCTGACCGCCGCCTACAAAAAACTGTTCGGCGCCGCGGAGAAAGGATCATCGTTGATCGCGGTGCTCGACGAAGGGAAGACCACGAGAAGCCTCAGCCGTATCGCCTCCCTGCTCGAGGACAACGATGTGCAGTGTACCCGCCTGATAAAAATTGCCCAGCAGAGCGGTTTCGATCGGATCTACATGCGGGTCAACACCTATAAGGTGAGCAATGTTCACAAGTTGCTGCAGGAAAGCGGCTTTACGCTGCTCAAGCCCTAGGCCACGTTGAAACATGGCATTTCCGCTCAAGGTCGCCCGCCTTGATCTTGAACGGAAACGCTCCTGTCTCACGGCGGCCTGGAACAGCCGCGAATCACTCTTTCGTTAACCGGAGTCGACCGGATGAGCCTCGATGTTTTTTTTGTCCCTCGATCTGTTGCGGTGATCGGGGCTTCCCGCACCCCCGGCAAGGTCGGTCACGATCTGCTGGCCAATCTGATCAATGCCGGATTTCCCGGTGATATCTTCCCGATCAACCCCGGGGCCGACGAACTGCTCGGCCGGCCCTGTTATCCCGATCTGCAGGCCGTCGGCCGGGAGGTCGACCTGTCCGTCATCGTCGTGCCGAAAGACAAGGTGCTGGCTGCCGTAAAGCAGTCCATCGAAGCGGGCGCCAAGGGGGTGGTGGTCATCACCTCCGGTTTCAAGGAAATGGGACCGGAGGGTTTCGAGATCGAGAAGAAGATGGTCGACGTCTGCCGGCGCCGCGCGGTGCGGCTGCTCGGCCCGAACTGCATGGGTATCATCAATACCGACGCAGCGCTCAACACCAGCTTTATCGGCCGTTATCCGGAAGCCGGATCGATCTCCATCTTTTCCCAGTCCGGCGCCGTCTGCGCGGCCATGCTCGATCTGTGCAGTTCCCGCCATCTCGGGGTGGCCAAGATGATCAGCATCGGCAACAAGGCCGATATCAACGAGATCGATCTGCTGTCCTGGCTGGCCAAGGACGAGAAAACCAAGGTGGTCATCGGCTATCTCGAGGACATCAGCGCCGGCGACGCCTTCGTCAAGGCCGCCGAAGAGGCGGCGTCGGTCAAGCCGGTGATCATCCTCAAGGCCGGCACCACCGCCACCGGCCGCAAGGCGGCGGCTTCGCATACCGGCGTGCTGGCCAGCGCGGACTCCGCGTACGGTGCCGCGTTCAAGCGATCCGGCGTGGTGCGGGCCGACTCCTTTGAAGCGCTGTTCGACTATGCCGCCGCCCTGGCCCTGCAGCCGCTGCCGAAGGGCAATCGGGTGATGATCATCACCAATGCCGGCGGGCCGGGCACGATTGCCGCCGATGCGGTGGAAAAAGCGGGCCTGCAGGTGGCCATCCTGGAGAACCGGACCATCACCTTCCTGCGCGAGAAGCTGCCGCGCGAGTCATCCATCGCCAATCCCATCGACGTGCTCGGCGATGCGGTGCCGGAGCGGTATGCCGCGGCCATCGAGGCGGCCCAGCAGGATTCTTCGGTCGATGCGATCCTGGTGATCATGACGCCGCAGACCATGACCCAGCCCGCCGAAACGGCGCTGGCCATCGCCTCGGCGATCGACGGCTCGAAGCCGGTGGTCGCCTCCTTCATGGGCGGCGAAGATGTGCTGCCGGGGCGCAAACATCTCTGTGCCGCCGGTCTGCCCCATTACGGTTCGCCGGAACGGGCGGTGGCGGCCCTGAGGGCGATGCATCACTACAGCCTGTGGAAGAACCGGCCGCCGCGGCAGATCACCCATTTCCGGGTGAACCGCCGCCGGGTCGAGCGGATCATCACCCGCCGGCTGCGCACCAACCGGCTGATGGTCGGCGAGGTCAAGGGTAAGGATATTCTCAGCGCCTACGGCTTCAAGATTCCGCACGGCGCCATGGCCATCAGCCAGGAAGAGGCGGTGGAGATCGCCGAGCGCATCGGCTATCCGGTGGCGCTGAAAATCGTCTCGCCCAATATCATTCACAAGAGCGATATGGGCGGTATCCAGCTCGACCTGAACAACGCTGAAGCGATCGAGGACGCCTACGATCTGATGATGCTGAAGATCCGCAAGCGGGCCCCGGACGCGCGGATCGACGGGATCTACGTGGAGCAGATGATTCCCCGCGGACTCGAGGTGATCCTCGGTATGAACCGGGATCCGCAGTTCGGGCCGATGTTGATGTTCGGTCTCGGCGGCATCTTCGTCGAGGTGCTCAAGGACGTCGCCTTCCACCTGGCGCCGATCACCGAGGCGGAAGCGGTACAGATGCTGATGTCGACCCGCTCCTATGCGATGCTCGAGGGGCGGCGCGGCCAGCAGGGCGTGGATGTCAACGCCATCGCCGTCGGCCTGCAGCGGATCAGCCAGCTGACCACGGACTTTCCGCAGATTACCGAACTGGATATCAACCCGTTCATCGTCGGCGATATCGGTACCGAACCGATCGTTGCCGATGTGCATATGAATCTCACCACGCTCCGCTGAGCAGCGCTCCACAACAGGGTACCCATGGTTGAATACGATGCCGCCTGGCAGGACAAGTACCAGGACATGATCATGACGCCGAACAAGGCGTTGTCCCATGTAAAATCAGGCAATCGCGTCTTTCTCGGGACCGGCTGCGGCGAGCCGGTGGTCCTCGTCGAAGCGCTTGTCAAGAACGCAAAAAACCTGGCCGACGTCGAGATCGTCGAATTGCTCACCAAGGGAGAGGCGCCGTACACCGACCGCCAGTACGCCGACACCTTCAAGGTCAATTCGTTTTTTATCGGCGGCAACGTCCGCAGGCTCTATCAGGAGGGGCGGGGCGACTACACGCCGATCCTGATGTATGATATCCCGGCCCTGCTCAATTCCGGACAGATGCCGCTGGACGTGGCCCTGATCCAGGTTTCGCCGCCGGATACCCGGGGCAAGATGAGCCTGGGCATCTCGGTGGATATCGTCAAGAGCGCCGCCGAGAACGCCTCGCTGGTCATCGCCCAGGTCAACCCGCAGATGCCGTGGACCCGGGGCGACAGCCTGATCGACGTCTACGACCTCGATATCCTGGTACCGGTCGACGTGCCGCTGATCGAGCGTACGCACGAGCCGATTCCCGAGGTGACCGACAAGATCGCCCAATTGGTGGCCGCCCTGGTGCCCGACGGCGCGACCATCGAGTTCGGCCTCGGCAAGGTGCCCGGTTACGGGCGACTGCCGCTGGCGGTGGCGCCCTACCTGAAGGACAGGGTGGATCTTGGCATCCATACCGAATTGATCTCCGACGAGATCATGGAATTGATCGAGGCCGGGGCGGTGACCGGTAAGCGCAAGACCGTGGACCGGGGCAAGGTGATCGGCAGTTTCTGCATGGGCAGCCGGGCGTTATACGACTACATCGACGACAACCCGCTCTTTTCCTTTCGCCCGACCCAGTACGTCAACGATGCCAACGTGATCGGCAAGCACAACAATATGGTCACCATCAACATGGCCCTGCAGATCGATCTGACCGGGCAGGTCAGTTCCGATTCGGAAGGGGGGAAATTCTATTCGGGGATCGGCGGCCAGGTCGACTTCAATCGCGGTGCGGCCCGATCCAGCGGCGGCCGGCCGATCGTCGTGATGCCGTCCACCGATATCGAGGGCACCTCGCGCATCGTTTCCCGGCTCAGTCCCGGTTCCGGGGTGGTCATCTCCCGCGGTACGGTGCATTACGTGGTGACCGAATACGGCAGCGCCTACCTGCGTGGCAAGTCGGTCCAGGACCGGACGCTGGCCCTGATCTCCATCGCCCATCCCGACGTCCGGGCGCAATTGCTCAAGGAGGCCATCGAGGCCAAATACATCCGCGAGGAGTTTGCCGACATCGAAGGCAAGTTCGTCGTCGCCTCGCAGAGCTTCATGAAGACCAAGTACCTGCTCAAGGACGGCACCGAAATCAACTTCCGGCCGATCCATCCGACCGATGAGCCGCGCATGCGCGATCTGCTCTACGATCTGTCGCGGGAGACCATCTACTACCGGTTCATGAGTCACCAGGAGCGGTTCGGGCAGCGGCAGATCCAGAATTTCGTCTACATCGATCACCGCAAGGACGTCGCCATCGTCGGGGTGCTGCCGGAGGCCTATGGTGATGAGATCATCGCCGTCGGCCGCTATTATCTCGACGAGCGGAGCAACCGGGCCGAGGTGGCGTTTGTCGTGCGCGACAAGTGGCAGAACCGGGGCTTGGGCACCTTCGTCTTCCGGCACTTGGTGACCATTGCCAAGGCCAACGGCATCTCCGGGTTTACCGCCGAGGTGCTGCGCAACAACAACCGGATGCAGGCGATTTTCAACCATTCGGGTCTCAATGTGACGAGCACCATCGAAGACGGCGTTTATAGTTTTGTGATGGATTTTTAGCGGCATCGAGGAACCGCTGACACCGGCGGAGCAAGCGAGAGAGGTGACGGTTATGCACGAACAACAACAGCAGTGTCAACACTGCGGAACCTGCTGTGTCAACGGCGGACCGGCGTTGCACTCGGAAGATCGGCACCTGGTCCTGGACGGCCACCTGCCGACGGCCCAGCTGATCACCATCAGAACCGGGGAGTTGGCGCACAACCCGCTGTCCGATACCCTCCAGCCGGTTCGCGGCGAACTGGTGAAGATCAGCGGAGTCGGCCGGGAGTGGAGCTGCTTTTACTTCGATCCCGAGCAGAAGGGCTGCTCCATCTACGAGATGCGGCCGCAGGCCTGTAAGGCGCTGCGCTGCTGGGATACCGCCGAGATCGAGGAGCTGATGGAAACCGATACCATCGGCCGGCTCGACCTGCTCACCGCCGATGACCCGATGCGTCCCTTTGTGCTGGAACACGAACGCCTCTTCCCCTGTCCCGACATCCAGGACCTGCTGGAGCACGGTCCCGGCGACCGGGCGGCCGAACTCGAACGGCTGGTCAACGAGGAGATTGCCTATCGCACCCGGGTCGTCGAGGATTTCGACCTGACCCTCGGCGAAGAACTCTTCTATTTCGGCCGCCCGCTCTTCCACCTCTTCGTCTCCATCGGCGCCGAGGTAGTCGAAGTGGACGGCCGGTTGATCATCACCTGGCCGGAAAAATGATGCGAAAAAAAAGGGGTCTGTCCCCATTTTAAAGGGGACAGACCCCTTTTTTTTTCTTTTTTTGTTACCAGGTTACCCGTTGCAGTTCCTGGCCGCGGGTGGAGATGGTGATCTGTTCCACCGGTACCGAGACCGAGGCTCGTTCCAGGGCCCGCTTGACGATGACGTTCATCGCCGAGCAGCAGGGTACTTCCATGATCAGGATGGTGATGCGTTTCAGGCCGCAGGTGTCGATGATTTCGGTGAAGCGCTCGATGTATGATTCGGCGTCGTCGAATTTCGGGCAGCCCATCAGCACCACTTTGCCGGCCAGGTAGTCCTGCTGAAAATTCGGTGCCGAGACCGCCGTGCAGTCGGCCGCGATCAACAGGTCGGCCCCTTTCAGGAACGGGGCGTGCGGCGGCACGAGGCGAATCTGGACCGGCCAGTGACTCAGCTGCGAGTCGCTCAGTGCGGCGGTCGGCATGCTTTTCGGCAGGTTGGCCGACTGGCAGGGCGAGGCCGCCGGCTGGAAGCTCTGGATATGGGTTGACGCGCAGCCGCAGGCCATCGGCTCGGGCGGCTGGGTCTTGGCCCGCTCTTTGGCGGCGAGGAATTCTTCGACGGCCTGCTCGTCGAATCCGTCGGCCTCCCGCTCGATGATCTGCAGGGCGCCGGTCGGGCAGGAGCCAAGGCAGGCCCCGAGGCCGTCACACAGCTTGTCGGCCACCAGCTTGGCCTTGCCGTTGATGATCTGCAAGGACCCTTCCGCGCAATCCGGGACGCACTGTCCGCACCCGTCACACAATTCTTCGTTGATCTCGATGATCTTCCGCATCTGTTTCATGATACATCCCCGTGAGTGATAGCCGGTTATCCCGGCTCTTGTTGATAGTCGAAGGCTTTCGCCATGCTTTACGGTGAATGTATCACATCGCAGTAATTATTCTTTGACTTGGGTCAACAACGGCAAAAAAATAACGTCAGACGGGAGCTGCCCTCTCAGTGCCCGGGGTCGTCTGTCGGTTCATCGGTATCCCGGGGCAACAGGTGGTGGAACAAGCTCTGGACATACCGGCCGGACACCGCGTCGGTCAGGGCGAAAGACAGCGGCGTTCCGGTGGGGAAGCGGGAGGTGAACGCGAAATAGATATCGCCGGAGAGCCGCTCCAGTTGATCGTTGACAGAGATTTCGATATCCCGGCGCCGGTCGGGTTCGAGGTCCGAGAGCCGGCAGGCGGCCGGCCGGCCGGCGTAGACGAGACAGATCCCGGCCGGGCTGAGGGGACAGCGATACGAAGAAAAAGGGGTCTGTCCCCTTTTTTGCTCAAAAAAGGGGACAGACCCCTTTTTCTCAATGGCGCGGGTGATGAGGTCGAGGCGGGCCTGGCGTTCCAGGGTGGAGTTGACCTGGTGGCTGAGGTAGACGGTTTCGATGAAGGACAGGGAGAGGGGGGTCCGGCAGCACGAGTCGTGGTCGCGGCCGCAGGAGGGGTGAGGCGGTTCGCGCTGCAGGGCTTCGTCGATGCGGGCGAGCACCTGCTCGTAGTTGGCGAAAAACGGGAAGAGGTCGACCAGGTGCTTGCTTTCCAGCGACGGTTCGCGGATGGTCAGCGGTTTTTCCTTCTTGCCGTATTTTCTGATGAACCACCACTGATTGAAATTGGCAGGCTGGGAGCGCAACCCTTTCAAGGTCTTGCCGGCCAGGCGATGACCCAGGCCCTTGCGCAGCAGATAGGCGTTGATCACGGTGCCGGTGCGACCGATGCCGAAGCGACAGTGGACGAGGACCTTTTTGCCGAGATAGAGACTCTCGTCCAACCAGTCGAGGGCCTTTTCCAACTCGCTCAGGTCGGGGGCCTCTTCGTCGGGGATCGGCAGGTAGTAGACCTCGAAACCGGCCTTGGCCTGGATCCAGTGCAGGTCGCAGAACTCGGCACAGAGGTTGAGCACGGCGCTGATGCCGAGGGAGCGGATCGCGTCGAGCGCGTCGTATGACATCGGCGCCTGGCCGACGGCCAGGTTGTCGGTTAGCCAGTCAACACGGTAGGCAGATTGCGTCATCGTTTCAATCCTTGGTGGTCTGCTGCGGGGTGAAAAAGGCCTGAATGGACTGTTTCAGGGAATCACGGAGCGGTGTCAGCGCCTCGTCACCGGTCAACGCCATGTCGAGCAATTGGCATTTTCCCTGGATAAAGCCGAGTACCGTCAGGCGCGGCGGGAAATCGCCGGCCGGCCGGCGATCGAAGCGGGCGTCGAGCATATCGCCGTGGGTATGGACAGCAAAGCCGGCCCAGGTCAGGATGTCGGTGATCAACCGGACCCGGCGCAGCCGCATCTCGTAGTCGCCGCCGCCGCCCTTGAAGCGGAACGCCAGGTAATTGGCCTCGTCGTCGGTGCCGGCCAGGCAGTCGATGACCGCGAAATGGTAGCCGAAGCGCAGCATCAGGTGCAGATAGTCGTGGGCGATGACTCCATAGCTGCCGAGCAGCGGTGATTTGAGGCTGATGATGCCGCCGCTGACCCGGTCCGCCTGCTCCCAGTCGAGGTAGGCAAGGCCCCGGTGCCAGGTGATGTCCGGGTGGGTGAGTCCCTGCCAGCAGGCGATCAGCAGCGGCGAGGCAAACCGGTCGGGGGTGATCTGTTGTTGTTTTCTGCCGGCCGCCGCCGTCAGGCCGCCGCCCAGGTCGATCAGCGACAGCGTCAGCGGCAGATCGGAAGCGACGGTGCGGGCTCCGCTCAGTTCGCGGCCGCCCGGTCCGACCAGTGAGAACATCTCCGTCATCGCTTTTTCATGGGCGTAGCGGATCAGGTCGTGCATGCTGGTGCACTGCTGCGGGGAGAAGTCGGGCGAGGCCGGATCGAGCAGGTGAAGCGGTACGACGAGTTCGTTGATCCGGTTCAAGCGCTGTTGCAAAGCGGAGTTGAACCGGCTGGTTCGTTTTGGGCAGTGCAGTGAAAGCGTGGTAACGGCGCCGTGATAGATGCGTCCGGCGCCGGCGTCGACGGTGATCTGGCCGGCGCCGGTCAGGGCCGTCATCGCCCCGGCCAGGCCGGTGATCACCGGCAGACCGGATTCCCGGGCTATGGTGGCGAAATGGCCGGCCCGGCTGCCGCCTTCGGCGACGACCGCTTCGAGACGGCCGAGGATGCCGGCCAGGGTGGGCGGCAGGGTCGGCAGGACGAGGATCGAACCCGCCGGGATGTCGCCGAGTTCGTACGGGTTGTCTCTGATCATGACCGTGCCGATGCCGACGCCGGGTGCTGCGCAGGTGCCGCCGGAGATGATCGGCTCCGCGTCCGGCTCCGGCGTCGGTTCGGTCTGCCCGGCGTCTGTTTGCGGTTCGGCGGACCTGAGCGGCCGGCACTGGAGGAGCAGGCAGCGGCCGTGGCGATCCTGGCACCATTCGATATCCTGCGGACCACCTCGGAGCGCTTCCAGTCGCCGGCCCCAGTCGGCAAGGAGCCGGAGCGTCGCCTCGTCGAGCAGCGGGCCGTTCCCGGTTGCCGGCATCGTATCGATGGTTTTGGCTACACCACGCCCGGGGGGATCCGGGAAACGGCTGCAGCGGTACACCTCCGGCTCGGCGCTGCCGTCGACGAGGGCCTCTCCGAGACCGGGAACGCCATAGATGGTCAGGCTGTCGGTGTCTGCGCCCGCTCCGTTCGGCGCAGGGTCGCGCGTGTAGATGACGCCGCCGGCCCGGGCATCGATCATCTCCATGACCAGGGCCGCCATCGGGGTGTCCTGGTCCGCCAGACCGCTGCGGATACGGTAGGCCAGGGCGCCGGGCCGATACTTGCCGGCCAGGACCCGCCTGTAGGCATCGAGCAGCCCCTCCGGGGTGACGTTCAGGACCGAAGTGTATTGGCCGGCGAAGGAAACCGCCGAATCTTCGCCGACGGCGCTGCTGCGTACAGCCCAGGTCCCGGGAGCGGCATCGTCTTGTTGCTGCAGTTCCGCCAGCCGGCGGTTCACCGCGGCACCGATTTCCTCGGGGATCGAGGCCGTTTCGATGAGTGTCGTCATCTCGGCCGACAGGGTGATCAGGCGCCGGGTATCGTCGATATCGACTTCACCGAGCAACTCGTCGAGACGGGGGCGCAGATCGTTGCGGGCCAGCAGCAGGTTGCCGGCGGTGGTGGTGATGACGAAGCCGCGGGGCTGCGGCA
>CAZUJZ010000132.1:0-10743 GCA_964620665.1 uncultured Desulfofustis sp. | reverse complement strand
GACGAAGAGCGCATGGAAGAACCTGAAGATCACATCGACGCCCCGCACCCCGCCGTTGATGTCGCCGACCCGGCTGAAATGGCGGCGGAGACCGCTGTATCCAAGGACAACGGGGGTGCCAAGGGCAAGGTGGAGACATCGATCCGCGTCCATGTCAGTCTGCTCGACCAGTTGATGACGCTGGCCGGGGAGCTGGTACTCAGTCGGAATCAACTCCTGCAGACCATTGGCGGCGATGACTTTCGCAATATGGAGGTCGTCGGCCAGCGCATCGACCTGATTACCTCCGAACTGCAGGAAGCGATCATGCTGACCCGGATGCAGCCGATCGGCAACGTCTTCAACAAATTTCCCCGGGTGGTCAGAGACCTCTCGAAAAAGCTCGGCAAGAAAATCGACCTGACCATTATCGGCAAGGATGTCGAACTGGACAAAACGATCATCGAGGCGATCAACGATCCGTTGACGCATTTGGTGAGAAACTCCGTCGATCACGGTGTCGAGATTCCAGAAGAGCGCAAGAAAGCCGGCAAATCGGAGGCCGGCGTCGTGCAGCTCAAGGCCTTTCATGAAGCCGGTCAGGTCGTTATCGAAATCGTCGACGACGGTCGTGGCATCGATGGCGACGCCCTTGCCGCCAGTGCAGTGAACAAGGGGTTGCTCACCCTCGAGCAGACCCAGGCGATGTCTGAGAAAGAAAAAGTCAACCTGATCTTTTTGCCCGGTTTTTCTACCGCCAAAGAGGTTACCGACGTTTCCGGCCGCGGTGTCGGCATGGATGTGGTCAAGACCAATCTTGATCAACTCGGCGGCCATGTCGACATCATTTCCGAGATTGGCAAGGGTACCACCATCTCCGTCAAATTGCCGCTGACCCTGGCCATCATCCCCTGCCAGATCATCATGACCGCCGGCGAGCGATACGCCATTCCCCAGGTCAATCTCGAGGAGTTGTTGCGTATTCCCGCCAGCCAGGTCAAAGAGCGCATCGAACGGGTTGGGACCGCCGAAGTGGTCCGGCTCAGAGGCAATTTGTTGCCGTTGATCCGCCTCTCCGACGTGATCGGCGCCGACCGCACCTACTATGATCCGAAAGAAGAAGAGTTCAAACGCGACCGCCGGCAACTGATCAGCGACCGGCGCAGCCAGGAATCGCCGCTGTTCAAGGACAAAAGCAACGCGCAGGAAGACAGCGCGAATGGCAAAACAAGCCAGCATGACCGGTCCATCAAGGACCGACGCACCTCGGCGGCCAGTGCCCTCAATATCGTCGTCGTCTCCACCGGAGCGATCAAGTACGGGCTGATCGTCGACAAACTGCAGGATTCGGAAGAAATCGTCATCAAACCGCTCGGACGACACCTGCAACAGTGCAAAGGGTACGCCGGCGCCACCATCATGGGTGACGGTCGCATCGCATTGATCCTTGACGTCGCCAACCTGGCCAGGATGGCGAGACTGACGTCGGTCGACGGCAGCGATCGGGCCACCGAACTGTCCATTGCCGCGGAAGAAGCGGTCAAATCGAAAAAAGACCGGCAGGCGCTGCTTGTCTTCCGCAGTGCCGAAGACGAACAGTTTGCGGTACCGCTCAACCAGGTCGACCGGATTGAAAAAATCAAGCGCGGTGAAGTTGAGATCGTCGGCGGCAAACGGGTTATGCAATATCGAGACGGCAGTCTTTCCCTGATGTGCGTTGATGACGTGGCCATGGTCAAACCGCTGGCCGACCACGAAGACCTGCTCGTTGTCGTCTTTCATGTCGCCTCCCGCGCCGTCGGCCTGCTTGCCATCGGACCGATCGACGCCTTGGAGATCAGTGCCGATATCGACGAGTCGACACTGCAGCAGACCGGCATCATGGGATCGGCTATCATCAACGGTCACACGACCATGCTGGTGAACGTCTTCGAACTGACGCAAACCCTTCATCCCGAGTGGTTCGAAAACCGGGAAGTGTTCGAAGCCAACGAAACAAGCGGGACCAAACCGCCGACCATCCTGATCGCCGAGGATTCCAATTTCTTCCGTAACCAGGTCAAGGGATATCTCACCGAAGCCGGCTACCATGTCCTTGAAGGCGAGGACGGCCAGGTGGCCTGGGATCTTCTCGAGGAACATCGGCAGGATGTCGCTCTCGTCGTGACCGATATTGAAATGCCCAATCTGAACGGATTTCAGTTGACCCAGCGGATCAAGTCGGACCAGCGGTTCGCCGGGCTGCCGGTCATTGCTCTGACCACGCTGGCCGGGGAAGAGGACATTGCCAAGGGAAAGTCGGTCGGCGTCGACGAGTATCATATCAAACTTGACAAGGAGCGACTCATGGCCTCCGTTCATGATATTGTCAAACGAGGTCGATGAGCAACTCCGCGTCGCGACAGACAATCGAACATGACCGGAGACCACGCCGTCATTATCAGCACAGGAACAGATTATTATGGCACAGAAGAAGACTGATTCTCCAAAACGGCTGGTAGAACTCGCCACTTTTTATGTCGGTGACGCGTTGTGCGGCATGGATATCCTCAAAATACAGGAAATCAACAAGCTGACCCAGATGACCAAGGTGCCGCAGGCTCCCGACTACGTCATCGGCATTCTCAATCTGCGCGGCCAGATTGTTACCATTATCGACCTCGGCAAAAAAATCGGCCTCGGTGAGACCGAGATCAACCAGGATTCCCGCAATATTATCGTCAACGACTCCAGCGGCCACGTCGGACTGCTTGTCAGGCAGATCAGTGATGTGGTCAGTGCCGACATGGAGCGGCGCGAACCGGCACCGGCCAACATGCATGGCATCCAGGGGGATTTCTTCACCGGTGTCTACAAGACCGAACAGACGCTGATCGGTATTCTCGACGTCGACAAAGTCCTCAGCATCGAGGAATGATCGGCGAGAGATGATAATGCCGAAAAAAATCAGCGTTCTCGTTGTCGACGACACCATTGTCTACCGCAAAACGGTTTCCGATATCATCGGGGAACTCCCTGGTGCCGAGTTGGCCGGTGTCGCCCATAACGGCAAGATCGCTCTTGCCAAGATCGCCAGTCTCAAACCGGATCTGCTGACCCTTGACATTGAAATGCCGGTGATGAACGGCATTGAGGTGCTCCAGGAAATCCGTCGACAAAAGCTCGATGTCGGCGTGATCATGGTCTCGACGCTGACCGCCGAGGGCAGCGATATGACCATGCGCGCCCTTGAGCTCGGCGCCTTCGATTTCCTGCTCAAACCGCAGCAAAGCGCCGGCCATGCCGACGGAAAACGGCAGCTCAAAGAAATGCTGCAACCGATGATCGAGGCCTTTGCCCGGTCCCGGATCGCGTCCGGGATGCTTTCCGGACGCGCCGGTTTACAGCGGGGTTCCAGAGCCAAAGGCCTCGACGGCACCAAAGCAGCCGACCCTTCGGCCCGCTTACGGGTGGTTCCCCCACCCCGGACCGCCGAGCGAAAAACAAAATCGGAAATCGTCGTCATCGGTATTTCAACCGGCGGCCCGAACGCGCTTGGCCAAATGCTGCCCGGCCTGCCTGCCGATCTGGGTGTGCCCATTCTCGTCGTCCAGCATATGCCACCGGTTTTCACCAGATCGTTGGCATCCAGTCTCGACAAAAAGTGTCGTTTGACGGTCAAGGAAGCCAGTGAACGGGAATCGTTGCTGCCAAACATTGTCTATATTGCTCCCGGCGGCAAACAGATGAAGATCGTCGCCGCGGCAGACGGTACCAATCGAATCGTCAAAATCACCGACGATCCTCCGGAAAACTCGTGCAAACCATCGGTCGATTATCTCTTTCGTTCCATCGGCGACTACTATGTCAATCGGGCCACAGCCGTCATCATGACCGGTATGGGGTCGGACGGCACCAAGGGATTGCGGGTATTGAGAACGAAAGGGGCGCGAGTCATCGCCCAAAGCGAGGAGACCTGCGTTGTCTTCGGGATGCCCAAGGCACCGATCGAGATGGGCCTGGTCGACGTCGTCGCACCGCTCGGCAGGATTGCCGATGAAATCATCAGGACAGTTAAAAATTGACAACGGGAGGGGGTGTTGAGAACATCTGACGAGCACGTGGAAAATCACCACACCCGCTTGACGATCCGGCACTCCGAGCGGTTTTTCCCCGGCCCCCGCCGCGCACTCTTTTCCGCGATCGCGGCGCCAGGTGTCTCCTCATGCTGAAGATCCAACCCGGCGAACTCAAGGTCATTGCCCAGTATATCCACAGCGTTTCCGGTATTTATCTCGACCAGAGTAAATCCTATCTCTTTGAAACACGGCTCAGTTCGATTGCCGAAAAACTCGGCTGCACGTCGTACCAGGAACTCTATAACAAGGCGCGCTCGGACGGGAGCAAAACCATCGAGCGCCAGATCGTCGACGCGATCTCCACCAACGAAACGCTGTTCTTCCGTGACAAGGCGCCTTTTGAATTACTGCAGCACAAGATTCTGCCGGAAATCATCGATGCCCGCACCCCTTCCGCCCCGAACCTGAAGACGCCGGTCAAGATCTGGAGCGCAGCTGCCTCGACCGGTCAGGAGCTCTACTCGATCGCCATCATTATCAAAGAACTGGTCAAGGATCCTTCCCGTTATCATTTCACCCTGCTCGGCACCGATATCTCCGACGCCGCTCTTGCCCAGGCCAGCTATGGCAAATACAACCGTTTTGAAATCGAACGAGGTCTTGACCAACGCGCCCTGCAACGCTATTTCACCTTGTTCGGCGATTCATGGAAGATCAAGGACGAGATTCGCTCGATGGTCAGCTTCCGCAAGCAAAACCTGATGCAACCATTCACGGCACTCGGCAAATTCGATGTCATCTTCTGTCGCAATGTGGCCATCTATTTCACCCTGGAAGATCGCAAGGCATTGTTTAACAGAATCGCCGACTGCCTTGCCGACGATGGTTTCCTGGTCATCGGTTCCACCGAATCGCTCACCGGGGTGTGCCCGCGTTTTGTCCCGAAACGGCACTTGCGCACGATCTTTTACCAGAAGTCCTAGCAAAAGGTACCCTGCCATGGAAAATCTCACGATTCTCGTTGTCGACGATGACCCGGTTATCCGACGCCTGCTGGAACAACGACTGGTCAAACAGTCCTATGCCGTGTCAGTGGCCGAAAATGGACAACAAGCTCAAGCGATGCTGCGCGAACAACCGTTCGATGTCGTCCTCACCGACTTGATGATGCCGGGCGGTATTGGGGGAATCGAGGTTCTGGAGATCACGAAAAACCTCTATCCGGATACCCAGGTGGTCCTGATCACCGCTCATAGCTCGATTGATTCGGCGGTGGAAGCGATGAAGAAAGGAGCCGCCGATTACCTGGAGAAACCGATTAATTTCGATGAGCTGTTTCTCAGGCTCGACAAAATTGCCAACATCAAGACCATTCTTCGTTCTGCCAAGGATATCGAGCAGGCGATGACGGTTACCGAGAGCGCCGCTTCGGAAACCATTCAAAATCTTGAAATGGCCGTGGCCAAAAAACAGCAGGTCATCGACGCGGCCGAAGACGTGTTGACCGATGATATCCTGCCGGAAGACGAGCGTATCACCCGGGCCCTTGACATCCTCTCCGAAAGCGACACTTGATCGCCGCCGGATTTCCGGCCACGCCGGCGCGTCAACACCGCCGCAGACTATTGTTTTTTTGCAGGCGGCTGATAGCCGATCGCGTCACTGAAATCCGCTTCATCCGTTTGGGCCCCGGAAAACGAGGTCCCACTCAGATCGGCGCCCGAGAAGTCGGCCTTGTAGAGATCGGCCTTGTCGAGCCGTGCCTCCGTCAGCGTGGCGTTGCGAAAGGAAACATTTTTCAGGTTGGCTCCTCTCAGATTTGTTCCCCTCAGGTCTGCACCGGTCAAATCAGCGCTTTCCAGATCAGCTTCGCTGAGATTTTTGCCACTGAGATCAGCTCCGGCAAGCTCGCAGCGATAACATGAACCGTCATCGAGCAGCCTGGTCAGGGCTGCCTGAAAACGTTCTTCTTGATCGGCCGTGGCAGGGGCGGCCGACGACGAATCGTCCGGACGTTCATTCTCGGCCGTGGCAGGTGCGGCTGGTGGTTGCCGATCGGCTGCCAAGGGCGGCTGTTCGATCGGGTCGGCAGCGGCCGGTGCCTGCTCCGGGGCCACGGGCGGGGTGTCTTCGGCCGACGATGTCTCGGTATCAATTGTCACCGGGGACGGAGGGGCAATTCGTTTCTCCGGCGGCGCTTTGAGCGGTCTGGCGCCGGGACGATCCTGTTTAATCCGGTCACGCTGCTGATCGGTCTTCTCGGCATCCTTCCCGGGCTCGGGTTCAGCGGCGCGCAGTTCCTGTTTGCCGGCCTCCGGCTCAGATTGTTTCGGCTCCGATTTTGCCTGCCCGGCCTGTCCATCCATCTTGGTGCCGACGGTATAGGCGCCGGCGAAAACGGCACCCTGCAGATCGGCGCCGCTGAGATCGGCGTTGGCCAGATCGGCGCCGCCAAAATGCGCCCCTTGCAAATTTGCCCCGCGCAAATCGCCGTCAGAGAGGTTGACCAGATAGAGTGAGGCGCCGCTGAGATCGGCGTCACGCAGGTCGGCACCGGTCAGGTCGAGACGGTTAAGATCGGCGCCGCGCAGATCGCAGCCGCTGCAACTATTTGTCTTAATGAGCGTGTCGATATTGCGCCGGACCTGTTCGTCCGGCTGGTCGGCGGCGGAGAGACCGGGCTGGAAAGCACCACCGAGCACGCCGCTCACCATCACCATCACCAACGTTTTTTTCGCAGTCGTTTTCATAACATATCCTTCAAGAAAGTGATCATGGATCATCGGGGTTGATGTCTCTTGGTTGCACGGTTGCACGAACTCTGAAAGGGTCGCCCCTTCGGTCGTGGCGTTCCTCGCAGTGTCACCCGGGTCCGATCGATGGACCGCTTTGTCAGCGGCGTGTCGCTTTTTGCGCTTTCCAGCGCCAGGGCGGGATCGGCCGGGACTGTCGCCACAGGCCAATGCTTCGCGAGCAGGCCTGTCGCTCCAACTCACGCCATCGATCACAGATGCGTATCCGGCAATATCGCGGATACACCCAGGCGTGACCGTCCCTGACCTGCTCCTCGTTGATGGACACCGCGCCGGCGCTGACCAGGGCAACGGTTCGACCGTACGCGTCGTGGTCCATGACTTCAAGCAGCAGCTCTCTGCCATTGACCAATGCGGCAACGTGGCGGCGGGCCGCCGCTGATCCGGGTTGATCGAACTCCGGGGCATCGATGCCGAACAATCTGACTTCAATATCCTGCTTGTCTTTTTTAACCATTATCGAGTCGCCGTCAATAATCGAGCCCGCGCGAACCGAAACTTTTCTGCCAATGGCTAGTGTTTCAGCACGCGCCGGCTGCAGAGCGGTCAGGTGCACGATCAGCAGCGTGCAGACCACCGCTGCGCCGGCTGATCGGCTGCAAAAACCGGCCGTGTTCATCGCGATACCGGCCCATCGTGTCATTTTTCTGAAAGCGGGCACGATCGATAAACGACAAAAATGGTCCCCGCTTCGCCCGGTGGTTTCATTTTCTTGAGAAATGTCGGTCATGATCTTGTTATCGAATATTCGTCTGTGATATAGTAAAGCCAGTTTGCATGGTGTCCGTTTTTTGACAGACGGCGCATTATGCGAGCACGATACCATCGTTCCCGGGGCAGGTGCCAGCGTGTCAATCACTTACGATACAGCAGATGATGCAGCAGACCAAACTATCAGAATCTGAAGAGGATACCAGACACTTTCTGGTCAGCCTACCCATTTTTGACAGTTTCCATGTCGATGAACTCACCGTCCTCGCCCGGCACATGAGTTTCATTCACTTGCAACGGGGCGAATTCCTGTTTGTTGAAGGTGATCGCGGCACCTTTATGGGCTTTGTCGTCAGCGGTGTGCTCGAGGTCCTGAAAAAATCGGAGACCGGGGAAAACATGGTGATCGCCAGATTGACCAAAGGCAGTTCTATCGGAGAAATGGCCTTGATTGACAAATCGACCCGCTCAGCCACGGTCATGGCCAAACAACCGACCACCATGGTGACTCTCACGGAAAAAGGTTTCGATCTGCTCACCCAGAAATCTCCGGCATTGGGTGTCAAGATCATGCAGAAAATCGCCCGACTGCTCAGCCTGAACATGAGACGCACGTCCAGTAAACTGGCAGATTTGATGCAGAGCAAACGATGATTGCCTTTTTTCGTTGATTCATGACACATCAACCATCCACCCGTATCCTTGTCGCTGTTCACTCCCCGGAACACCGCTCCGTAATCCTCCCGTTTATTAAAGATATCATGCCGGCAAGCGAAGTGGTCTGCATCGATGCTGATCGTATCCTGCCCGAGCTGGGGGCGCAACCCTACCAGGCCCTGATCGCGTCGGACGCCAACGGCTCCGCTGCCTCTTTTGCAACGCAGCTGCGGAAAATCGCATCGTATCATCCCGACCTTCTGCTCGTACCGATTCTGGCGTCCGATAGCCAAGCGCACCTGCAAACGGCAATCGAACTCGATGTCTTTTTCTATCTCACCGCCCCGATCGACCCTGTCGAAGTGGCCCTGGCGATAAAACGGTTGAAGGTCAAACTTGCCCACAGTCCGGAAATTGCAGCATACCGGCCGACGACCACCAACCGCAGAATACCCGGGTTTATCGGAGCCGGTCCGGCGATGAGCATGCTGTTTGAATTGATCCACCGGGTCGCCCTGGACGATTACGCGACCGTGCTCATTCGCGGTGAATCGGGGACCGGCAAAGAATTGGTGGCCAAGGCCATTCATACGAAAAGCAGACGACGAGCCCATAATTTCGTGCCGGTCAATTGCGCGGCCATCCCGGACGACCTGCTGGAAAGCGAATTATTCGGGCACCTGAAAGGATCGTTTACCGGAGCCGGTCAGAACAAGACCGGACGCATTCAATACGCCGACCAGGGTACGCTCTTCCTCGATGAAATCGGCGATATGAAGCCCGCCCTGCAGGCCAAACTCCTGCGGGTCCTCCAGGAAAAGGAGTTTGAACCGGTCGGCTCACTCAAAGCGATTCCGGTTGATACCAGAATCGTTGCCGCAACCCATTGCGACCTTGAAGCCTTGGTCAGAAGCGGCGATTTCCGGGAAGATCTCTACTATCGCCTCAGCGTTGTACCGATCCAGGTTCCGCCCCTGCGCGAGCGCTCCGAAGATATTCCGTTGCTGCTCGAACGCTTCATCGAGGCCTTTACCGTCGAACGCGGCCGGGAAAAAATTGCGTTTTCCCCGGAAGCCGTGTCACTGCTGAGACAATACGACTGGCGCGGCAATGTTCGGGAACTGGAAAATCTGGTTCAGCACATGTCGATTCTTTATAGCGGCCGAAAAATCCGGCCCCAGGACCTTCCCGACAAATTTCTCCGTTCGGCGGCTGCCGCTGCTGCCGAAACAGGCGTCGATACATGGCCGAATCCCGGCCTCGAAGAGAACGCTCTGCAAGAGCGCGCCGATCTTTTTGCCGCCTTTGCCGCGCCCGAAAAAGATCAATCGATCGATCTCGCCAGAGGACCCGTCGATTTCAACGACTTGATCAATCAATTCGAGAGTGAGTTGATCATCACGGCCATGAAATTTACCACCGGCAACAAGAAGGAAGCAGCCCGCCTGCTGTGCTTGAAGCGAACCACCCTGCTGGAAAAAATCAAAAAGAAGGGTCTGGAGGGAACCTGGTTGTAAGGGGTAACCTGACAAGAAATATCAGGCTGCCAGGCTCATGATGTTGTTATCTATCTTCTCTTCGATATCAGCATCGTCGGCAGGCGTCAGCAAAATATCGGTTACCCCGTACTTGACGGCACGCAGCACCTTGCTGCGGGTCCATTCCGGACCGGCGGCGATGATCGGCAGCGAACAATTGGAACTGATCTTGATAGCCATGCCGAACGCCTGTTCATCGACCCGTTTCATAACCAGGAATACGGCCTTATAGCTTCCCGGCAGATGCTTTTTCAGGTTGTCTTTGAAGCTGACGCGCTTCCACCCGAGTCCCCTGGCGTCGAGCACATTCTGGATCGTCACCGCATCGTGCTCGCAATCACTGACGAGCAGGATCTCGGCAGTGGTGGAATCACCTGCCGACGCAGCCCCGTGCCGGCCTGACCGATCATCGCCGGAGGCTTTACCTGACGAATCGTCTCCAGTCGCTCCTGCAGCGCTCTCTTCAGCTTCCGGCGGCTGGCCGAGTAATTCCAGTTCGAGAAGTCGCGCCGGAAACAGCATCTGCAGCTGGCCATACTGGGTTGTACCGATGGAGATGGACATGCTGCTCAGGTAATAGAGCAGGTCGGGAACCGGTTCTTCGGCTTCCACTTCGACCTTCATCGGAATCACCTGGCCGATATCTTTTTTGATGAATCGCAGCGATTTCGTGTAGTGCTCTTCAAAAACGGAGGTATAGACACCGGCGATGATATTGGCGATTTCGCCGTAAGCATCCTGACTGTCATCGCCAAAATCCTCCTCTGCAACGGCGGTCTCAAGCTCACTGGGCGGCAGCATGATCAGCGTTCCACCGATCCTGATCGCGTCCTTGAGGCTGACGAACAGAAAGCTTTTGTCTTCCAGATCACCGACCACATCGAGATCGGCAACGACCTGTTTACCACTCGTTTCTTCGTAGAAAAACGCTTCCTTGGTAACCGGTTTGTTGTCCGCCTCACCACAACTGACGCTCACTCCGAGCAA
>CAZUJZ010000131.1:0-10837 GCA_964620665.1 uncultured Desulfofustis sp. | reverse complement strand
CCTTCGCTTAATCAACCGCCCGAGAGAGCCGGAAAGACATCCACCTGATCGCCCCTGTGCACCAGGTCTTTCTCGGAGATAAGTCTTCCATTGCGTACGGCGATGACGCCGCCGATCTCGACCCCGGTTTTTTGGGCGCACAGCTGCAGCACCCTGGAAAACGGCACGGACTCATCAATATCCAGGGAGACCGTGCCGATTTCAGATAACTTGAAGGTAAGGGTCACCATTGCATTGCCTGAAGGGTTTCCTCGTCGGTGAAATCAACGACTTCCCCTGTTTCAGGCTGTTTTTCCACATAAAATGTCTCGGAAAACCGATGGTCGGCGAGCGTGATGCCGGCATCCGTATTGAATTGATGTTCTATCCGCAACGTCTTTTTGACGATGTCGTCAAAGTGCGCTTCGCTGATGTCAACGCCATGCCTGGCAGCAATGAGGTCAAGCAGCGGGGTCATATCGTCGCGCACGGAATAGCGGACGAAATTGCACATTCCCATGGCATCCATACGGGAACCAATAACTTGGAATTTTTTCGAGAGCTCGACCTTTCCCTGTTTCGTAAGGGTATCTTCCTCGTCCCGGAGCGTAAAGCCGAAGGTGTGATCCGCTCCCATTGGTGAAGAAAGATACGTCATCGCCATGCCTTTGGTCCCCCGGGGTTCATAAGCCGGTATTGCCTGGCCCAAAACATGAGGCGCATGTTTCACGCCGAATACCTGGGCTGCAATCTTACAGCCGGAAGCAATAATTTTTCCCAGTGGCGTCAGGTTACGGATCTCCTCCATCATTGCTACGGCCGCCTTGGTATCGCCAAACTCGGCAAGCCCGGCTTCCATGGCGACACCTATTGCAGCGCCGCAGTCCAGCGTATCAACCCCTACATCGTTGGCGATGCGGTTCATCTCGGCGATTGTATCCAGATCCTTGAGGCACAGATTGGACCCCATCAGCGCCATGGTTTCGTATTCTATCGGCGAACACAACACATGACCATCCTTGTCCGGATAAACGTTTGAGCACATGATGGCGCACGGCAACATACAGGCATGCTGGGTCTTGCCGTCGCCCCCGCGCTCTTTGATCGTGTCGTACAGTGCCTGGGCATTGATCCGTTCGGCCCCGTCCATCACGCCATGCCTGAAGTTCCGGGTCGGCAACACCTTCAGGGCCTGGCAGATATCGACCATTGCCGACGTGCCATATTTGGTAAACTTGGAAGAAATTGGATTTTCTTTCAGCAGATTGATGATCCGTTTTGCTCCGGCATTGAATGTCTCCTGATCAACATATTCAGGCTTTACATCGCCATCGTCGAGGACGACCAGGGCGATGATTTTTTTGGAGGCCATGACTGCTCCGAGTCCTCCCCGGCCCGCATAGCGCGAACACACGCCATGTGGATCGGAACAGGCAATTCCGGAAGCATAGAGAAGGTTCTCGCCTGCCGGTCCAATCGTGATGCAACCGGCTTTACTGCCGAACTTTTCGCTGAGCAGTTCGGATTTTTCGTACACTCCCTTACCGGCAAGAAAAGATCCGTCGACAAACTCGGTCCCCGCCCGGCCGATCACCACAATTCTCCAGCCAACGTCCGGGGATGGCGCCCCTTCCAGAGCGATGCAGCGCAGTCCCTGCTGGGCCATGCGCGTTCCGACGATCCCTCCGGCGTTGCTTTCCTTGATTCCGCCGGTCAGGGGGCTTTTCCCGCCGATACTCAGGCGGTTCGCACTGGAGACGTTGGTTCCGCTGAGGGCACCGTTGCAAAAGAACAGTTTGTTTTCTCGGCCGAAGGGGTCGCATTTCGGGTCGACTTCTTCACTGACCAGATGAGAGGAAAGGGATCTGCCGCCGAGCAGGTACTCCAGGGAATCACCGTTTCCCGTGGTGACCGTTTCTGTAGAGGTATCGATGCGAAGGATGTTGAACATTGTGTGCTCCTGCTGAGATGGGGGTTCTCTGAGTGGTCAACGACACAAGGCCTCTTTGCGGGCCGTGAAGGGACTGGTTTTTCTCAGTTCAAAGGAAATGATTCATCGGAAAACAGTCGCTGTCTGTTCGTTATCCTTTGATGAAGATGGCTTTCATGATAACGCTTGCCATCTTGGGATTTTCCTTGACCCTGCGGGTGCAGTATCCGAACCACTGTTTGCCAAAAGGCACATAAACCCGCATGGGGTGTCCCTGATCGACTAAAGATTTACGCAATGCCGGGGTAACGCCGAAAAGCATCTGAAATTCGTACCGCTCCTTGGGGACGTTATATTTCTCAATGAGTTTGAGTGCACCTTCGACGATCGGTTTGTCATGAGTGGCAATAGCCGGGTACATCCCTTCCTGGAACATCAATTCGATGTCTTCAAGAAAATGTTGATTTATTTCATCATATTTTTTATATGCAATAGCCGCCGGCTCCACATAGATCCCTTTGCACAGGCGTAAATTCAATGGGTTATCGGCACTGTGCAGGTCTTTCAGGTTTTTGATGTCCTGATGAGTCCTCTTCAGGTACGCCTGTAACACGAGTCCGACATGGTGCGGGAATTCCGCTTTCAGTCTTCTGAAAAGCTCGATTTCCAGGTCAGTGCAGGGAGAGTCCTCCATATCGATGCGGACAAAATTTCCATGCGAAGCGGCCTTGACTACGATTTCTCGGATGTGACGAAACGCTGCTTCTTTGTCTATCAGCAGCCCGAAAAAAGTCGGTTTGAGACTGTAGTTTCCCTGAACGCCGGCCCTCTCGGCAGTTTCGATGACCTCGAGATATTCGTGTTTGTTGGCCTCGGCCTCCCCGAGATTTTTGATAAACTCCCCGAGAACATCTATGGTCGTGGAGATACCTTCCTTGTTGAGTTCCTTTGAGGCCTTCACCGCATCATCAATGGTTTCCCCGGCAATGTATTCCTTGGAAAACTGCCAGACGAGCGCTTGGGGCATATACGGGAGGATATTTGATATCAGCTTGTTCAGCACGGTTTTGACTCCTTCTGCTCTGGTTTGTCAGCTCACATCCAGCGGCCAGCTGTGATCCCGAGAATTATCTTGTCCTCCCGGTAGTCGGCCACGTTCATTTTTTCCATTATGACATGTTACCGTTATGACAGGTCTCAGGCACTCAACAGGGCACTGGAAAAAAAACAGGTACTTGTTTATTTTGTACGCTACTTTCCCGAGACCTGTCAAGGTTTTTTTGTCAATGGTTTAACCATTCGCGAGTTTCCAGGACAACCTATCGGTTTCAGCGTTCGGTTCAAGCGGGTAATCGAGGCAAGCAGGCCATGAAGCACGGCCCCTGCCCGTTCGGGAACCGATCAGGGCGGCAGTCCTGCTCTTGCCAAAGGAGCTCAGTTTTGTTAAACAATTCGCTTTCTTTTTCAGAGCTCAAACTGCACTGCGGATAAACGTATCAATGGATGACAACAATACCGTAAAGATTAGCAGGGATTATCTGTTAGAACAGTGTGACGGAGAGCATATCGCTTATCACCCCACCCTGGAAACATCGATGTATCTCAATGATACGGGAGCCATCATTTGGCAACTATGTGACGGGAAAAGAACAGTGGCAGAGATCATCGCCGTGCTGACGGAATGTTATCCGGAGAGTCGGCACGATATCAGGGTTGGAGTGAAAGAACTGCTGACGAAACTCGTAGATAAGCAGATCGCAACGCTCGTTTAACGTTCTTTTACCGATCAATCCCGATGAAAAGCTGCTTGGCGGGGCTATTACCGGCGTTTCTCATCGACTTCCGGCTGCCTTGAGAAGGCGGGAGTCGCGCCCTGTTTGTACTAAACGAGAATTCATTGCCCTTTTCCTATCAACCATGTGCCCGTGGCATATGGTCTCGCTTTTTCTATTCTCGGTGGAAGTTTAATTGTTCACGGTCGTCTTGTCATTGATGGGGAGCTTGAAAAATTCGGAATTTCGTTCAAGATCGAGGTGTGCAAGAACATTTTACCGCAGGCATAGATGATATTCCGAGGATAAATTTTGCTTGCGCAACGATGGGAGTGGACGAAATGACACTTTTTATTCAAGGTTCCCTGATATGATGAAAGCTATCCTCGGCCTGTGTTCGCGAGACATCGGCCATGAGACAATGTATTCGTCGTTGGCTCTGGCGCTCTCACGTTTTACGGCGGCGCGAGATTCCTGGGGCGAATTGGTACGCCTGGCTGAGCAACAGGGCGTTGCGCCACTTCTTTATTCTCACTTGAAGACGATTGGCTTTACCATTCCCGATTATACTGCCCGTCGCCTGCTGCAGAGTCTTTTTCTGCGCAATCGGCGGGCGAATGCGACCAGGCGCGAGGCCATCGGGGCCATCATCTCGGTTTTTCAATCTGAAGCCATAGATTTTCTGCTGGTCAAGGGTATTGCGCTGGGTTCTCTCATCTACCGCGATCCGGCCCATCGGCCGATGCGTGATATAGACCTTCTTGTCAAAAAAGACGATGCGGCCAGAGCTGAGCAGCTTCTTTTCGACCTTGGCTACCATACGGAGCAGGAGCACGATATCCCGGAGGACTATTACCACCTGCCGCCGCTCTGCAAGATCATCGACGGCCTGCCGGTCACCATTGAAATACACCGTAACCTCCTCCCCTATCATCGACACTACCCACCGTGGCCTCTTGAAAAATCGTACCCGACATCGATGCCGATTGTCGTCAACGGCATGGAGGCGTCGACCCTTAGTCTTGAGGAGACGCTGCACTACGTGTTTCTTCACGGATTCCGGGCGCCACTGACGTATGAACCGTTCCGGCTGGTGCATGTCGCCGATATCGTCAGCCTTGTCGAGTCTCGCTGTGACGCCATCAACTGGCCGGCAATCCGAACCGAACACCCACACCTGCTGGCCAGCATTTCACGTTTTCATGCGCTCACCCCGTGGCAGGACTTCGTCATATCCGAGCTGAATCTTCCGGTCTTCGATCATTATGCAAACCGGCCGGATGCGTATCATGGCTGGCCACGACAACGGATACGAACAACAAAAACGAGAGATCTGTTGGCTCTTTTCGGTCAAACACTGCTGCCTGCCCGCTGGTGGCTGCAGGTTTATTACGGGCAACTCGGCGGTCTGCACCTGCTGAGGGCACGTCTGGTCGATCACCCCATGCAATTGTTGCACTGGATCAGGGCCTATTGGCACGCCTACTACCACAATAATAAATTATGAATTAAGTTAGTTAAGGTATTTTCCGGCAGAGGATGGCGGCATGAATCCAGGTTCTCCACCGTGCCCGTCCAGATGACCGATATGTATTGATTTTGTTTTAAAATCTGGTATATTCAGCAGAATTTACCGGCACTAATCGAGTGCCTCTTCGAAAAATTTTATTTATGAGGTATGCATGACTGCGACTATCGGCAAACAAGGAGCCCCTGATAACCAATTGTCCAGGCCCCTCGAGCAACCAGTTGCCGCAGATCTGGCCAGAAACGAACGAAGAACAGCATTAAAGAAAATCGCGGTGGGAGCCGCCGCGGTGGCCGGCTACAGCATCCTGCCGGACAGATGGACGGCCCCACTCCTTGAGTTTGGCGCCCTTCCCGCCCACGCGACAACCAGTACCGTCGAACAAAAGCAAACTGGCGAAGAGAGCGCAACCAGGAGCGAAGATCCGGCCAGCGGCAGCGCCGCCAATGCCGGATCCGGCAATTTCAACCTGATATTCGAGATGACGCATCAGAGTTGTGATAGCTGCGGCATCTGGTTTGATTCGGCGCGACTTGTGATCGAACATAGTGAAGGCACGTTCACCGCCTCGCAGTCCGGGTCTCTGCTTATCAAACAATCTCCCTACCGGCAGGGCCGGTTCAGTGCCCAGATCAGTGGCATACCATCTTCGGCGACGATCACCAGCGCAATCCTTAATATGACCTTGAACAGTGCCGAAGGGATAGCAAACAGCGACTCATCAGGGGTAATCACCGTCTATGACAACTCCTCGGGACGAAAGGGCGACGTGGTCAGGACGATAACTGCCGCCGGGGATATCAAAGGAAAAGGCTATTCCAAGTCGAACCCGACAGTTCCCATTGACTTCACCGGGTATGCCATTGCGATTCACGCGGGTTGATCGGTAACGAAAACGCCAGGAGGATCAAAAAACGCTCTGCAACGTTGAAACTGTCTTGGCAAAAGTGAGGTCTCAGACAAGAGAGGCTCAACGAGAACAATGCGCTCCAGAAAGAGCGTTGATATCCTGAAGACGCATTGTTCCCGTTGAGCACAGAGACTGGCTGGCAACTATCTTTTCCAAGGCGGCCCGCTCGGTGGTTCCCATCGAACCTTCGCCGGCTGAAGTGTCTGCCTCTTGCGCCGCTGCTTCAGCGTTCCGGCGACCCTTTCGGGTACATTGCTTACCGGGCGGTCAGCGCGCGGTGCAGGTTGGTTGCCAGTAATTCGAGAAACGCCTCGGTGTCGAGAAATTCCTGGTTGCCGCCGACGAGCAGCGCCAGGTCTTTGGTCATTGCCCCGGATTCGACGGTTTCCACGCAGATCTTCTCGAGTGTTTTGGCAAACGAGCTGACCTGCGGGGTGCCATCGAAGATACCGCGATAATCGAGTCCTCTGGTCCAGGCAAAAATAGAGGCGATCGGATTCGTTGAGGTCTTGTTCCCTTTCTGGTGCTCACGGTAGTGCCTGGTGACCGTGCCGTGGGCCGCTTCAGCCTCGACAGTCTTGCCGTCTTCGGTCATCAGCACCGAGGTCATCAGGCCGAGAGAGCCGAATCCCTGCGCGATCGTATCTGACTGGACATCCCCGTCATAGTTTTTACAGGCCCAGACGAACCCTCCCTCCCATTTCATCGCACAGGCGACCATGTCGTCGATCAGGCGGTGTTCGTAGGTTATTCCGGCCGCTTTGAATGCTGCTCCAAATTCGGCGTCGAATATATCCTGAAACAGATCCTTGAATCTGCCGTCATACTGCTTGAGAATGGTATTTTTCGTCGACAGGTAGACCGGCCATTTCAGTGACAGGCCGTAGTTGAAGCAGGAGCGGGCAAAACCGCGGATCGATTCATCCAGGTTATACATGCCCAGGGCACAGCCGCTTCCCGGAAAAGTAAAAATTTCGCGTTTGATCGGCTCCCCGCCGTCAGCCGGTTCAAAGAGCATGGTCAATGTGCCGGGACCGGGAACGAGAAAATCGGTGGCCCGGTATTGATCACCAAAGGCATGCCTGCCGATGACGATCGGTTTTTTCCAACCGGGAACAAGACGCGGGATATTGGCACAAATGATCGGTTGCCGGAAGACCGTACCACCGATGATATTTCTGATCGTTCCGTTCGGTGATCGCCACATCTGTTTCAGACCGAACTCCTTGACCCTGCCTTCGTCCGGAGTGATGGTGGCACATTTGACGCCGACACCGTATTGTTTGATGGCGTGGGCAGCCTCAACGGTAACTCGATCATCCGTGCGGTCGCGATTTTGAATCGATAGATCATAATATTTTAAGTCGATATCGAGATACGGCAGAATCAACCGCTCTTTGATAAAAGACCAGATAATCCTCGTCATTTCATCGCCGTCGAGTTCAACGATGGGCTGTTTTACCGTGATTTTTTCCATGCCAATCTCCCTTGAGTGGTCGTAAGATGCGACCGGGATAATACCAATTGATCGCCGTGCTGAAAAGCTCGGATCGTCTCTCGGCAAGAGAAAGAGGCGATCCTCTTGACTCCAAACGATTGCCATTGGGTGCGAAATTTCCGGAAGGCAGACAGGTTGTCCTTGAATTTCTGGTGAAAGTAATCTAGACAATACCAGTCTATCGGAGCCCGCGTGGCTCCGATAGACCACAATAGTAGGGCGTCGGTTGCCGCGGGGTTCTGCGCGGCCCTGTCACGCGTGCCGACTGCACGTCATCGAGATATCGATCGTCGGCGTGATGCCGTTTACAACTCTTAATCATCACTAAACAGTGTCGCCAATGCTTGCACATCACCATCGTGTCGTTATTACCGGTGTCGGTCTGGCCGCCCCGGGCGCGTCAAATCTTCAAGAGTTCCGAAAACAAGTACTCGACGGGAAAAGCGGTATTCAGGAGATCGACTTACGTTATTTCGGTACAGCCCCGGCCGGACTCTGCTCGATTCCGGAAACCAAATATCGAAAGAAGAAAGAAAACAAGAAAGGAACGCGGGCCGGTTGTCTCGGCGTCTATTGTGCCCATGAAGCCCTGCTCGACGCGGGACTTGAACAAAGCATCTATGACAAGGCCCGAACGGGCGTCTATATCGGGCTGACCGAACATGGCAACGTGGAGACGGAAAATGAAATCTACCACCTGAAAGAATATGATTACGACGTTGCCTACTGGTCACACCACCACAATCCACGGACCGTTCTCAACAATCCCGCCGGCGAAATCACCGTGAGTCTTGGTATTACCGGACCCCATTATTCCATCGGAGCCGCCTGTGCGGCGGGAAATGCCTCGTTGATTCAAGGGGTGCAGATGCTGCGCTTGGAAGAAGTTGACATGGCACTGGCCGGTGGAGTTTCCGAATCAACCGGCTCATTTGGCATCTTCGCCAGCTTCAAGGCCCAGGGTGCGCTGGCCGAGGCGGCCGACCCAGAGCAGGCCTGCCGCCCGTTTGACCGAAAGCGCAACGGTATTGTCGTCTCCGAGGGGGCCTGTATCTATGTTCTGGAGCGACTTGACAGCGCCCTGCAGCGTGGTGCTCGTATCTATGGCGAAATAGTCGGCTACGGGATGAATTCCGATGCCAAGGATTTCGTGTTGCCGTTTGATCAGCGTCAGGCCCAGTGTATGCAACTGGCTCTTGCAAAAGCAGACCTGCGTCCCGATCAGATCGACATCGTCTCTACCCATGCCACCGGAACCAGACAGGGCGATGCCGAGGAGTGCCGGGCGATTCGTTCTGTTTTTCAGGAAACCGGCAGACCTTTTATCAATAACACCAAAAGCATCATCGGCCATGCGATGGGTGCGGCCGGTGTGCTCGAACTGGCGGCCAACCTTCCCTCTTTCGACGATCAGTTGGTTCACCCGACCATCAATCTGACCGATCCCGATCCGGATTGTAGCTTGGAAAACCTGGTTGTCGGGAAACCGGTCCAGGGGAATTCGATTTCAACGATTCTCAACAACTCCTTCGGGATGCTCGGAATCAACTCAACGGTTATTGTCCAGGCGTATCACGGCAGCAGTCGAGAGAAGGCCACGACAGAGAAAAAAAGTATTAAATAGTCGGAGAAAATATGGTATAAGAGAAGTTTTGCGAAATTGCCAAAGAATAGTCGTACGTCATTGCGTATCACACGACGAGCAAGACCCCCGCTGGGGCGTTGGAGATTTTCATGACACGTGCCGATATAACACATCTGATCGTTGAAATAATAGCAGATATTGATGATGAGGCGGACTTTGACAACCTCGATCCGGAACAGCCGCTGCGCGATCAACTCGATCTTGACTCAATGGATTTTCTCGACATCGTCATGGAGTTGAGAAAACGGTACAAGATCCAGATTCCGGAAGAAGATTATCCGCAGCTCGCCACCCTCAACAGTTGTGCCACCTATCTCGAACCGATGTTGAAAGACGTTTAATCCGTGCATGCCCGTTTTGTGGTTATCGGCGCTGGACTATCCGGTCTTGCCGCTGCTGTCAGATTAGCCAGATTCAACGAAAACGTCCTTCTCCTCGAACAGCATTCCCGTGTCGGCGGACTCAATTCCTTTTATTATCGTAATAACCGACTGATCGAAACCGGACTGCATGCGATAACCAACTATAGCGAGCGATCACAGCGACACGCACCACTGAGTCGGCTGCTCCGTCAGTTGAAGATCAGACGGGAGGAGATCGGGGTGCACCAGCAGCACGGATCGGCCATCAAGTTTCCCCAGTGCTCGCTCAGGTTCAGTAACGATTTCGGATTGTTGCAAGAAGAGGTAGGCCGTCATTTCAGTGATCAGATCGATGGCTTCAACCGTTTTGTCGCCCACCTTGACACGATCAATCCATTTCTCGCGACACCGTTTATCTCGGCCCGCCACGTCCTTTCATCGTATATAACCGATCCGTTGCTTGTCGATATGCTGCTCTGCCCGATGTGCTATTACGGGTCAAGCATCGAAAACGATGTTGATTTTCATCAATACGTGATTCTGTTTCGAGCGATCTTCCAGGAAGGGCTGTTTCGTCCTCGGGCCACCATCAAGGAATTTCTGGAATTGCTGATTGATCGCTTTACTGCCTTCGGTGGCACGATCCGGCTGAAGACCGGTGTCAGGCGGTTCATTACAACAAACGGCAGGGTCGATGCGTTGGAGTTGGACAATGACGAAACCATCACCTGCGAGCACGTGGTCAGCACCATCGGTCTCGACGAGACCTACCGATTACTCGGGAACACAGAACGGCAGCCGCACCGTGGGCGGCGTCTCGCCTTTACCGAAACAATTTTCGTGGTGCACGACTCTGTTCGGCAACAGGTGGTCGATGATACGTCCTGTTTGTTTTTCAGTACGCACCATCCATTTGTTTTCCAGCGTCCGAACGAAGCGGTCGATTTTCGCAGCGGCGTTATTTCCCTGCCGTTCAACTTCTGTGGCCTCCCCGGTAACCGGGATACGCTAGAGATCAGGACGACCCACCTGGCCAATTACGACCTCTGGCGTGAAACGACCGGGGATCCTGAGCGTTATCGACGACTTAAGAAAAGCAGCGCCGAGCAATCCCGACTCCTGGCAGAATCGATAATTGGCCGCTTTAGTGATCAGATTGTCTTTCACGATTCATTTTCCCCGCTGACCATCGAACGCTATACCGGTAAACAGG
>CAZUJZ010000130.1:0-11184 GCA_964620665.1 uncultured Desulfofustis sp. | reverse complement strand
CAGCCGGAGGCAGGACCGGCCAGCCCTGCCGACCACCGCCGTTGGGGGAGACATGTCCCGCCGTTGGTTGAGATTTACCGACGGGCCGAAGAATATCGTAGCATTATCGCAGCCGGTGATGATAAAAAGATGGAGCAGAGCTGATACTTCCCACCATCAATCATTGTTACCGGATCGATCATCATGGGAACCATACTCGTCGTCGACGATGAACAGAGCATGCGTGATTTCCTGAAAATCTTCCTGAGCAAGGAAGGTTACCGGGTATTGACCGCCGAAAACGGCGAGCAGGCGCTGGCCCGGATTGAGGAAAGCCCGGTCGATCTGGTCATCACCGATATCCGCATGCCGGGGATGAGCGGCCTGGAGCTGCTCGAGACGATCCGGGAGACCGCTCCCGACCTGCCGGTCATTATGATCACCGCCTTTGCCTCACCCAACGATGCGGTGCAGGCCATGAAAAACGGCGCCTACGATTACATCAGCAAACCGTTCAATGTCGATGAGATCAAGACGGTCATCGCCTCGGCGACGCGGCGCACCGACCCGGTCGTCCGGCAGGATCAGGCCGAACTCCTCTTCCCGAACATTATCGGCAAGAGCAGAGAGATGTTGAAGATCTTCGATATGATCAAGCGCATCGCGCCGACCCCGGCCAACGTGCTCATTTACGGTGAATCGGGAACCGGCAAGGAACTGGTGGCCCAGGCCATCCATGCCAAAAGCAAGGCGAGCGCCGCACCGTTCGTACCGATCACCTGCAGCGCCATTCCGGAAGAACTGATGGAGAGCGAGTTGTTCGGTCACGTCAAAGGCTCTTTCACCGGGGCCATCTCCGACAAATCGGGACTTTTTCAGGAGGCCCACAACGGCACCGCATTTCTCGATGAAATCGGCGAGCTGACCCCGATCATCCAGACCAAGCTGCTTCGGGTATTGCAAGAGCGGGAAATCAAGCCGGTGGGCGGCACCAGAATCATCCCGATCAATGTCCGGATCATCGCCGCCACCAACCGGATTCTTGAAGAAGAGATCATGGCCGGACGATTTCGGGAAGATCTGTTTTATCGCCTGGCCGTGGTACCGATCCGGGTCCCGTCCCTGCGTGAGCGCAAAAGTGACATACCGCTGCTGGTCGATCATTTTCTGGCAAAATATTCCCGACTTCTCGGCAAAGAGATCCGCGATGTTTCCTCCTATGCCTTGCAGGTGCTGATGGATTATGATTTTCCGGGCAACGTGCGGGAACTGGAAAACATCATCGAACGGGGTGTTGCCCTGGAGTCCTCCAATATCATCCTGCCGGAAAACCTGTCTTTAACCGGAACGCTGCGTCTGCAAAAACCCGCCGAGCAACCGCCTAATGCGATCTTTCAGGCGGTGGCCGACGAAGATGAATTATACCATCGCGGCCTCGACGACGTTATTGCCGATCTGGAGAAGCGATTGATCAGCCATGCCCTGGCGCAGACGGGAAATTCAAAGACCAAGGCGGCGGAACTGCTGCGGGTCAGTTTCCGTTCACTGCGCTACAAAACCAAAAAATATCAGCTCGACTGACCGGGTAGTCAGCCACGTCTCCCTCAGACAATGAAATTTCTTTCTCTGTTCAATCTCAGTCGGGGAACCGACTCGTTCGGCGAACTGATGAAGCAGCAGCTGCTCTGGCTCCTGCTGTTGCGGGTAGTACTCTATACCCTGCTATTGTTGATCAGCCTGCTGCTGATGGACGAGCGCTTCGATGTCATTACCATGCCGCCCAGTCTGCTGATCCTGTTCACCCTGAGCATCTATCTGGTCACCGTCGGCACCGCCTTTCTGCTCGTCCACACCCACGGTGAATTCCGCCGGTTCGGCTTCATCCAGGCGATCCTGGATGCACTGTTCGCCTCGTTGCTCGTCTATCTCACCGGTGCCTCACAATCGGTCTTTTCTTCGGTCTATTTTTTTCCGATCATCGCCGGCGGACTGCTGGCACCGATCAAGGGCGGCTTGATCGGCGCCGCCGCATCCACCCTGCTCTACGGAGCGATTCTCGGCCTTGAGTTTTTCGGTATCGTCCCCGATTACCTGAAATATTACGGAGTCCTCGAATCCCACAACCTGTTTGCCAGCGTCAATCACTTTGCCACCAAAGGACTCTCTTTCTTCCTGGCCGGCGTGATCAGCGCGCTGTTCGGAACACGGCTCAAATCAACCACCGAGGCGTTGACCAGCACCCGCTACGATTTCACCCGGCTGACCCTGCTCTACAAAGAGGTCTTCGACAATATTTCCACCGGCATCATCACCTTCGACGGCACCGGCACCATTACCTCTGCCAATACCGCCGCCGCCGGCATCACCGGAATGGACACCGCCGACTTGATCGGCAGAAAACTGGCCGCCATCTTTCCGACAGTCGACCTGGAAAGCCAGTCCACTCGCAATGTCTGTGATTTCCAGTGCGCCGACGGCCAGACCATCCGCCTCGGTTACGCCTGCTCCGTCATCCAGCCTCCGGAACCGGCCCGGCAGACGAGCATGACGGGCGTGGCGCCGGAACAGCAGACGTCTATCCTGACCTTGAAGGATATCGGGGAAATCGAGCGGTTGGAGGCCCAGATGCGCCAGGCTGAGAAACTGGCTGCCATCGGCATGATGAGTGCGAGCATTGCCCATGATTTTCGCAATCCGTTGGCCGCCATCTCGGGATCGGCCCAGGTGCTCGCCCATGAATTCGCAGCACGCGAAGACGACCGCCGGGAAAATTACGAGCTGACCAGAATCATTTTACGCGAGTCGGATCGACTGACCAAGACCATTGCCGATTTTCTGAAATTTGCCCGCCCGGACACGGTCGATCGTGACTGGTTCCTGCTCCGTCCCTGTATCGAGGATATCCTGCAGGTCTGCAAGGCGGATCCGAAATGGCCGGCAACGGCCCGCATCAACCTGCAGATCGATCCGCACTTTCGCGTCTGGGCCGACGAAAAACAATTGTTTACCGTCCTCAGCCACCTGATCAACAACGCCATGACCTTCTGCCCGAAGCAACAAGAGCAGCTGGAAATCACGGCCCAGCAATTGCAGCTCGCGGATCGGGGCGAGATGAGCTCCATTACCGTTTTTGACAATGGCCCCGGCATCAAAACAGATGAGATGAAAAAGATTTTTGAACCGTTTTTCACGACCCGGGCCGATGGCACCGGGCTCGGCCTGGCCATCGTCAAGCAGACCGTCGAGGCGCACAACGGGTTTGTCGTGGTTGGTGATTCCCCGCTCGGCGGTGCCGGTTTCTCGATTTTCTTATCCCTGCCGGCACCAACCACTCCGTCGCCGGCCTGATCACGCTTTCTCTTTCCAGACCCTGGCACCGAGCCCGCCCAGTTTCGCGACCAGATTCTCATACCCCCGTTCCAGGTGATAGATTCTGGCGATTTCAGTACGATTGGCGGCGGCCAGACCGGCAATGACCAGCGAAGAGGAGGCACGCAGATCGGTGGCCATGACCGGGGCACCGCTGAGGCCGTGCGGACCGCGGCCGGTGACCACCGCATTGTTGCCTTCGGTCCTGATATCGGCCCCCATCCGCCGCAATTCGGCAACATGCATGAAGCGATTTTCAAAAATCGTTTCCCGGACCACGCACATGCCGCTGCTCAGCGTCATCAACGCCATGAATTGCGCCTGCAGATCCGTCGGATAGCCGGGATAGGGCATGGTCTTGATATCGACCCCTTTCAGACGATGTCGATCCCGGGGATCAAGACAGATCGTGATGGCACGCTCATCGACGGTAACGCGGGCTCCGGCTTCCGTGAGCTTGTCGATCAGGGCCGGCAGATGTTCCGGACAGCAGGCTCTCACCGTCACTTCACCGCCGGCGGCAGCTCCGGCAATCAGGTAGGTACCGGCCTCGATTCGATCGGGAATGATTTCCGTCTGTGCCGGTTGCAGCCGGTCAACACCGCGAACAGTCAACTGACTGCCGCCCTTCCCGTCGATCTCGGCGCCCATGCCGACAAGCATATCGATCAGGTTGCCGATCTCCGGCTCCCGGGCCGCGTTTCTGATAACAGTCGTCCCCTCGGCCAACACCGCCGCCATCAGAATATTCTCGGTACCGGTAACCGATGGGATGTCGAAATAGACGGTCGTTCCTCGCAATCGCCCGTCGATGACGGCTTCGACATACCCACGTTCGAGACGGCAGGTGACGCCGAACCGCTCAAATCCGCTGATATGAAAATTTATCGGCCGCTCGCCGATGGCACAGCCGCCCGGCATCGACACCTTGGCATGTCCCAGTCGCCCGAGCAACGGTCCGAGTACCAGGACCGAGGCGCGCATGGTCTTGACCAGGTCATAGGAGACTTCCGCATAGGCGATCGAGCTGCTGTCGATAGACAGCGTCGCGCCATCCCGCCGCCAGGTGGCGCCGAGTTCGCTGAGCAGCGACAGCATGGTCCTGGTGTCCCGGAGATCCGGCACATTTTTCAATACATGGACACCGGGAGCGAGCAATGTTGCGGCAATCAACGGCAGTGCGGCATTTTTGGCACCGCTGACGACAACCTCACCTTCGAGCGGCCGACCTCCTTCAACAATCAGTTTTTCCATACCCTTCCCGTACGTTCAGGCTGCACGAATATGAGCGATGCGATCCCGGCCGGCATAATCCTTGATAATCTCGACGAATCGATAGCCGATGGAACCTCCCGCCCGGGAAAACAATGTGGTGACCGCCGCCCCCTGCTCTTCGCCGATCTCCATAAAACAATCGCCACCGGGACCGAGTAGAGCCGGCAGGGCCGCCGCAATCGCGGCAATCACGTCCAGTCCGGACGTGCCGCCGTCAAGGGCGAGGCGCGGTTCAAACCGCGCCACCTCCGGTTGGAGCCGGTGGTCCAACTCGTCCCGGCGGATATACGGAGGATTGGCAACGATCAGGGAAAACATCCGCTCCTGCCGAAAACACGACACCAGGTCCGCCTGGACCAGAGAGACCCGATCAAGAACCCCATGTCGCAGACAGTTGGCCCGGGCAACAGCCAATGCCGCAGCGGAGATATCGACGGCGGTGATCGCCTGCAGCGCTTCACGGGCCAGCACGATACCAATCACCCCTGAGCCACAGCAGAGATCGAGCCATCGTCCCGGCTCGCTTTCGGTATTTCTGCGGGCCAATACCGTCTCCAGCAGGAATTCCGTTTCCGGCCGCGGTATCAGGACTGCCGGCGTGACAAGAAACGGCAGTGACCAGAACTCTTTTTCACCGGTGATATAGGCGAGCGGTTCCCGGTTCAACCGGCGCCGGAGCAGGGTTAAAAAAAGCTGCTGCCGCCGTTGATCGACCGTTTTTCGGGCCGCCAGATACAACTCGGTCCGGCCTGTACCGAGGCAAAAACCAAGCAGCAATTCGGCCTCGAGCCGTGCTTCGTCGATGCCGGCTGTCGCCAGGGCAGCCGCCGCCTGCTGCAGATTATCGGCAACACTCACCCCCTCCACCCGATCGACCGGCTTGCTGATCATCCCTGGCCCGCTCAGCTCAACGCTTTCAACCGCTGGGCCTGGTCGTAGGAAATCAGGGGCTCGATAACCTCGTCGAGCTTGCCGTTCATAATCGCTTCGAGTTTGTAGAGTGTCAGATTGATGCGATGATCGGTCAACCTGCCCTGCGGGAAGTTATAGGTGCGGATGCGCTCACTGCGGTCACCGCTGCCGACTTGACTTTTCCGGTTCTGGGACATCTTGTCGTGCTGTTCCTGCTCAAGACGGTCGAGCAGGCGCGCCCGCAGCACGGTCAAGGCCTTGGCCTTGTTCTTGTGCTGCGATTTTTCATCCTGGCAGATAACGACCAGCCCGGTCGGCAGATGGGTCACCCGAACCGCCGAATCGGTGGTATTGACACTCTGCCCCCCGGGCCCGGAGGAGCGGAAAACGTCGAACTTGAGTTCGTTCTGATCGATGTCGAGCTCGACCTCGTCGGCCTCGGCCAGGATGGCCACCGTCACCGCCGAGGTGTGAATCCGCCCCTGGGTCTCCGTTTCCGGTACCCGCTGAACCCGGTGCACGCCGCTTTCGAATTTGAGTCGGGAATAGACGTGATCCCCGCTGATCAGGGCAATAATCTCTTTAAAACCGCCGATGCCGAGCGGGTTGGAAGACATGATTTCGACACGCCAGCCCATCGTCTCGGCATAACGGCTGTACATGCGGAACAGGTCGGCCACGAACAGGGCCGCTTCATCGCCACCGGTGCCGGCGCGAATCTCGAGAAAGGTGTTTTTCTCGTCGTTGGGATCCTTGGGCAAAAGGACAAGTTTGATCTCCTGCTCCAACCGTTCTTCTTCGGCCTGCAGCTCTTCAATCTCCATTCGGGCAAGATCGCGCAGCTCGCCGTCCTCGGAATCATCCTGGATAATCAGGCGATTGCCGGCAATCTGCCGCTGCACCTTCGCGTGGGCACCGTAGAGACCGGCCAGCCGACTCAGCTGGGAATGTTCCTTGACGATCCGCTGATAGTCCTGCTGATTGTGGATCAGCGCCGGGTCGGCAAGACGCCCTTCGAGTTCGGCCAGTTTATCGGTAATGTCGTGCAGAGAATCGAGCATGGAGGTCCCCGGTCACCACGTGAATGAAATAAAAAAGTCCACAGCGATGGCAAACATCACTGCGGACTCCCACTGGTCGGCACGAACGCATTGCCGTGCCGGTTTGCGTGCACCTACGCGTTGTCTTTCGTCTCGTAATGCTTGGCGTAGCGGCGACGGAACTTCTCGATCCGTCCGGCGGTGTCGATCAGTTTCTGCTTGCCGGTAAAAAACGGATGACAGGCGGAGCAGATTTCGACTTTGAGTTCCGGCAGGATGGAGCCGATCTCGAAACTGTTGCCACAGGCGCACGTGGCGGTGATGGTATGATAATTCGGATGGATATCTTTTTTCATGGTGGCCTCAGCCCTCCAAAAGCATTGTCAAATAATAATCAGGCACAACAAACACAACCAAAGCTGATAATTTTACTCCATCGAGAAAAAAGTACAAGTGAAAAACACAGGACTTATATGACCGGGACAGATCGTCAGCTGTTCATCGAGTCGAGAAAGTCGCGATTGGTTTTCTGAGCCCGTAACTTGTCGAGCAGGAACTCCATGCCGTCGGCAGGATTCATGGCCGAGAGGAGTTTTCTTAAGATCCAGACACGATTGAGCACATCTTCCTTGAGGAGCAGATCTTCCTTCCGCGTGCCGGAGCGTTTGATATCAATGGCCGGAAAGATGCGTTTATCGGCCATCTTCCGGTCGAGAATGAGCTCCATATTACCGGTACCCTTGAACTCTTCGAAGATAACCTCGTCCATCTTCGAACCGGTTTCGACCAGGGCCGTGGCCATGATGCTCAGACTGCCGCCTTCTTCAATATTGCGAGCGGCGCCAAAAAAGCGTTTCGGCCGGTGCAGGGCATTTGCTTCGACACCGCCGGAGAGAATCTTGCCGCTGGCGGGGGTGACCGTATTGTAGGCTCGCGCCAGCCGGGTAATACTGTCGAGCAGGATAACCACATCCTTTTTGTGCTCGACCAACCGCTTGGCCTTTTCAATGACCATCTCGGCTACCTGGATATGTCGCTGGGGCGGTTCGTCAAAGGTGGAGCTGACGACCTCGGCGGCCTTGACACTGCGCTGCATCTCGGTGACCTCCTCCGGTCGTTCGTCGATCAGCAGGACAATCAGGTAGACTTCCTTGTGGTTGCGAACGATAGAATTGGCGATCTTCTGCATCAGCACCGTCTTACCGGTACGCGGCGGAGCAACGATGAGTCCGCGCTGACCTTTGCCGATCGGGGCGAACATGTCCATCACCCGCATAGAAAAATTGTCAGGCTGCCACTCCAGATCGAATTTTTCCTCCGGGTGGAGCGGCGTCAAATTGCCGAACAATGTCTTCTGCTTGGCCGCGTCCGGTGGGTCGAAGTTGACGCTTTCCACTTTGAGCAGTGCGAAATAGCGCTCACTCTCTTTTGGCGCCCTGACCATGCCCTCGATCACGTCACCGGTTCTCAGGTTGAGTCGGCGGATCTGCGACGGCGACACATAGATATCGTCTGGCCCGGGGAGATAGTTGTAATCGGGAGCCCGGAGAAAACCAAATCCATCCGGCAGAATCTCAAGAACACCATTGCCGCGCAGCTTTCCTTCCTTATCCGCCTGAGCTTGAAGGATGGCGAAGATCAGTTCCTGTTTTCTCAGAGAACTGTATCCTTCAACATTCAGTTCACGGGCATGCTGCACCAATTCTTCGATCTTCTTCAGTTTGAGTTCCGCCAGGTTCATCACTGTTGGTCTCTCCTTCTTCAAAATGGCAGGGGGTGGTTACGGTGATTCGGATACTCCCGAGCTGATCGGGTCGCACCGGAGGGGGCCGGAACCGACGGATAAAGGCCGCCGGCCGATCCACACGCATTTATTTATGCGGGACGATCCCGCACGTGGTCACACTACAACGCAGATATCGGTTTTTAATCGTTTTAATCGGTCGTCAAGAGTTGGCTGGCAAGGCGATTTGCAGGAGCAAATATGTTGTTTTTAAAAGCCTTCTTTTAATAAAAGCCCGGCTCGTTGGGGCACCACGTTCTTTGGAAATTATGTATCAGATTTTCAATAGATTATTTCAGGCGGGAGTCCGTCTTGGTCGTTTCATCCCTTATACGTACTCTCGTCTGGGGTGTCAAGTCTTTTAGCGCCCGTGCTGCGATTTAACAGGTACTCCGTAGCGGTGGCGCAGAAACTCGGCCAACCGGGTCACCTGGGCCGCCAGCGCCGCACGATCACCGTCGTTTTCAATCAGCCAGTCGGCCTGGCTCCGTTTCTGCTCGGCAGGCAGCTGGGTGGCCATGATACGCTCGATCTCTTCTGCCGGTACCGTGTCCCTGGCCCTGACACGGTCGATAACCAGTTGTCGCGGCGCATCGACGCACACGATAAAGTCAAAATCATCACGCCAGCCGCACTCAAACAACAGCGGCACTTCGGCAACAACACATCGATTGGGACCGGCGGTACGGCGGGCGTTCTGCAACTCCTGGCGGACAATCGGATGAAGGATCTCTTCGAGCTCGCTTCGCAGCGCCTCGTCGGCAAAAACCGCCCGGCGCAGATGGGCGCGATCGATCGGACCATCCGGCCGTTCAAGAAAAATCGCCCCGAAGCGCTCGACAAAGCGTTGATAACCCGGCTGCCCGACGACAAGCTGGTCACGGCAGAGCTGGTCGGCACTATATACCGGCGCCTCGAGCGCGCTGCCGAGCAGCGCTGCTGCCTCGCTTTTACCGGTACCGATGGTGCCGGTTACACCGATCAGCATGGAATGTCCTCCTGCAGCCTGAGCGCTGCGGCAAAATCACCGGGCAACGGCGCCTCGAACGACAGCGACTCGCCGGTTACCGGGTGAGCAAAACGAAGTCTCCAGGCGTGCAGCAGCTGGCGCGGGAAGCGCTCATTTTTCCGGTTGCTGCCGTACAATCGGTCGCCGGCAACGGGATGGCCGATGGCGGCCAGATGCACCCGGATCTGGTGGGTGCGGCCCGTTTCAATCGTCACTTCAAGCAAGCTGGTGTGGTGAAAAACCTGGAGTACCCGCCACCTGCTGACTGCGGCTCGGCCATCGACGGGACGAACAGCCATTTTCTGCCGGTGTACGGGATGCCGACCGATCGGCGCCTCGACCGCTCCCTGTGGTTTTTCGGGAACACCGTGCACCAGGGCCAAATAGGTCTTGTCGACGAGACGCTCTTTGAAGGCCTTGACGAGGTGCCGGTGAACAGCAGCGGTCCGGGCGACAACAAGCACGCCGGAGGTATCCTTGTCCAGGCGGTGGACGATTCCCGGGCGGGCGACGTCGCCGACCCCTGCCAGTTCGCGGAACCGATGCAGCAAACCGTTGATCAGGGTGCCGTCGCGGTTACCGCTGCCGGGATGAACGACCAACCCCGGCGGCTTAGCTACTACCAGAAGCGCCTCGTCTTCGTACAGTACTGAAAAGTCAACGGGTTGGGCGTGGGGGGTGGCTGCACCGGCCGGTTCTACGGCGAGTTGCCCGACGATCAAATCCCCGCCCTTCAACCGATGTCCGGCCTTGACGGCAGTACCGTTGAGCACGATCGAGCCGGCTCGGACGGCGGCAGCGATCCGGGCCCGCGAAGAACCGGCTATCATTTGAACCAGAAAGTGGTCCAGCCGTACCCCGTGACAGTCATCGGGAACCGTCAACGAGATCGGTACGGGATCGGAATGGGATATCGGCTGTGCCATGAAAACGGACGAGCCAGGGCGGATGACGAAAAGTGGAAACGGTAAAACAGCGCGGTCAGGTAAAGATGTTTTCGATCTTTCTACTTATTTTGTCTTCTTCTACGTCCTGGGCAATAGACAATTCCTTGACCAGCAGGCTCTTGGCGGTATCGAGCATTTTGCGCTCACCATAGGAGAGATCCTTGTCGGCACTGAGAAGAAACAGGTCACGCAGAACCGCGGCCACCTCGAAAATGGAGCCCGTCTTGATTTTCTCCATATATTCACGATACCGGCGATTCCAGGTCTGAGAGTCGATCTCGATCGCCCGGTCTTTCAGGATGTCAATGACTTCCAACGCTTCCTTCTTGTTGACGATGGAACGCAAACCGACATGTTCACTACTCGCCGTGGGAATCATGATTCTCATGGAGTTCCCAAGGATTTCAAGCACATAAAAGGTCTGATTAATACCTGCTACGTGCTGACTTTCAATCGCTCTGATAACCCCGACACCATGGGCGGGATAGACTGCCATATCACCTTCTGCAAACACCGCAATCCCCCTGGACAGACGAAAAATAGACAACGAAAACGGCCCGTACAGGCCGGCACCTTCGTAAACGAATCTGGTTCATGTGGCATTCACGGGTGGACGGACCACGTGTTCTGATCCAACCAGTTTTGGAAATGAATAATGCGTTCAGACAGAATACAACTATACCACGATTTTTTGAAAATAGCCTGTTTTTTTGGCCTTGGGCGACTGAAGCAGCGGTCGGTGACCGTCGTTACACCGGTAACCGGCCGTAATCACCTTGTCTCTGATAACCGGGTTAAACCGGGCCGGAACGAGGCAATACTCATTTGAGCCTTTTGCAAAACTGAGATTTTCGTTCAAAATCAAGGCAT
>CAZUJZ010000129.1:0-11351 GCA_964620665.1 uncultured Desulfofustis sp. | reverse complement strand
GCTGCCAGCGATCCAGGTTGGCCTGGTCGCGCTCGGCGATCTGGGCCAGGGTCAACCCTTCCCAATGGCCGAAATCGATCTCCCGCAGTTCATCGGCAATCGTCGTGTCAACGGTCACCCCAAGCAACTCAAGGGTATCCCGGCAGCGTTGCAGCGGGCTGCAATAACAGGCATCGAAGGCAACCGATGAGAGCAGCGCTGCCGACAGCCGGGCCTGTTCCCTGCCTTCCGGGGAGAGTGCGATATCGGTACTGCCGTTATAGGCATCCGGGGCGATGGTGCGCCCGTGCCGAACCAGATAAATGTGCATGGCTCTTTCAATCCAGACGATATTTTTCGCGATAACCGCGCGGCGTAATCATTTTGCCACGCCAGACAAAGGTATGGGAGTTGCCGACGATCACCGTGGTCTGCATATCGACCAGTTCCGTGTCGACGGCGTCGAGACTGGTAACGACGACCCGCTCCCCCGGCCGAGTGGCCGCCGTAACGATGCCCACCGGCGTTGTCGGTTTCCGGTGTTCGCCGATGATCTCCAGGGCCCGGCCCAATTGGTGGGAACGCTTTTTTGATTTCGGGTTATAGAGCACCATGACAAAATCCGCCAGAGCAGCTGCCTGCAGCCGCTTTTCAATCGCCTCCCAGGGCGTCAGCAGGTCGGACAGGCTGATCGACGCGAAATCGTGCATCAACGGCGCGCCGAGTCTTTCCGCGCAGCCGCTCAAGGCGGCGATGCCGGCAATGACCCTGATATCGACACGGCTGTCCAGCTGGGCGGCCATCTCGTAAACCAAGCCGGCCATCGCGTAGATTCCCGGGTCGCCTCCGGAGACGAGCGCCACTTTTTTGCCGCCCTCGGCCAGCAGCAGTGCGCTCCTGACCCGTTCGACCTCCTGCATCATCGTCGAGGTAAGGACATCCTTGTCGGCAATTACTTCACCGAGGAGATCGAGATAGGTCCGGTAGCCGATCACCACGTCGGCCTCCCGCAGGGAGTCGCGTGCCGCTGGGGTGAGGTAGGCCAGCGATCCGGGACCGGTGCCGACGACGCTCAGTCTGCCCGTTGTGCCACTGCTGCCGTTATTGTTTTCCATTTCACTTTGTTGACAATCAATGTACCTGGCTTTTCAATGGATCCGGCGGCGAGCATCGCCGCCGCTTCGCAAACACTATATGCTCCGGTTTTCTCATAGACCGTTGCCGACGCCGATGGTCCGGCAACGAGGTTCAATTGCTCCTTGGAAAAAAAGCGAATCGGCCAGCGATAACGCCTGGCGATCTGCAAAAGTCCCGCCTCCTGCTCCTTGATATCGATACTGGCAACGCCGGCGACAGTGCGCAGATCGAGATCGAAGCGGTGCACAAGATCTTCGATGACCCGGACAAAATCGCTCTCCGCGACTCCCTTCCGGCAGCCGAAACCGATAAAAAGACGACACGGCAGCAAATGGAGTACGGTTTGATCAACCGGCGATTGCCGGGAAATAATCAGATCGGCGTCCCCCATGGCAGCACAGCCACGAAAATCATCGGGCAGCGACTCAACATACCGCTCCTCCTGAAAAACCCGGATAAACCCGCGGTTGAGCAGCCGGGTCGTAACTGGTGCAAGCTGCTGCGGGTTGACGATGCGGCAATGCTCTTCTACGGCCCACAGATCGACCGCGGTATGACCGCTCACATCGGAGGCGGTGGTAATGACCGCCTGGCCGCCGCACGTCCTTGCCACCTGTCCGGCCAATTCGTTGGCGCCGCCGATATGGCCGGAGAGCAGCGATACGGCGTAGCAACCCTGCTCGTCCACGACGACCACGCCCGGGTCGACGGTCTTGCCGCGGCAGAGTCCGGCGATGCAGCGGACGACGATGCCGGCGGCCATGATGCAGATCAGTCCGTCATAGCGGTGCCAGGCGGCTTCGATGGCGTTTCTGACGCCGCCTTCAGCGGTCAGCAGCTCACAGTCGGTCAGTCCCCGGCTGATCGTCTTGGCGAGGGAATGCCCCCTGTCGGTAATGGCGAGGATGGCGATTCTCATCGTCGACGATTCACGCTGCATTTCGCTTCGTCACCAGGCAGCCGGCGCACACGGACGGCATGATCACGGTGTCCGGCCGGAGGCGGCCTGTCCGGTTCTGATTTCTCTGAAAAACCGCGACGCTTCGTCCTGCCCCCGGGCGATCTCCGCTTCGCTCAGTACCGATGCCAGATAATCCCTGGCCTGGGCGCCGTCGACAAAGCCGTTGCTGGCGGCGACGCTGAACCAGGCATACGCCGTGGACAGATCGGACTGCTCGACGCCATTGCCGGTGTACCAGATGATGCCTAGATTGTACTGGGCCACCGCGCTGTTTCCATAGGCGGCCTGGCGAAACAGTTCATAGGCCCTGGTGTAATCCTGCTGAACGCCGCGGCCGACGAAATGCAGAAAGCCGAGCTCTATTTGCGCCGCCGTGTCACCGTCGGCCGCCGCCCGTTCGTACCAGTCTGCCGCTTTTCCGAAATTTTGTGGAACAACACTGCCAAGCAGGTAAAACTCGGCCAGGGCCCGCTGGGAGGCCGGCGAGCTCTCCCCCTGCCGCGCCGCATAATCGAGATAGGCAAAGGCCTTGGCCAGGTCTCTCGGCGTGCCTTTGGCGGTATAGTACATCCCGCCGGCGATATAGCTCGCCTCGGCATCACCGAGGGCGGCGGCCTGCTCGTAGAGCTCAAGAGCCCGTTGATAATCCTGCCTGTCACCCGTCCCCCAATAAAAGCGCTTCGCCTCATTTTTCAAAAGCTGCACCCGCCGATCATCGGGTTGCCCATCGACCGCGGCACCATCACCGCAGAACAGCGCCACCATCAGCAGACCGGTCATGCCGGTCGCGAGCAGCATTGCCCAACGGCGACCCGGCAGTATCACTGGCTTTCTCCGAGCATCTCTTCGAGTTGGCTGCGGGCAAAATCGATCCCGGGGTCAAGCGTCAGTGCTACGGTGAACGCCTGCAGCGCCTCGTCACGATGCCCGAGCCGGCGATGATTGACGCCGAGGTTGGCGTAATCCATCGCCGACGACGGATTGAGCTGCACGGCCCGCTCGAAATGGCTGATTGCCGTGTGGAAATCCTGTTTTTTGAAATAACAGAAACCGAGCAGGTTGTGGATATCCGGCCGTTCATCATCTTCCCTGCGGCCCCGCTGCAGCACCTCGATGGCGTCATCGTAACGCTGCAGGTCTTTGAGCACCTGGCCTTGATAGGAAAGGATATACGGCAGATCTTCCGGTTCCGGGCGCAAATCCAGGGCCCGCTGAAAATACGCCAGGGCCCGCTCCGGCTCCTGCCGGTTGTAGGCAGCGATGCCCCGATAGAACCGGAGATAATAGGCTTCGGGCAACAGCGCTTCCATCCGGTCGAGTTTCGCCGTGACCAGGTCCGCATCGTCGACCAGTTCGTTGAGCAGCTTGGCGGCAAAGAGCCCGGCATCCCGGCGGACCGATCGCTCCCGAAAATGCGCCCCGGGAATGATCGTATAAAGAGCTGGAATATCGAGCCGCGGATGGGTGACATCGATCATCAGAACCTCCAGGCCGATCTCCTTCAAGGCCTGCAGGCACCGTTCGATCTCCACGCGCATATTATCGTCGGACAAATCCGCCATCCCGTCAACGGTCGTTCGTTGCGGCGACTCGGTCAGATAACGGACCTCGTCCATGGACAATGGTTTGGGCAGCCCCGAGGCGACATAATTGGCGCCGGTATTGAAGTCGCCGGCCAGTTGCGCGACTTCGGTAATTGCCCGGATCAGAGCCTTTTGCGGATGGGGCGTGGTACCGGCCGTATAGACGATCTCGCTGCGCTCCGGGAAACTCGAACGATCGATGGCCAGGGCGCCGACCGTGCTGATGCCGGTGTCGAGGCTGAAATCACCACAATAGAGATCAATGTTGCAGCGCGTGAATTTATCGAGCAGTTCTCTGGCAACCGGGTCGGTAACCGACTCCAGGTCGATGAGCGGCGTCGTCAGCCGGTAGTGATTGATCAGCGAACAGACATGGCGCTCGACCACCTCGCAGATTCCCTGCAGGGCCGCCTCCTCGATGGTGTTGCCGGCCGAGGGGCCGTTGAATTCGTTGATGGCGTAGAACCAGGAAAAGGGGATGAGCACCGTTTCACCGTCCGCCACCCGAGTGGCTATAGTCCAGCGCAGCGGGATGCCGGCCAGCAGCTCCTCGAGCTGTTCGGCGCTGAGCCGCTCATCCCCGACCGATTTGAGCAGCCAGACGGGATCAAGTACCCGATACCCCAGATCGCGAACCTGCCGGTAATCGCCACGGATGAAATTCGTGTCGTCGTTGATGAAGGAAAAGAAAGAAAAGCGCTCGGCCAGTTCCATGCAGGCCGAGGCCTTGGCCTGCATCGGCGACGCCCCTTTACCCATCTGTTTCCTGGTTCCGGTCAACGCCCGGGCTTCATCGGTGCAGACGCTGAAATAGACCGGTATATCCAGTCGGCCGTTATCAATTCGTTTGACTTCACTGACGATATCGATATCGAACCGCTCGATTTTGTGGAAGAAACGTTCGATGGTCTGCTCCGGCGACAAGGCCTTGTCCTGGTCCCGGGTAAACGTCTTGAAGCAATCGTCAAAGACAATACTGTTCGTTTTCATGGTCGTCTCGATTCATGGCTGCCGCTTATCACCCGGCACGCCCCGGCAGGATCGGCCATCCTCATCGAAACGAAGGGCTCCCTGCCGGCCTGCACAACATTTGTGACCCGACCCCACGATGATGGGGGGCGAACCGTTAATCCGCCGCCCAAGGTACCGTGAAACACCATCAATGTCATCGGATTTTCATCGCCGGACCGCTCAACAATGCGTCTTCCCATCAGGCATCAGGTTTCATAACTGTCCGCCCAGCCGATCGCGTCGAGCTGCATGGCCGGCAACTGCTCATCGTCGATCTGCAGCAGCTGCCGCCAACGATCGACCGCAGACCAATCCGCCCGCTCACAGCTCTCGACAAGACGCAACGGTGCGGCCAACGGACCGGCACGCTCGACAAGGGCCTGCCGGATCGACTCGCTCACCGGCAGGCGGGCAAGCAAATCATCCATGGGGTTGTCGAGCATCGCATCGATCAGGGAAAACAAGCCGAGCAGGAACAACTCACCGCTGTCGAGTCCCAGCTTCGACCCGAGCTGCTCGAGAAACCGGGCCCTGATGATCGACAAGCGCACCAATTCATCGGGCTTGTCCTCGGCCAACTGGCTGGTAGCAATAAGAGAGACGAACAATTTGACGCCGCGCTCGCCGAGAAAAGCGATCGCTTGCCGAATCGACTTGAGCGGGGCAAGCCGGGAAAAATAGGCCGAGTTGAGATATTTGAGGAGTTTGTAGGAAACCGCCACATCCCGACTGATCAGTTTTTCCAGCACGACAACGTCGAATTCACTGTTGTTGATCTCTGAGATCAACCGTAACATGGTCAGCTTGTTCTGCGGGATATCTCTGTTCTTCAGGACTTCCGGCCGGGAAAAAAAATAACCTTGAAAAAACGCAAAACCGAGTTCCCGAGCCCGGTTGAATTCATCGTAATTCTCGACTTTTTCCGCGAGCAGGCGGCAAGGGAATGGTCGCAGTTGCCGGAGCAGGGAGCCGATCTCCGACTCCGGCGTCTGCCGAAAATCGATCTTGACGATATCGATCAGCGGCAGCAACTCGGCAAAAGAGTCGTCAAAGGTGAAGTCATCAAGGGCCAGCGTGTAGCCCTGTTTTTTCAACAGCCGGCAGGCACCGACTATCTCGGCGCTCGGTCTGATATCTTCCAGGATCTCCACCATGATCATATTCTGCGGAAACAAGGAGGGTGTGCCCCGGAGCAGGAGTGCTTCGGTGAAGTTGATGAATGATTTGCGGCCACCGGCAATCCGGTCGATGCCGACGGAAAAAAAAGATGAAGAGAGCAGGTTCGAGGTGGCCACATCACCGTCAAGGTCCGGGAACGCATTGTTCATACCGGTTCGAAAGAGCAACTCGTACCCGAACAGCTTTTTCGTCCTGGTAAAAATCGGCTGCCGGGCAACAAAGACATCCATGGTGATCAGTCCTGCCCCGACTCAGTCATTGTCTGTCGCTCCGATCATCTGATCGGCGATGCCAGGGATCCGTTCCTGCCAGGACACTGCGCCGCTCCGAAGGCTTACGAGCCGACGCTGCGCATCGACAACGCTGAGATCGACAAAGAGCGTGCTTGCGGGGAGCACGGATACGGCCCGTTCATACCATTCCACTACGGCAATGCCGGATCGATAAAAATATTCGTCAAGGCCCAGGGCAACGACATCATCCGCATCCTGCAGGCGATAGAAATCCATATGATACAGCGGGATGCGCCCGTGGTACTCGTGAAGCAGCGCGAACGACGGGCTGTTCACATATTCGGCCGGATCGACACCGGCGCCGGCTGCTATCGCCTGGGTGAGTGTCGTTTTTCCGGCACCAAGATCGCCGCCCAGGGCTATCACGTCCCCGGGCACACAGAGAGCGCCGAGCACCCTGCCGAATCGTCGGGTTTGCATCGGCGAGGCCATGATGATTTTCTCCACGCTCACCACCCCGATTGCTCCTGTGCGCACATCCCGTTTGACAACACTCGAACAGCCATAGAGGAAACCATGAAAAATTTCCGGTTTTTCAAGCTCCCCATGAGTGTAGACGATTCATCAGGGGAACTCCAGTGCATAAAAAAAACCCCGAAACGTTTGGCAACGTCTCGGGGTCAACGACCTATCATTCTCGATTGTATCAGTTCACCTTGACGACATTTTCCGCCTGTAGGCCTTTGTCAGTCTGAGCTACCGAGAATTCCACCGGTTCCCCTTCTTCAAGGGTGCGGAATCCGTCTCCTTGAATGGCACTGAAATGCACGAAAACATCGGCCTCTCCATCCGGCCTCTCAAGAAACCCGTACCCTTTGCTTGCATTAAACCACTTGACTTTTCCCTTGACACGATCCGACATACGATTTCCTCCCGGCGATGCGACGGGGCTGATTTCCCGTCAGGTCGAACTTGGGGCCTCAGCCCCTTGATATTGTTGACACTCGCTAAGACCTGGAGCGTCCACCAGCACTGTATCAGCAGCTTATCTGAGCGTCAAGGAAAAAATAAAAATTTTTAACCTCAGAACAATAAGTTAGCAACAAAGAAGAATCGATTTTGACCAGAAAAGAGTGAATCGTTCCCATTGTCTATTCCGGTTTCATTTGTAAAAACGCAGGGTCGCGGCTCCACCAGGTCAACAAAAAGGATATGTAGTCATAGTAGACTGGCAGCGTTTCCGGCATGTTAAACTTGTTGTGATAGGCAAGACGGTGGGTGTTCAGATACCAATTCGGCACCAGGTAATAGCCATACCAGAGCACCCGGTCAAGGGCGTGACAGGCAGCGATCAGTTCGTCGCGATTTTCGGCATAGATAATACGATCGACCAGCATATCGACAACCGGATCTTTGATACCGGCGATATTACGCGATCCTTTCCGGTCTGCCGCTTCGGAATGCCAGTAATTGCGCTGCTCGTTTCCGGGTGATTGCGACTGACCGAAAACAAAGACGCACATATCAAAATCAAAATTATTGATCCGCTCCGTGTACAATGCCGGATCGATGGTCCGATACCGGGCGTCGACGCCGATCTTGCGCAGGTTCTGCACATAACCGGCCATCACCCGCTCAAAACTCGGCGACACGAGCGTAATCTCAAAGGACAGCGCGACGCCCTGGTCGTTGTGCAACACCCCGTCCTTCAATCTCCAGCCGCGCTCTTTGAGCAACCGTGCCGCCTGCTCGAGATTTTTGCGAACCCCGCCCGGACCGTCGGTACGCGGTGCGGCAAGCGGCTGATCAAACACCTCCGGGGGAAGTTGCCGACGATACGGCTCGAGCAATTGCAACTCCCGGTCGGACGGCAGGCCGCTCGCCGCCAGGTAGGAATTACTGAAATAGGAATTATTCCTGACATATTGACCATAGAAGAGCGCCCGGTTGGTCCACTGAAAATCAAAGGCCAGGCCGAGTGCTCGCCGAACGACCGGGTCTGCGAACTGCGGACGCCGCGTGTTCATCACAAACCCCTGCATACCCGCGTTATTGCCGTGGGGAAAAGCCGTCTTGACGATCCGTCCGTCATCGATCTTGGCACCGCGCAGATCCCGGGCCCAGTGCTTGGCGATGTTGACCGCCATAACATCGAATTCCCCGGCTTTAAAGGCCTCCAGTGCAACCGTCTGATCCTTGTAATACTTGATGACGATTCGATCGAAATTGTACATAAAGCGCCGGACCGGATGGTCGATCGCCCAATACTCGGGATTTCTGCGATAGACTACGGATTTCCCCTGGCTGAAGGATTCAACGAGGTACGGTCCCGAACCGATGGGCACATGGAGTTCCCTGCTGCCGAATTCCTGTTTCTCAAACACATGCTTGGGCAGGATCGGAATCTGCCCGGCGATCAACGGTAGCTCCCGGTTCCATTTTTTGAAATGGAGGCGGACCCGCCGTTCATCAATAATCTCGGCCCGGTCGATATCGGCGTAGTAGTAGGGATAAAAGGGATGCACCGCCGCGCTTTTCAACGTCTCGACGGTGAACTGCACATCCGCGGCCGACACGTTGGTGCCGTCGGAAAATCTGGCCGCCTCGTCCAGCGTAACGATCATCGACAGGCGGTCGTCGGCGACCTCGATGTCTGCGGCCAGCAGGCCGTACTGACTGAACGGCTCGTCCAGGCTGGCCTGGCTCAGCGGTTCATAGACCAGGGTCTCGAGGAGCCCGGGTGCCGACCCTTTCAGGGTGAACGGATTCATCTTGTCGAAACTGCCGATCTGGTGAAGTACCAGTTCTCCACCTTTGACCGCATCGACGGACACATAATCGAACCGGGAAAACGACGGGCCGTATTTCAATGCACCGTCGATGCTCAGTCCGTGGCCGGCCATGAGCGGCTGAACGCAGACGGCAGTAATGAAGCAAGACAATACGACTGCCAACACTCTGTACATTTTTCCGCCCCTCTTTTCAGGCTGTCATGAAACATTCGAGATTCCGTGCACAATCAAGACCACCTGGAGCCCTGTACCCCAGATAGAGAGGTGATTATCCCGAGGACACATTGATCTCGCAAAGCGCCGTGATTGGCCGGAAGTACCATTTCCCAGAATTGATTTTATGATAATATTCCGTTTGCTTATCCAATACGCTAAAGAACTGTGGCAACGATACCACGATTGAGGTAAGTTAGCCAGTCCGGATCACCGGGGCAAACATCCCCCGGCGGGCCAGTCCCCCGGGCGGAAACGATGTCGCAGACACCGCACGCCCCCCGGTCACCATCTTTTACGGAGCAGCTATGGGAAAAACAATCGCCGAAAAGATCTTCGCCGCCCATCTCCGCGATCACATCAGCGAAGATACCATGGTCCTTGATCTTGACGTCGTTCTCTGCCACGAGATCACCACCCCGATCGCCATCATGGATCTGATCGACAAGGGGAAGGATCACGTCTTCAATCCCGATCGTATCAAGGCCGTCATCGACCATGTCTCGCCCCCGAAAGACAGCAAGACCGCACTGCAGGCCAAGATCCTGCGCGATTGGGCCCGGCGTCACCGGATCAAAGACTTCTTCGATATCGGCGCCAACGGCGTCTGTCACGCAATCTTCCCGGAAAAAGGATTCATCCGGCCCGGCAACACCGTCATCATGGGCGACTCACACACCTGCACCCACGGCGCCTTCGGCGCCTTTGCCGCCGGCGTCGGCACCACCGACCTCGAGGTCGGCATCTACAAGGGCGTCTGCTCCTTTCGCCGACCGCAAAGCATAAAAATCAATCTTACCGGAACACTGGGGCCAGGCGTCGTCGCCAAAGACGTGATCCTCGCGGTAATCGGCAAGCTGACCGTCAACGGCGCCACTGACCGAATTATCGAATTTGTCGGACCCATCGTCGAGGCCATGTCCATGTCGAGCCGGATGACGCTATGCAACATGGCCATCGAGGCCGGCGCCACCTGCGGCATCTGTCTGCCCGATCGGACCACGGCCGAATTTCTCTGGCCGTTCATCGCGGATCAGTATGACAGCGTCGACGATGCGGTCACCGATTTTGCTCGCTGGCATTCCGACGGCGACAGTGTCTATGAGGCCGAAATCGACATCGATGTCAGTGACCTCGAGCCCCAGGTCACGTTCGGTTACCGGCCGGACCAGGTCAAAAGCGCGGCAGCTTTTAACGAAACGGCCGTCGATCAGGTCTATATCGGCTCCTGTACCAACGGCAGGATCGAGGATCTCCGGGATGCCGCCGCCATCCTCAACGGCAGGCACATCGCCGAAAATCTGCGGGGTATTGTCGTGCCGGCCACGGTCGATGTCTATCGGCAGGCACTTGACGAAGGGCTGCTGGCGATCTTTTTGGACAGCGGTTTTTGCGTGATGAATCCGAGCTGCGGCGCCTGTTTGGGAATGAGCGCCGGCGTACTGGCCGAAGGAGAAGTCTGTGCCTCGACCACCAATCGCAATTTTAACGGCCGTATGGGCAAGGGCGGCATGGTTCATCTGGTGAGCCCGCTGACCGCTGCCGCCACCGCACTGGCCGGCAGGATCGTTGATCCGCGCCCCTTCCTTTCCTCCGAGGTGACCCGATGACTCGTTTTGGCGGACCGGCGTTTCGTATCGATCGCGATAATATCAACACCGACGAAATTATTCCGGCACGGTATCTGACTGAAAGCTCGAAAACCGCGCTGCAGCCCCACTTGCTCGAGGATCTGCTGATTGACGGCAAAAAATTCGACAATAGTGCACCGGAGCTGCAGCAGGCCAGTGTCTTGATCAGCCGCAAGAATTTCGGCTGCGGCTCCTCCCGCGAACATGCGGTCTGGGTGCTGGAGGTCAACGATATCTCGGTCGTCATCGCCGAGAGTTTTGCCAGGATTTTCCGGCAAAATATGTTCAATTGCGGCATTCTGGCCATTGAACTGGACGCAGCGGCCATAGCCGAGATTTTCTCTCTGCCCGAACCGTTGACCGCCCAGGTCGACCTGACCCGAAGCCTGGTAGAGATCGGTCCGCACGGACAAGAATCGTCCGCCGGCGCCCGCCGATCCTTCCCGTTCACGCTCAACGAGTTCGACAGGCAGCTGATCTCCGCCGGTGGCTGGCTGGCCTATGCCGACAGCCGTTACTGAACAGAGTCATCCGGTAGTCAGCAAAGCAACCACACGCTCAAACAGATTTCTGTTTTTTTATATGAAAATCACCCCCGGGACTGGTCGGTTCTGCCGGAGGTTGCCTCGTGA
>CAZUJZ010000128.1:8097-11366 GCA_964620665.1 uncultured Desulfofustis sp. | reverse complement strand
CCTGGAACGCGTGTGTACGCAAGTACCGAGAGTTCGAATCTCTCCCTCTCCGCCAGGATAAGAGATGTCCCGTAATCAGCGATGGTTGCGGGGCATCTTTTTTCAGGCTATGCGTTATCGCTGCGCCAAAAGGAGGGCTCTGCCCCCTTTTTCCGATTGTTCTCCCCGGCAGGAGGCGGCATTGACGCACGCGCTACCGCTTCTTATTTTTTTATTGTCAAGCAGCAATCGCCGGCCGGTGGAAACAAAGGGAATTACTTGACGCACCGGCTGAAAACGGGTATACATCGCCTCTACACCTGCCGGCCACCGGCGGGTGCATCCTGGCGGAAATGATGCAGCAACGTTAGGATATCATGCGACTTCGGCTTGATAGCCGGGTCCTGCGCAACAAAGGATCACGAACCCCGCCAGATCCGGAAGGAAGCAACGGTAGTGAACCCCTTTGTGTGATGCAGGGTGCCCGGCTATCATTTTTTCGGCCCCATGCCATGTCCATCGACCGTGAGACAGCTCCATGTCCTATCTGGTACTCGCGCGTAAATTCAGGCCGCAGACCTTTGCTGATGTCGTCGGTCAAAAGCCGGTAGTCAAAACCCTGCAAAACAGCCTCAAACGCGACCGCGTCGCCCATGCCATCCTCTTTTCCGGCGTCCGCGGCGTCGGCAAGACGACGCTGGCGCGGCTGATGGCCAAGGCGCTCAACTGTGCCCAGGGACCGACCCCGACACCGTGCAACGAATGCGATTCCTGCCGGCAGATCGTCGCCGGTTCCGCCCTCGATCTCCACGAGATCGACGGCGCCTCCAATCGCGGTATCCAGGAGGTCCGTGACCTCAAAGACAAGCTCAAGTTCATGCCGGCCGCGGCGCGCTTCAAGATCATCATCATCGACGAGGTGCACATGCTCACCACCGAGGCCTTCAACGCCCTGTTGAAGACCCTGGAGGAGCCGCCGGCGCACGTCTATTTCATGTTCGCCACCACCGAGCTGCACAAGATCCCGATCACCATCCTGTCCCGTTGCCAGCGCTATGAACTGCAGCGGGTCAGCTCCGCGGAGTTGAGCGAACACTTTGCCACCCTGGCCACCGCCGAGGGGGTGACCCTCGAACCGGCCGCGCTGGCCTTGATCGTCCGGGAGGCGGAAGGGTCGGTGCGCGACGGCCTGAGCCTGCTCGACCAGATCCTCGCCTATGGCGACAAACAGATCACCGCCGCAGATGTGGCCGACGTGCTCGGCCTGATCGGCCGCGACGTCCTGCAGGCCATCGCCCGGGCCCTGCTCACCGGCGACCGGCAGGCGGCGCTGGCCCGCTTGGGCGAGGCCTTTCAACACGGCATGGATCTGAAACGTTTCATGACCGACCTGCTCGACTGCTTCCGCAGTCTGCTGCTGCTCAGGATCTCCGGCTGCGAGCAGCTGCTCGATCTGCCGGCCGACGAAATCGGCGCCCTTACCGAAACGGCACGGCAGCACAGCACCGAAACCATTCACCAGAAGCTCAATCTGCTGCTGCAGGCCGCGGAAACACTCCGCTATTCGTCCCAGCCCCGACTGGCCTTGGAGACCGCTTTCCTGTCGATTATCGAGGCCGATCAGGTCCTCGGCGTCGAGACGCTGCTCGGCAGGCTTGATGAGGCGCTCCAACACCTGCCGGCAGATGATGCTCCACCAGCCGCCGCCCCCGGCAGCACCGCTCCTCCGACAACCGGATCGCCCCCCTCGGCGCCGCAGGCCCCAACCGGATCAGGGCAGCAGGCCGAATCGGCACCATCGTCACCATCGTCAGCGCAGGCGCAGCAGGCCGCAGCGACTGGGAGCAGTCAGGCAGCCCCGGCGGCAACGACGGCAGCCCCGGCGACAAAAACCCGGCCGGACCGCCCGCCGCCCGCCGACGAGCCGCCGCCACCGCCGGAACCGGCGGGGCACCGGGAAATCCGCAAAGACTGGCTGGACTTTATTTCTTACGTCAAAGAGCGGCGCGAATGGATGGCCCAGAACCTGCAGCAGTCCAGCACGGTCAAGGAAAACGGCCAGGAACTGATCCTGGAGTTCGACAACCCCGCCGAATGTACCTTGCTGCGCACCAAGGAAAATCGGCAGACGCTGACCGAATACGTCCTTGATTTCTTCCAGAAAGACTTTACCATCCACATCATCAGCCCGGAAGAACCGGAAGATGAAGGGGTAACCGTTTCCGACGGTCCGAAAAAACGGCGGCAGCAACTCGCCACGCACCCGCTGGTTCGGATGACCGAAGAAATCTTCGGCGGTCATGCCGGCGATATCCGGATCAGCCCGCACAATAGATAACCTCCCCCGCAGAGGACACATCGTTATGGATCTCTCTTCGATCATGCAGCAGGCCCGCGAGATGCAGGCCAAAATGGCGAAAATCCAGGAGGAACTGGCCTCCAAGATCGTCACCGGCAGCGCCGGCGGCGGTATGGTCAACGTCGAGGCAACCGGCAAGGGTGAGATCGTCTCGATCAGTATCGAACCGGAACTGATCGATTCGGCCGAACGCGTCATGCTCCAGGATCTGGTCACCGCAGCGGTCAACGACGCGCTGCGTGCGGCCCGCGATCTGGCCAAGCAGGAGATGACCAGCCTGACCGGCGGCATGCAGATCCCCGGCGTCACCAATATGTTTTAAGCACGGTCGATGAGCAGCCTCCACATCATCCCGCCGGCGCTGGAACGGCTGATCCGCAGTTTCTCCCAACTGCCCGGCATCGGCACCAAGACCGCCACCCGCCTGGCCCTGAACATCCTGAGGCGGCCGGCCGGCGAGGCCCGGGAAATGGGGTCGGCACTGGCCGAATTGCACGGGGCGATCCGGCTCTGTTCCTGCTGCATGACCTTTTCCGAACAGGATCCGTGTGTCATCTGCAGCGATGAGCGGCGCGACGCGTCGCTCATCTGTGTGGTCGAGCAACCCGCCGACCTGATGGCCATCGAGAAGACCGACAGCTACCGCGGCCGCTATCATATCCTGCACGGCGTATTGTCGCCGATCGACGGCATCGGGCCGGATGAGATCAAGGTCCGGGAACTGGTCTTGCGTGTCCAGGGCAACAGCGTCAGCGAAATCCTTATCGCCACCAGTTCAACGGTACCCGGCGAGGCAACCGCTTCCTATCTGATCGACCGGCTGCAGCAGCTGCCGGTCAAACTGACCAGACTGGCCTGCGGCATCCCGATGGGCATGGATATCAAGTACGCCGACCAATACACCCTGGCACGGGCCATTCAGAGCCGGGCA
>CAZUJZ010000128.1:0-7997 GCA_964620665.1 uncultured Desulfofustis sp. | reverse complement strand
CAGGTTTTTATGCTTGCCGCAGCGAGAGATCGTACGTATAATGGCAGCTGAAGCTCAAACCGTGCAACACAATCGCTTCACGCCATGCCGGCCACGGGCGACCCGCACGGCACCGCAGGACAGGAGTACAGGCGCGTAGCTCAGTGGGAGAGCGCTACCTTGACGTGGTAGATGTCGTGGGTTCAATCCCCTCCGCGCCTACCAGATATAAAGGCTAAAGGAAGAACGGACCTGCTGACCGTTTGCTCTTTAGCCTTTATTTTTCTCTAACGGACAGATGACAGATATTTCGGTACACATAGCGGACGGTGAAGCGGTCCGGCTGCCCACCGGGGCCACGGTCCAGGAGACCCTGGAGAAACTGCTTTCCGGCAAACAGCGCAAGCGGACCATTGCTGCCACGGTCAACGGTACGGCCGTTGACCTGAGCCGGCCGCTGACCGAAGACACCCACTTGAAACCGATCCAGGTCGACAGCCCCGAGGCGCTGGACATCCTGCGCCATTCCACCTCCCATGTGATGGCCCAGGCGGTTCGCGAACTGTTCGGCCCCGGCGTCAAGGTGGCCATCGGGCCGGCCATCGAAAACGGTTTCTACTACGATTTTCTCCGCGACGAGCCGTTCAGCCCCGACGACTTTGCGGCCATCGAACAGCGCATGGCCGCTATCGCCGACCAGGCACTGCCCTTCATCCGCAGCGAACTGCCGCGCGACGAGGCAATCGCCGCCTTTCGCGAGCAGGGCGAGAAATACAAGGTCGAGTTGCTCGAAGAACTGCCCGCCGAGACGGTGAGCATCTACCGGATTGGTGACTTCGCCGATCTCTGCCGCGGCCCGCACCTGCCCGACACCTCCCGGGTCAAGCATTTCAAACTGCTGCGGGTGGCAGGCGCCTATTGGCGCGGAGACGAGAACAAAGACGTGCTGCAGCGCATCTACGGCACCGTCTTTTTCGACCAGAAGGCCCTCAATAAGCACCTCAACGACCTGGAAGAGGCGAAGAAGAGAGATCACCGCCGGCTCGGTAAAGAGTTGCAGCTGTTCACCGTCTCCGACCAGATCGGTCCGGGACTGATTCTCTGGCAGCCCAAAGGCGCGCAATTGCGCCGGCTGATCGAGGATTACTGGAAGGACGAGCACTACCGGCACGGCTACGAACTGCTCTACACGCCGCATATCGCCCGCCAGGATCTGTGGAAGACTTCGGGACACCTCGACTTTTACGCCGAGAACATGTACTCCGGCATGGAGATCGACGAGGTCAAGTACCAGCTCAAGCCGATGAACTGCCCGTTTCATATCGGCGTTTACAAGAGCGACAAACGCAGTTACCGCGAGTTCCCGATCCGCTGGGCGGAGTTGGGCACGGTCTATCGCTACGAGCGCGCCGGCGCCCTGCACGGACTGCTCAGGGTCCGCGGCTTCACCCAGGACGATGCCCACATCTTCTGCCGCGAGGATCAGCTCGACGATGAAATCTTCAATATTCTCGACCTGAACCTGCATATTCTGAAGACCTTTGGTTTCAGCGACTACGATATCTACCTGTCGACGCGGCCGGAAAAATCGGTCGGCTCCGACGAGAGCTGGGACAATGCGACCAGCGCCCTGAAAAAGGCCCTGGACAAGGCCGGCCTCGGTTTCATCGTCGATCCCGGTGAAGGCGTCTTCTACGGCCCGAAAATCGACATCAAGATCAAGGATCAGCTCGGCCGTTCCTGGCAGTGCTCGACCATCCAGGTCGACTTCAACCTGCCGGAACGCTTCGACATGTCCTATACCGGCTCGGATAACAGCGAGCACCGGCCGATCATGATCCACCGCGCCCTGATGGGCTCGCTCGAGCGCTTTGTCGGCGTGCTCATCGAGCACTACGCCGGCGTTTTCCCGCTCTGGTTTGCCCCGGTGCAGGCACGCATCCTCAATATCACCGACGATCAGGTCGATTACGGGGAGCGCGTCTACGACGAATTGCGAAAAGCGGGGATTCGAGTGGAAAAAGATTTGCGCAATGAGAAATTGAATTATAAAATCCGCGAAGCTCAGCTCGGGAAAATTCCCTACATGCTGATCATCGGTGACAAGGAGAAGGCAGACGGCACCGTTACCGTCCGCCTGCGCGACGGCAAAAACCTGCCGCCGATGAGTGTTGCCGATTTTGCCGCCAGGATTACCGACGAATGTCGGGCCGGGCGGGGGCTGTAGCAGGTTGAGGCACCGGTCGTTCGGACACTGCCGAAAGGCGCCGAAAACCGGTTTTCATGTTCGTAGAACAGAGGAGGTCCGATATTAAACGGAAAGGAAAAAGCGTTCCCGGTCAACGAGAGGAAAAAGTCGTCATCAATGACGACATTACCTACGAAACGGTCAGGCTCATCGACGAAGACGGCGGCCAACTCGGTGTCGTCACCGCCAATGAGGCACGGGAACGGGCCTACCAAGCAGGCCTTGATTTAGTCGAAGTCTCGCCCAATGCGGATCCGCCCGTCTGTCGGATCATGAACTTCGACAAGTTTCGCTACGAGCAGAAGAAGAAGCAGCAGGAAGCAAAAAAGAAGCAGACGACCGTGGAGACCAAGGAGATCAAGTTCCGGCCGAAGACGGAGGAGCATGATCTGAACTTCAAGATTAAGAATATCAAGAAGTTCCTGGCCCAGAAGAACAAGGTCAAGATCACCATGCGTTTTCGCGGCCGGGAGATTGTCTATGCCCAGACCGTCGGCCTCGAGGCGATGAAACGAGTCGTCGAGGCAATCGAGGATGAGGCGATGATCGTCCAGCCGCCGACCATGGAAGGACGCCAGATGGTCATGTTCGTCGGTCCGAAGCTGCAGAAATAACAAGGTTTCCCTCCGGAAACTACGGGTCGGTCCCCCACCCACTGAAGCCGCCCCTCGGTCTCCGGTACCATATTGTCTGTCAAGGAGTGTATGTATCATGCCGAAAATGAAAAGCAACAGAGGGGCTGCCAAACGCTTCAAGCTGACCGGTTCCGGGAAGATCAAGCGCAACAAGGCGTTTACCAGCCACATTCTGACCAAGAAAACGACCAAGAGAAAGCGTAACCTGCGCCAGTCGGGTCTGGTGGACAGTGCCAACGACAAGGCCATCCGCAAGATTCTCCCCTACCTGTAGACAGGGGTCGGCCGGGAATACGTGTATAACAGGAGATAATCCTGCCCCAGGCAGGGAAAAGGAGTAACGATAATGGCTCGAGTAACAAGAGGTTTCAAGGCACGGCGACGGAGAAATCGCGTCCTGAAACTTGCCAAAGGATTTTACGGCGGACGAAGCAGACTGTATCGTTCGGCAACGGAAGCTGTCGATCGCGCCCTCGTCTACGCATACCGTGACCGCAAGGCACGCAAACGCGATTTTCGCAAATTGTGGATCACCCGCATCAATGCCGGCGCCCACATGAACGGAATGAGTTACAGCAGACTGATCGGCGGCCTGAAAAAAGCGGGCGTCGAACTCGATCGAAAGTCCCTGGCCAACATGGCCATCCTCGATCCGGGCGCTTTTCAGGAAGTGGTCAAAATCGCAGCCGAAGCAAACGCTTAGACCAGACCTCTCTCCTCTTTGCTGTTCCCTGATGCCGGTTGCGGTTGTTTGAATCGTAACCGGCATAGTGTTTTTGATGACACCTACCTTTCCAGGACACCATGGAGCAAGAGCTAGAAAAACTGCGCAGTGAAGCGGCCGCGGCCCTGGAGGCCGTGACGGATCGGGAGCAGCTCGAGGCCTTCCGCATCAAATATCTCGGCAGAAACGGTCTGATCAGCGGCCTGATGCGCCGACTTGGCAGTGTCCCGGCAGAAGATCGACCGCGACTCGGCCAATTGGCCAACACCGTAAAAAAGCAGTTCGAAGACGCCTTCCAGACCAAAGGGCAGCAGCTCTCCGGCCAGAGCGCTGCCGCCGACCGGCCGGGACCGGACCTGAGTCTGCCGGGACGGCGGACGGCGGGCGGCAAACTGCACCCGATCACCCGGATCATGGAAGAGATCTGCTCGATCTTCGCATCGATGGGCTTTTCCATCGCCGAGGGGCCCGACATCGAGCTCGACCACTACAACTTCGCGGCGCTCAATATTCCGGAGCACCATCCGGCCCGGGACATGCACGATACCTTTTATATCGGTGATTCGGTGCTGCTGCGCACCCATACCTCGCCGATGCAGGCGCGGATCATGGAGAGCCGGCAGCCGCCGCTGCGGGTGATCGCCCCGGGCAAGGTCTACCGCTGCGACTCGGACATCACCCATACCCCGATGTTCCACCAGGTTGAAGGGTTTCTCGTCGATACCAAGGTCTCGTTTGCCGATCTCAAAGGGGTGCTCACCGTGTTCACCCGCAAGGTCTTCGGCCAGGACCTGCCACTGCGCTTTCGGCCGAGCTTCTTCCCGTTCACCGAGCCGAGCGCCGAGGTGGATATCGCCTGCGTCATCTGCGGCGGCCGGGGCTGTCGGGTCTGCAAGAAGACCGGCTGGCTGGAGATCCTCGGTTCCGGCATGATCGATCCGGAGGTGTTCAAGATGGTCGGCTACGATCCCGAACAATACAGCGGCTTTGCCTTCGGCCTCGGTGTCGAGCGCATCGCCATGCTGAAATACGGCATCGACGATATCAGGCTCTTCTACGAGAACGATCTGCGCTTTCTCTCCCAGTTCTAAATCGCCCTGGAGCACAGGATCACCATGAAGTTCACCTACAACTGGTTACAGGAATACGCACCGCTGGACGGGGTCTCGCCGGCCCGGCTGGCCGACCAATTGACCATGCTCGGCCTCGAGGTCGACTCGGTCGCCCCGCTGTTTTCCGAGTTGGCTGATCTGAAGACCGGTAAAGTCCTCGCTTCCGGGCCGCACCCGAACGGTGACAAGCTCAGCCTCTGCCGGGTCGGTGTCGGCGAGCAGGAATTGCAGATCGTCTGCGGCGCACCCAATGTGCGTGCCGGGTTGACCGTCGTCGTGGCCCTGCCCGGCACGACGCTGCCCGGCGACGTCAAAATCAAGAAATCCAAGGTCCGCGGCATCGAGTCCCAGGGGATGATCTGCTCGGAGCGCGAACTCGGTCTCGGCGACGATCATGCCGGCATCATGGAACTGGCCGATGACATCCCGTCGGGCGCTTCGTTTCTGGAGCACTCCGGTCTGCAGGATACCCTGATCGAGGTCGATCTGACCCCGAACCGGCCGGACTGCGCTTCGGTCATCGGCATCGCTCGCGAGGCTGCCGGCATCAACCGGCGGCAGCTGCGGGTCCCCTATCGCGACAGTCGGCTCACCACCACCAGTTCGTCGTTCTCGGTAACCGTGGAGGCCCCGGAACTCTGCCCCCGCTATGCAGGCCGGCTGATTACCGGCGTGAGAATCGGGCCGAGCCCGTGGTGGCTGAAAAGGCGCCTGCTGGCGATCGGCCTGCGACCGGTGAACAACGTCGTCGACGTGACCAACCTGGTCATGCTTGAATACGGTCAGCCGCTGCACGCCTTCGATTTCAATAAGCTCGCCGGCCGGCAGGTCGTCGTCAGGACGCCGCGTCCCGCGGAAACAAGCTTTACCGCGCTGGATCACGTCAAACGGGAGCTGACCGGTGATATGCTGCTGATCTGCGACGGCGAGACGCCGGTGGGTATTGCCGGCATCATGGGCGGCCTGGACAGCGAAGTCTCCGAGTCTACTGCCGATGTATTGCTCGAAAGCGCCTGTTTCAACCCGGTCTCGATCCGCAAAACGGCCCGGCGACTCGGCCTGGCCACCGATGCCTCCTATCGCTTCGAACGCGGCGTCGACCCGGACGGCACCATCGCCGCGATGGAACGCGCGGTCGCACTGATCTGTGATGTGGCCGGCGGCACCGCCGAACCCGGCGGCATCGATATCGATAACCGCGGCCCTGCCGCCGGCCCGCTCACCCTGCGCGTGTCGCGGACCGCCGAATTGCTCGGCATCGAGCTGGACGCCGGGCGGATCGTCGAATTGCTTACATCCATCGAGATCGGCTGCACCATCATCGACGACGACACGATCAGCGTCACCCCACCAAGCTTTCGCGTCGATCTCGAGCGCGAGGCCGACCTGGTCGAAGAGGTGGCACGGCTGACCGGCTACGACGAGATTCCGGTCACCCTGCCGAGCGTCGATCTCAGCTATCCCGAGCAGGACCATGAACGGCTCGAGCGCTACCGGGCCGGCACCGTGATGAACGAGGCCGGTTTCTCCGAGGCGATCAACTACAGTTTCGTCTCCAGCCATTACGACGACACCCTGCGTCTGGCCCCGGACGACGGCCGTCGCCACCATGTGGCCATCCTCAACCCGCTGACCGAAGACCAGAACGTGATGCGCACTTCGCTGCTGCCCGGCCTGCTGGAAAACATCAAGCGTAATCTGCGCTTTGAACAGACGGCTGTCCGGTTGTTTGAAATCGGCAAGCTTTATGTTCCGACATCCGACGCTCCACTGCCGCACGAACCGACCCGGATCGCCGCGGTGCTGTCCGGCAATCGGTATGGCGGCCAGGCGCCACTGCATTTCCCGCCGCAGGAAGTCGACATCTACGATGCCAAAGGCGGTGTTGAGGCGCTTTTGGCCGGACTGCGGCTGCCGACCGACGGCAACGGCGCCATCGAACTGGTCCCGGAAGCTGCGGAGGCGGTCGAGTCCTTTGCCGAGCCCGCCTATGGTCTTGCGGTGCGTCACGGCGATCGCCTCCTCGGCACCGTCGGCAGGATCAGGGATGACGTGCTGCGCGATATCGGCATCAAACGCGATGTCTACTATTTCGACCTCGATTTTTCCGCGCTTTGCTCCATCGAGCCGCAAACCAGATCGTTTCGCGCCTTGCCGGTCTACCCTTCGGTCAAACGCGACATCGCCCTGGTCGTGCCGATCACCACCCCGGCCGGCGATCTGGTCAAAACTGTTTTATCCAGCCGAGAAAAACTTATTGAACATTGCGACGTTTTTGACGTATATCAGGGAAGCAAGATCGGGGACGGCCGAAAAAGCGTCGCCCTGACCATCACCTATCGATCCGACACGAAAACCCTTACCGAAAAGCAAGTGGAGAAAGCCCACGCCCGGTTGGTTCAGTCATTGACCGACACCTTCGGCGGGTTGCTCCGCGAGGAATAGCAGGATGAAGAAAGCGAACGTAACCAGAAAGGAGTTGGCCGAAGCGGTGGCCGACAAACTCGGCTATCCCTTGAGCATCTGCGGCGGTATCGTCGATAGCTTTTTCGATACGCTGAAAGACTCGATGCTGGGCGGCACCTCGATCAAACTCGTTCATTTCGGTACCTTCTCGGTACGCGAAAAGAACCCGAGGAAGGGCCGCAACCCGCGAACCGGCGAATCGATCACCATCGAAGAGCGGCAGATCGTCAGCTTTCGGCCGAGCAAAAAACTCCGGGCCAGGATTAACGAGCCGCGCTGAATTGTATCATCCGCCGCGGCAATGAGCTCCCGAGATGACAAAGGAAATCCCGGACAAGCTTCATTTCAAGATCGGCGAGGTCAGCACAATCGTCGGCGTGGCGCCGCACGTTCTCCGCTACTGGGAGAGTGAGTTCAGCGACATCAAGCCGAAGCGGATGGGCTCGAAACAGCGTCTCTACCGCCGTGCCGATGTCGAGCTGATCCTGACCATCAAGCGGCTGCTGCACGAACAGGGCTACACCATCGCCGGGGCGCGCAAACTGCTCGAAGAGACCGCCGCCACTGCCGGCCCCGTGCCCGACCCCTCGCCGGAAACGCCTCCACCCGTCGAACTCGACAAACAGCTCGGCTCGATCAAGCAGGAACTGATTGCGCTGAAAAAGATCCTCTCGGAGAAAAAATAGCGCCGCCGGCACACCTGCCGACAGGCAGCAATTGACACCATGACCGGCCCGTGGTAGAAAGACGTCTCATCACACCAGCAGTACACCAGCAGTACACCAGCAGTACACCGGGATGTAGCGCAGTCTGGTAGCGCACCTGAATGGGGT
>CAZUJZ010000127.1:5762-11436 GCA_964620665.1 uncultured Desulfofustis sp. | reverse complement strand
TCAACAGCTGTTGCCTTTAACCGTTTATCAAGCGTCCATATTCGGACCTGTGACAATACTGCCGAAGCGAGCAGGTGGATGTCGATGTACCCGACACCTCTGCCATGGAGACTATGCTTTTCGACAAAGTAGAGGTATTCATCGAAGTCAATGTGCGGGATCATCGGTAATGCTTGCAGCAGGCCTGTGATTTCTTGCCTGTTCTGTAAAGTGCCGCAAACGAGTTCGCCGACGACCAGTTGATGACAGGCAACCTCTCCGTCGAATAAAAGAAGCCGCAAATGAGGGTCGTTTTTCCGCAGATGATCAATCCAAACCGACGTGTCGACAAGGATCATCTTTATTTGGTCGATCGCCTTCGTGGTATGGATTTCAGATTCCTTTCCGTACCACCTAACAAACCGAGGCGTTTACTACTTTCTCTCGCGATCAACGCTTCAAGGCCAAGATGAACCAAAGACGTTTTTTCTTTGATCCCCGTCAGCAAGGATGCTCTTTCCAGCATCTGCTCATCTATGTTCAATGTCGTTCTCATATGCACACATATGCATCAATGATACGCATTCGTCAAGATTTGTCTTCCTGAAGACAGGTTGATCTTACCGGCCAAACAACTTTCGGAAGACCCATCAGTCCTCGCCGAGCCGCACGGCGCGCTCCGCCCCGTTCGACTCACCGTGGCGTCAGGGGTGACGGATTTCCCCCATCCTTCTTCTTTTGTAACGTCTTGACAGAAAGATACGGCGACGGCATTGTGGAACAAGCGAAGAGAAACGGCGCGATCACAGCAACGGGACAAAAGCCATGATGGATCTGTTTTTCAAGGCGATGCCCCCGGAAACCCGCAGACCAGCAGTCCGGCATCGGCAATACTGCCCCGTCCGTAAAGCAGCAGGCCGAATTGTTCAACAGCGCCATCGAGGTCGTCTGCAACTTCATCACCACCAAGGAGATAGACCATGGAATTGCCCCAGATGGCACTGCTTGAACAGCGTTTCGATCCGCAGCGTCTCGATACTGTCGATCAAGCCGTTGCCCGGGAAATGGCCGGGCTGCAACTCACCGAAAAGATCAGGCCCGGTGCCTCGGTGGCAATCACTGCCGGCAGCCGTGGCATCGCCAATATCGCCCTGATTACCGCGACGGTCGTGAGTGAACTCAAGCGACTCGGCGCTGCCCCCATTGTCTTTCCGGCAATGGGCAGCCACGGTGGAGCAACAGCGGCCGGGCAGGTTAACGTGCTGGCCAATCTCGGCATGACCGAAGAAACGCTCGGTTGTCCGATCCGTAGCGACATGGAACCGATTCACCTCGGCAACGCCGCTCTTGACTTCCCCATTTACGTCGATCGCAACGCGATGGCTGCCGACCACATCGTCGTCATCAACCGGATCAAAGCCCATACCAAGTTCAAGGGCCCGGTTGAGAGCGGGCTCATGAAGATGATGGCCATCGGCATGGGCAAGCAGAAAGGCGCGTCCTATTATCATCAGGCTGCGGTTCGGCTGACTTTTCCGAAAATAGTAGAAACAGTCGGAGTCGAAGTTATCAAGCGGTGTCCGATCCTCTTCGGTCTTGGCATCGTCGAAAACGCCTTCCATGAAACCTGCCTGGTAAAGGCTCTTCCCCCGGAAGACATCCATCGTGGCGAGCAGGAACTGCTCACGATCGCCAACCAGCGCATGGCCCGCCTGCCGTTCGACGACATCGATATCCTGATCATCGATCAGATCGGCAAGGATATCTCAGGTACCGGCATGGACACCAATGTCACCGGCCGCAACCGGGATCTACTCGGCGACTTCACGACCCTCCCCCGCACCAAGCGGGTCTACGTCCGCGATTTAACCGATGTTTCCGAGGGAAACGCCATCGGCATCGGCCTGGCCGACTTCACGACCACCCGGCTGGTCAAAAAAATGGACCGCAAGAAGACGTATATGAATGCGATCACCGGTATCAGTCCGGAGAAAGCGGCGATTCCGATGTACTTTGACAGCGACCGCGAGGTGCTGGATGCTGCCTTCCTCACCATCGGCGACACGCCACCGGCCGCGGCGCGTATCGTGCACATATCTAACACCAACGACATTCACCGTATTTCGGTATCGGCAGCCTATCGTGACGAGATCGAAGCAACCCCCGATCTCACCGTCATTGGTGAATGGCAACCGCTGGTCTTCGACAGCACGGGCAAGCTTGTCGCGTTATTCTGAGGCGCACCAGGGCATCCGAGTGGGATACCTGCGTAATGATCGACAACCTTGATGGAGCGGAGAGGAACATCAGAAACGACAAAACAGGTCTGCGCCGTAACTTGACCGACTATGGAGATGCAGATTTCTCTCTCTATCTGCACAAGGCCTCTATCGAGGCCATGGACGACAGCGAAGACGCGTGAGCCGCCGGGTAATTCAGTATACAGTGTAATTGCGGTGCTTCCTGGAATTTTGGAAAGGCAAGGCCGAGGCGATCGCCTCGCTCGGAATTACTCTCACGGTCCACGTCAAAGAAAAGTTTCCCCTCATTCCAGAATATTGTGGGGATAATAATAAAGGTTTTACCAAGGGAGCTCCTCCGAAGAAACGCTTGACAGCCCGGCACAATCCCTTTAGATTCCGGCTCCGAGAGATGTGGCCTAGGGGAGTCTTCGGACTGAGAATCCCACGAGCGTGGGAGACCCTTTGAACCTGATCCGGTTAATACCGGCGGAGGGAACGGACCGAGAACCTGTACCTTTCTTGCGCAGTTTTTCCGGTTCCGCTTCCTGCGGAAATTCTACCCGGAGAAAATCATGACCACGACAACGATGGAGCTGGCCCGAGAGGGGCGCATCAGTGAGCGCATCGCCGCTGCCGCCGACGACGCGGGTATCTCTGCCAGGCAGTTATGCGAATGCATAGCAGAAGGAACGGCGATCGTTTGTCATAACAATCGACATGAAGGCGGCCGTCCGCTCGCGGTTGGCAAGGGCATCCGTACCAGGGTCAATGCCAATATCGGGACCAGCAGAGACGACACGAGCATCGATCGGGAACTGGCGAAGGCACGAACGGCCCTGGCGGCAGGGGCCGACGCGATCATGGATTTGTCCACCGGTGGCCCGATCGATGCCATCCGGCAGGCCATTATTGCTGAAACCGATCTGTGCATCGGGAGCGTACCGCTTTACCAAGCTGCTTGTGATGCCGTGGTAAAACGGGGGAAGGCCATCGTCGACATGAGTGTTGATGAGATCTTTGCCGGCATTGAACGTCATCTCGAGGACGGGGTCGATTTTATAACCGTCCATTGCGGTGTGACCAGAAACACGTTGCAGCACATGGACCGCGAGGGACGGATAATGGACGTTGTCTCGCGGGGCGGGTCCTTTACCTGCGCGTGGATGGAGCACAATCACGCAGAAAATCCCTTGTTCGAATATTTCGACCGTTTGCTTGAATTGGTACGGCCCTATGATGCAACGCTTTCACTCGGCGACGGGTTTCGTCCCGGATGTATTGCGGATGCCACCGACCGAGCGCAGATACATGAACTGCTGATCCTGGGAGAACTCACCCAGCGAGCCTGGAATGCCGGCGTTCAGGTCATGATAGAAGGGCCCGGCCATATGCCGATCGACCAGATTGAGGCCAATATCAAGCTGCAGAAGCGCATTTGCCACGGGGCGCCCTTCTATGTACTGGGACCATTGGTAACGGATATTGCGCCCGGTTACGACCATATCTCCAGTGCTATCGGCGGGGCGATTGCGGGGAGTGCCGGAGCGGATTTCCTCTGCTATGTGACTCCCAGCGAACATCTCTGTTTGCCGACGGTAGCAGATGTTCACGACGGCGTGATGGCCGCCAGACTGGCTGCCCATGCAGCCGATATCGTAAAAAAAGTTCCCGGCGCCCGGGAATGGGACACGGAGATGTCCAAAGCTCGCCGGGCTCTTGATTGGGAAAAACAGTTTTGCTTGTCGCTGGACCCGCCACTCGCACGCAAGAGACGTGGTGAAACGCTCGCCGCGGACGACCATGGCGCCTGCACCATGTGTGGAGAATATTGTGCCTATAAGGTGATGGATTCCAGAAAGCGTTCCGGAAACAGCTCATAACCACCCCGCCGACAATACGAAAATACGATAACTGCCGCGCCACTGGCATGGACCGGAGTGTCGTCGACATCCTCTCTTCGTCCGCAGCGCTCATTCTAGCTCAAGACCAGGGGGCCGGCAACAACCTGGTTCCGTCCACCTTTCTTGGCGCTGTAGAGATAGTTGTCGGCACTGTGCAAGAAGGTCTCGTGCGAGACCGTCTCCATGTTTTTCCAGGAATCGATGCCGATTAAGCCAAAACTGGCGGTTATGGATACCTGCTCCCCGGAGCACGTAAACAAAATGTCGGCTATGGCCAGCCGTAATCGTTCGGCGACACACTCGCCTCCTGCACGGCTGGTCAGGGGCATGACCACCAGGAACTCTTCGCCTCCGTATCGGGCCAGCCAGTCGATATCGTCCCGAATCAACTGCTGGGTGGTGGCGACAACCTGTTGGAGCACGGAGTCCCCGAATCGGTGGCCATAGGTATCATTGATTTTTTTGAAATGATCGAGATCGAAGAGCAGGATCGACAGCGGATTGTTGTAGCGCCGGGCCCGTTTGATTTCCCGGGGAAGGTTGCTGATGATGCCGCCCCGGTTGAAACATCCGGTCAGTGCGTCGGTTATGGAAATCTGCTGGATTTTTTCAATGGCTTTTTCCAGCTCTGCCGTTCGTTGGTTGACCAGTTCCTCCAGCTTATCCTTATAGGCGGTAAGCTCTTCCTTGGACTGTTCGAGCGAGACCAGCATGGTCTGGTATCTGAGGTGCTGGTAGGCCTGGTTGGAAATCTGGTTGGCCATCAGCCAGAGAAAATCCAGTTTGTCCCTGAACTCGTTTTCGGAGATTTTCTCCATGCTGTCAAAGGCGGCCAGGAGCTGCTGTTTGTCGGCACCGATTTCTTCAGCGTAGCTGGCAACCCGCTCGGCATCGACCGTACCGGTGCAGTTTTGCCCGATCAACCAGTTAGCCAGGTGGACTCCATCGATGACAATGGGGGCGGCGGCGTCCATAAAGCCGATACTGTGGCAAAAATGGCAGGCCGGTTGACTTCCCTGCAACGAGAGTTCCCCGAGAATCCTGCCGGAGCGGGCACAATTGGCATTGCCCTTTTCCGTTTGTCTGATCAACGCGCAGACACCACTGTAATTGCTGAACCTGGTGATCGGCGTCCCGTCTAGATTGATGATGGTCGAAGCGACCCGGTTGGCCTTGGCAAAAGAGTCCTGGAGATTTTGCAGATCATCGATGCTGATAATGTCCGTTAGCGAATAGTTACCCCGCCGCAGATCACTCTCGGCAGGCGCAGTAACCATCCACTTTCCTGAATGGGGATGTGGTGGCATGATCTTTTCGGCACCATTGCGCCATCAACTCAATATAGGCTATGTAATCATCCTCGCAAAAAAAGTCTGCTGACGATGGTTGTCATGCTGGGTGATGTTATGGGGATAGCCAGGGCTACTGCATGTGCTATTCTTACCATGCTTGAAACATATCAATAATAGCGAATACGAGTCAATGATTACTGTCCGCGGAACCGTCCCCGGAACCACTCGGAGTAGGCGCAGTTATGATGCCAAGCAGATG
>CAZUJZ010000127.1:0-5662 GCA_964620665.1 uncultured Desulfofustis sp. | reverse complement strand
CGGAACCGTCCCCGGAACCACTCGGAGTAGGCGCAGTTATGATGCCAAGCAGATGCAGTAATCTTGCTTTAAGACCACATGCTGCTTGGCATCTCACTTGTCCCTATAGAGAAACCGAAAGTCCCCCTCAATCAAGATCAAAGGCACAGAAGAAAAGCAGTAAGTGCTTCTTTTTCTTCTTGAGTGAGTTTAAGCTCCGTAACAAGATTGAAAAACTCGACTGTATCTTCAAGGGTCACGAGCCGGCCATCATGCATATACGGAGGAGAATCCTTGATGCCCCGTAAGGTAAAGGTTTTTATTGGCCCTACTCCGGTTATCCACTTTTCGTTGCTCATATGCGGTTTGTAAAAACGTTCCACCTGCAGGTCATGCATCTTATCATCGAGATAAAATGGCGCAGGATGACACTCTGCGCACCGCCCCTTTCCAAAAAATATTTCTTCGCCCTTGAGTTCCTGCGGTGTCGCTTTACTTGAATCGAGTCGGCCGAAAACATCGAGCTTCGGTGCCGGCGGAAAGTTGAATATGTTCTGCATCTGTGCCATCATAGCTACCTGACTTGCACGATCAGGAAGATGAACCCCCTTCTTGGCGGCAGTTACATGATCACCGTCAAAATATGCTGTGCGCTGTTCAAATTCAGTGAAATCCTCAATAGATCGAAGCGAACGTTTGGAACCATGGATCTGCTGGTTGAACACCCCCCGCAAGCTGACGGTATCTAAACGAAGCCGTGCTACATGAGGCCTGGTATCTGGGTTGAGATGGAATGCTGCATTCGTGTGGCCATTGGTGTGACAATCCAGACAGGAAATCCCAAGAGTTGCCTCTTTCACCTTGCGGTCTTCGGACTGGTTGAACTGCTGCTGTGGGAAAGGGGTTAGCAGAAGTCGTAATCCTTCCATTTGTACGGGTGTGATTAAACCATGCATTATTTCATAATAATTCCTGATGGACAGGACTTTCCCCTGGGAAACATCCCCGAGCTCCGGGCGAGTGGTGAGAAAGATCGGGGGAGGAAACTCGGGGAGCACGTGTTGAGGCAGGTCAAATTCCACATCGAATCGTTCCAGATTTCGTTGCTCAAGATCATTCATCTCCTTGATCTGATCGGGTGGAATCACCTGCCCGCCTGTCTCATGCTTGACATGTGGCAGAGGCATGAATCCTTCCGGAAACAATCCTTGCTCGCGAATCTCGTCAGGGGACATCTCTGAGAGTTTATTCCATGTCGTCTCCTCCGGAAGCTTTACCCGCACTCCTTTCTGGACAGGTTTTCTCCCACCCGACATCATAACATCCGAAGGATTATCGCTCAGATCATAGCGGCGTTCGAGTAACTGTTTTTGCCGATCCATGATCTTTGATTTCATTTCCTGATCTTTTTTCATCATGGTTTCGAAATCCTGACCGATCATTACCGGTAGATAGGTAGCATGAACCGGTTCGACATCCTCGGGAATCCCCATCTTCTTTTTGCTTTCATACTGCGCTTGTATGAAAGTTGCGGTGGAAAGCAACGTAACTCCGAAAATCGCCGCCTTAAGCAACATCTTTCCTTGTTTCATCATAGCCTCCATCTAAATTTTTGGTTTTCTTTCCAGTTCCGCCGGATCATATCCTGTAATACAGGATGAACACCGGCACATAAAAGCGAAGCCGCTTTGACGTGGATGAGAAGCCATCTCCTGACAAATCAGCGCCATAACACCAACAGGATCCCATCAGATGCTGAGTCAATGGGAACCAGGGGTTTGCCTACACAGGGCTATTCAATAGTATTCAAATATTGTGCCAGGAAATTTGAAAATGGCGACACTGGAAGCTCATAAAACCAATATTTTCAGATAGCTAAGAAAAAAACGTTATGTGGGAGGAATCTGGGTGCAGCATTTTTACGAGAGGCTTTTGGCACCGTAGCCGGGAAGGGTTTATAGTACTTGTAAATCGTCTGTATCGCCCTCAGACGACACGCCACATATCACCCACCTTGCCGCCGGCCGGCAGGAAGGAGCCAGGTATGACCATATTGCGCTACTATCTTTTGATGATGATCGCATTCCTTGCCATTGTGGCAGGGGTGTGCGCTTTGCTCTACAAACCTCTGCACCAGGCCTTCATGGCCAACTGGGGGTTCAACCTCGTCATTCTCGGTGCATTGGCCATAGGTATCCTCCTCAATTTCCGCCGTGTCATCGTACTGGGGCCCGAGATCCGCTGGATTGAGATTTTCCGCACCGGAACGTCAGGACTGTCGGTGGCCAACAGCCCGCAATTGCTCAGGCCGCTCGCCAAGCACCTCGAAGGCATGCACCGCGACCGGTTCAGTCTCTCCGCCTTGTCCCTGCGCACGGTTCTGGAGGGCATCCGGGGCAGGCTTGACGAATCCCGAGAAATATCTCGCTATATGATCGGCCTGCTGGTTTTTCTCGGCCTGCTCGGCACCTTTTGGGGGCTACTCGGCACCATCGGCGCGGTGAGTATGGTGATCGATAATCTCGGGGTGGGCGACCGCGACTTCACCGTGATGTTCCAAAGCCTCAAGGCCGGGCTGCAGGAACCGCTGCAGGGCATGGGAACTGCTTTCAGCTCTTCACTTTTCGGCCTGGGCGGCTCACTGGTTCTCGGTTTCATCGACATCCAGGCAAACCATGCCCAGAACCGGTTCTTCAATGAACTGGAAGAATGGCTCTCGGGAGTGACCCAACTGGTAGACCAGCGCAGCAAAGCAGGCTTGGACCCCGCCGTCGATCCGCCGCCGGTGTCTCCCACGTACCTCTCCGATGCGATACTCGCGGAACTCCACCACACCAATCTCAACCTGGAAAAACTGCTCAACCACGGTAACGCCGACACCTCCGCGGACGAAGACCGTGAAACGGACCGCAGAGGGTAGAACGAGATGACTATCCAATCGAGAAACTCAAGCCGGTCAGGGAGCATCTGGCCTGGCTATGTCGATGTGCTTTCCGCCCTGCTGATGGTGGTCATTTTCGTTCTGCTGATCTTCACTCTCTCCCAGTTCGTCTTCAGCTACATCCTTTCCGACCAGAGCAGCGAACTTCAAGAACTGCACAGCCAAATCAATGAGATCAACGAGCTTCTGGGTCTTGAACGACAAAAAAACGAAGAACTCTCCGGCAGGGTCGCCGCCTTGAGCGATCAGGTGGCAACACTCAGCACCGAACGAGCCGGCCTGCAGCAGCAGGTGAACACGTTGGAGCAGCGGCGCATCGAGGACAGGGAGAAAATGGAGGCCCAGCTGAGGACGGTTGCCAGTCTGCAGCAGGATATTGACGCCCTGCGCAAGGTGCGCAGCGAACTGGAAAGCCAAATCGCCTCGGCCGACGCCGCGCTGGCCGAAGAGCGCAAGATGAGCGGAGCGCTTCGCGACAGAAGCAAGGCCCTGCAGGCACGCCTTGCCGAGGCCGGGGAACGGACGCTGCTGGCGCAACAGGAGATCGAAAAGCGCGATATTCGCATCGAAGCCCTCTCCGCCCTGGTCAACCAGCAGGAGCAGAGCATCGACAAACAGCAACGGCTCACAGCCGACGCCCGGGCCGAAGTTGCGCTTCTCAAGGAGCGTTTGGCCCAGCTCCGCGATCACCTCGCCGAGATCCGCACGGCACTCAGCCGCTCGGAGGCCGTACGGTCCGAGCAGGAGGAAGAAATCGACGATCTGGGCAGGCGTCTCAATATAGAACTGGCCCGCAAGGTGAACGAGCTTGAGCGGTATCGCTCGGATTTCTTCGGCCGGCTCCGGCAGATTGTCGGCGACAACCCGGCCGTGCGCATCGAAGGGGACCGGTTTCTGCTGCAGGCGGAACTTCTCTTCGCCTCAGGCACCGCCGAACTCGGCAACCAGGGAATGGAGCAGCTGGCAAAACTCGCCGAAATCATACAGGAACTCATGTTCCAGATTCCCGCTGATCTGCCGTGGATTTTACGCGTGGACGGCCATACCGATAAAGTACCCATTCAATCGGGCCGCTTCACCTCCAACTGGGAACTATCCACCGCCAGAGCCGTGTCGGTGGTGCAGTATCTCGCTGATCAGGGCATCCCCGAGGAGCATATGGCCGCCGCCGGCTTCAGCAAATTTCACCCCATCGATCCTGCCGATACCTCCAGTGCGTACCGGAAAAACCGCCGCATCGAAATCAAGCTGACGACGAGGTAATACTCATTGTGGACATATCGGGGTCTGTCCCCTATTTCTCTACTTGGTCTGTCCCCTATTTCTCTATTTCTTGAAGGAATACGCATAACCGGGGGCCTCCACCTTTTCACCGTACCGGGTCAAGCCGCGGCTCAGTTTCGCTCCGGTGATGCCGCCAGCGCCTGCTGCAGCACGCGGGCGGTGTGGATTGCCCGGCGAGAGGTGCCGTGCTCGATCTGGTGCCGGCAGGAGGAGCCGTCGGCTACGATGATGGTGGTTTCCGGTTCTTTGCGAACGGCGGGGAAGAGCGACAGCTCGCCCATCTGCATCGATATCTCGTAGGTGTCGGCGCCGTAGCCGAAGACGCCGGCCATGCCGCAGCAGCCGGAATCGACGAACTCGACCTCGAGGCCGGGGATCAGGTGCAGCGTTGAAGCAAGGCCGCCCACGGTATGGAAGGCCTTCTGGTGGCAATGGCTGTGCACCAGGGCCCGCTTCTTGAGTGGTGCCAGGTTGAGTTGGAGTTTTCCGGTGGTGCAGAATTCTTCGAAGAGCAGGGCTTGCCGGGCCACGGTTGTAGATTTTTCTCCCGGCAGCAGTGAGGGGACTTCATCGCGCAGGCAGAGCAGGCAACTGGGCTCCAGGCCGACGATGGGTACGCCGCGCTCGGCGAACGGGTAAAAGGTATCGAGGAGTCGGCTCGCCTCGGCGCGGGCCGACTCGATCTTGCCGACGGTGAGAAAGGTACGGCCGCAGCAGACGGGGCGTCCCGGCTCGGTGGCGGCCCGCGGCGAGAGTACTCGGTAGCCGGCCGACAGCAGCACCTCGCGCGCCGCCAGCAGGTTCTCCGACTCGAAATAGGTGTTGAAGGTATCGCCGAACAGGATCACCTCCGGTCCGCTGTCCGGCCCGCAGGATGCGACCGGACGGTAGATATCCCGGCGCCAGCGGGGCAGTGGCCGGCGGCTGGTGAATCCGTCGATGCGCTCCATCAGGCGGCCCAGGGCGGGCACCGTGTTGCGGCTGTTGCCCAGCCAGGGCAGTTTCGACAGCAGCGGCGCATAGCGCGGCATCCAGGCGATCAGGTGATCATGCAGGGTGAAGCCGGTTTTGCGCTTCCGGGCCGCGGTGACCTCGATCTTCATCTTGGCCATGTCGATGCCGGTGGGGCACTCCCGCTTGCACGCCTTGCAGGATACGCAGAGTTTCAGGGTCTCGGCCATCTCCGCCGAAGTCAGCGCATCGTCGCCCAGTTGGCCGGAAATGGCGAGCCGCAGCGAGTTGGCGCGGCCGCGGGTGGTGTCGCGCTCATTTCTCGTGACCCGGTAGGAGGGACACATGGCACCTTCCAGCATTTTGCGGCAGGCCCCGTTGTTGTTGCACATCTCCACCGCGCCGTGGAGGCCGCCGGGCCAGTCCGACCAGTCGAGGCGGGTCTCCAACGGCCGGTGGGCGTAGCCGGGCGGGTAGCGGAAGAGCGAGCGGTCGTCCATCTTCGGC
>CAZUJZ010000126.1:0-11476 GCA_964620665.1 uncultured Desulfofustis sp. | reverse complement strand
TCCGGCCCGCCGGGCCTTCGCGATGCAGCCTCCGGCAGAACCGACCAGCCCGGGGAAGCTTGATTTTTACATGAGCGGGGGACAGGTTTTAACCTGTCCCCCGTTGGTTGAGAGAGGAGCGATGGATATCTTTTTGCAGGCCTTGATTTCCTATATGGTCATTGTCGATCCGGTCGGTGTCGCCCTGGTCTTTCACGCCCTGGCCGGTGACCGATCCGGGACCTATCGCCGAACCATGGCCGTTCGGGCCGTGCTGATTTCTTTTGGCCTGGTGATATTATTTGGCTTTTTCGGCCAGTGGCTGCTCGGTAAACTCGGTATTTCTCTGGATTCGTTCAAGATAGCCGGCGGCTTGCTGCTCTTCTACACGTCATTCAGCATGGTGGTCGGGGCCGAAGCGGTCCGGCAGCGCGATGAGCCGGAGGTTGTGACCGATATCTCGGTCTTTCCGCTGTCCATTCCGTTGTTGGCCGGGCCGGGCTGCCTGACCCTGACCGTGCTGCTTTTTACCGGTAGTGTTCGGAGTACGGGCGACTATTTCTTTCTGCTGGCCGCGATCGGAGTCGTTTTCGGCCTGTCGCTGTTTTGTCTGCTGGCGGCCGGCTCGGTCTCGCGGGTCTTGGGGGAGACGGGCAACAGTATCATGAAGCGTCTGCTCGGTGTGCTGCTGGCCGCGTTGTCGATTCAGTTCATCGCCGACGGGGTGCGGGGATTGTTCACTGCTGCGCTGTGATTTCGATCAGGGTGCCGGAGCCGGGCTGGCGATAGCGGACCAACGCGGTGCACTGTGACAGCGGCACCGGCCGGTTGGCGACCAGCCTCAGCTGTACGGTGCCCGGCCCGGTATCCTTGAGCAGCCACCTGACACTTCCTTTCTTTTGATCGATCTTGGCGGGTTTGGGCTGCCCGGCGGTGACCGTCAGGCTGCGCGGCAGGAAGACCTCGACAATCAGGTTGGCCGGGGCCGGCCGGGACAGGGAAATCTCGACAATGGCGGTGTTCGGTTGGTCCTGGAAGAGGTGTGCCGAGACGGCGGCGGCCTGTCCGGCGGTGGCCAGGAGGCAGACCAGGGCACAAAGAGAGCTGCAGAAAATCGTATACGGTCGTCGTCTGGATGTTTTCATAACAAGGCTCGGTGGTAGATGTGGTGACCGGTTATCGGCCGATTACTCCCGTACGACAAAGCGCTGGCTCTGGGCCTGCCAGTCATAGCCGTCACCCAGCCAGATATCTTCGATCAGTTCCATGTCGATACCGATCGGCTGGTCGCTGCCGGCCAGATCGTAGACTGCCAGGATCTCTTCGTCGCTGATGCGGTTGTCGAGGTTGCGGTCCGCCCAGTGGTGGGTCCCGGAAGTACTCTGCCCATCGCCGCTGATGGTGATTTCCGCGGTGGCGCTGTCGGAACCTTTGACAAAGCCGTCCAGGTGCGCCGTTCCCCGGTAGGCAAGATCGCTGCGCAACGTGTAGGCAAAGGTTGTCGAGCCGCTCACCTTGGTCAGCCATTTGATCGAGTTGTCTTTCTTGTCCTGCCCGGAAATCGGGGGCAGCGCGGTGACGACCTGGAAACCCGGGGGGATGGTTTCCTTCAGGATGATGGAGCGCGGCTCGTCCGCCGCATTGATTTTCAGAAAGACCGGAAACGGCTGCCCGGCGACGAAATGGGACGGCGCGATCCGTCGGACACTGATTTCCAGCGGCGGCTCCTGGTCCTGTCTCGTGAAAAAGAGCGTCAGTGCCGCGGCGAACAGAGCCAGCGCGGTGATAATCAGCACCGTTTTGATAACACTGCCGGGGCGGCGGCCGGGGGCGGCGGGTGGCGTTATCACATGATCGGCCGCGTCGTTTGCCGGCGCCGCGGCAGCCGCTTCGACCACCGGTTCGGGCGGCGGCTGTGCTGCCGTCCGGGCCGGGGCCGGCTCGGGGGCATCATCCCGGTCGAGAAGGGCCCCAAGCTCCACCTCGAGGGCGTCCGCCAGTTTCAGCGCGTTTTCTTTTTTGATCGTCGGATACCGTTTGTTCTCCCACCGGGAGACGGTATCGGTGGTCACGTCGACCGCGGTGGCGATGTAGAGCTGGGTGAGGCCCTTTTGCTCACGGAGGGCGCGGACCCGGCTCCCGTCGATCTTGACCATTTCCGGGCCGCCTGGATAGCTTGTGTCGTTCACTGGTTGTCGTTGACCGGTTGATGTTTTTATCCATCATAGCAGATGTCGCGCGGTTTGCCATCTGCGCTGGTGCGGGAAACCACCCGATGTCGACATCTTTTGAGTCGATGTTGGCCGATGTCGCCTGTTCTCCGTCTTCCGGAGCGGTTATCGTTCGGGAAAAGGGCGGACATCACGTCCGGCCGCAGAGACAATGGAGGATGAAATGAAACGAGTTATCGTAATGATGGCAATGGTCATGATGGTGGTTGGTGGGGCGACGGCGGTTTCGGCGGCGAGTGCCCGCTGCGTCGTGGTCGAGGCCGAGGGGCAGGAACTGGTGCTCGAGTGCGAGCGCGGCACCGACGATTTCAAGCCTGGGCAGGAGGTAAAGCTCAGGGTGGAACGGGCCCGGGCGGCGATGGAGGGGTGCTGATCACCAGTCGAAGCGAAAACTGTTGTCGAGCGGGTCGACCTTGGCCGGCCTGACCATGACCCGGTTGCCCGGTTCGGGGAGCGGCGTCCGGGTGGGGGGCAGATCGATGTCCATCAGGATGTCGGTGAGCAAGAGGTTGACCCGCTTTGGTCCCGTTTCGATGACCAGCGCTTCCATATAGGTGTCGATACGCTCCTCCAGATATCTCAGGAGCCAGTAGCGATGGCGCTGCTGCTTGACGTTGTTGGCGGCGGCCAGGGTCCGGGAGATCACCGAGGTAAAATCCTTGCACATCTCTTCGGTGAAACAGACGCTGCGCCGGCGGATCAGGTGATTGATCTGGTGCTGCATGACCAGGTCGAGCAGCCGTCTGATCGGCGAGGTGACCGTGGTATAGAAGCCGACACCCAGGCCGCTGTGCGGTCTCGCTTCGGTGGTCAGCTCGCTGCGCGGCAGGTGTTTGCGCTGCAGGGTGTTGAGGAACAGATCGTCGTCGTCGCCCTGCACGAATCGCTTGGTAATCCGGCCTTGCGAACGGAACAGGCCGGGTGCCATACGATCGGAAACGAAGCGGGCGGCCTCGGTATTGGCCAGGATCATCATCTCGGAGATGATGGTGCGCGCCGGTGTGTCGGTCTTCCCCAATGACACGTGGACGTTGCCCTGGTTGTCGATATGAATGTTGACGTCGGGAAAGGGGAGCAGCAGGGCCCCTGAAGCAAAGCGGCGCTGGCGCAATTTCTGGCGCAGTACGTTGAAGATTCGCAACTCCGGATCGGACTCGATCATCGTGTCGGCGTCTTCGTAGGTCAAACGCCGGGCGACCCGGATAATGGAGGGCACGATCTGCACCTTGAGCACTTCCGCGTCCGGCGAGAGCAGGATCAAATGCGAAAAGGCGGCCCGCGTCTCGTTCTGGATCAGACTGCAGACCCCCTGCGACAGGTGGCGCGGCAGCATCGGGATCTGCCCTTCCGGGAAATAGAGGGAGGTGCCCCGGTTCAGGGCCTCCTGGAAGAGCGGGTCGCCGGGTCTGACATAATGGGCGACATCGGAGATATGGATGCCGACCAAATAATTGCCCTCCTGTTCCTGGATGCTGAGCGCATCGTCGAAGTCAAGGGTGGTGGCGCCATCGATGGTGAAGGTGGCCAGGTCGGTCAGGTCGACGCGGGCCGGATCGTTGAACAGCGACTCGCTGCCGTACTGGAGGATGGCCTCGGCCCGCTGCCGGACCTCGGTGCTGAACGAGGTGGAGAGATTGGCGCGGAGCAGGGGCAGGTTGACATTACGGGTCCAGATGCCGGCCTTGACCAGCAGGTGGAACGGGTCGTGGGGTTTGTTGAAGCCGGCTTCCTTGAGAATGGTCCGGGCCAGGTCGGCCTGGTCTGCTTCGGAGCCATGCAGATAGTAGTTCTGCAGCAGGGTCAGGATTTCGTCCTGCTGTTCGGTGAACGGGCCGGCTCCGTGCTCCAGTCGGTCGATGCGGCGCAGCAGCTCGGCGCCGTCGATGATGATGAGCTTTTTCTGCGCTTCTTTTTCCAGCTGATTGCGCAGCTGCTGTACTTTTTCCGGGCTGTGCACCTGGACTTTGCCTTCCCGGTATTTGAAAAACAGCTTGTCTTTGAACACCGAACGGAGGAAGGCGGAAACGCTGTCGTCATCGGCGATACGGCCAAACATCAGTTCGGCCAGAAAACGCGGGTCGAAGGTGTCCGTCGCCTCCGTGCAGGCCAGTTCCCAGAGCATTTCCAGGTCGATGTCCTGCATCAGCAGGTGCCGTTTCTCGGTGGTATCCTGCAAGAGCCTGATCAATGATTCCCGGTCGGAGCCGGCCGGCGGTGAGGTCTGAGAACAGTGGACGATGCGCGAGACCGGCAGGTTCAGCTCGCGGCCGTTCTGGTTGAGCAAACGGACTCGTTTGGCTTGGCTTTCGGTGACATAGCCACAGATAAATCTGCCGTTGTCGAGATATTCGATGAGTTTGCCGGAACTGATATGTGTAAAAGACATGTACGCCTTGATTGTCTGTTGCCGGACGGTGGTGCGATCGTCCGGAGGCCTGTTGCCGGGGTAATTGCCATGTCGGGGCTGAAACAGGGCCGATTTTTAGATTCGAACAGAGAAATATAGTGTATTTTTGTCAATTCTCCACGGTATAATCTCAGCACACCGATAAATTCCACCTCCACGGTACATTATATGGCTGCTTTTCCCACAGAAACAGTGCTTTCCGGGATGGTCGCGCTGGTCGGCCCCCCCAATGCCGGAAAGTCGACCCTGCTCAATACCATGCTCGGTCAGAAGATTTCCATTGTCACGCCGAAACCGCAGACCACCAGAAACCGCATTGTCGGTGTTCTCAACGGGCCGGACTACCAGATTGTTTTTCTGGACACCCCGGGGCTGCACCGCAGCTCCGGTCCGCTGAACCGGGAGATGGTCAAGATCGCGACGGACAGCCTGAAGGGGATGGATGCAGTGGTTTTCATGGTCGATGCGTCCCGGGCGCTGTCGGAGACGGGCGCGTCCGAGAAGCGTCGTCAGTATCTCGAATATTTCAACGAGATCGACTGCCCGGCGCTGCTGCTGTTCAACAAGATCGATCTGATCGATCGCCGTCAGGTATTGGTGTTGATCGACAGCTATGCGGCGTTGTATCCGTTCCGGGCGATCATGCCGATCTCAGCGCTGCGCGGCGAGGGCGTGCCCGAGATGATCGATCAATTGCTCACGGTGTTGCCCCGCGGTTTCCGCTATTTTCCCGAGGACAGCCTGACCGATGCCAGCGAGCGGTTCCTCACCGCAGAGATCATCCGGGAAAAGGTGTTTCTGCTGACCGGCCAGGAAATTCCCTACTCGTCGGCGGTGGTGATCGAGTCCTTCAAAGAGGACAGCGAGCGGGGCAGTGTCACCATCCATGCGACCATCTATCTGGAGCGCCCTTCTCAGAAACCGATCGTCATTGGTACCGGGGGAGCAAAACTCAAACAGATCGGCATCGCCGCCCGAAAAGACATCGAGCAGCTTGTCGACAGGCACGTGATGCTCAAGCTGTGGATCAAAATCAAGAAACACTGGACCAGAGACGAGCGGTTCCTGAAAGAACTCGGATTGTGACGGCGCGCTAAAACTTCTCGACAATCTTGCGATAATACTCGTCGTGATGATCGATCCTGGTCGGCCGGTCGCGGCAGCGGTCGATTTTCATCAGCAGCACGTTGAGCTTTTTCATCTGTACCAGCCGTTGATGCGCGTCCTCGGTGGAGGCGATCAGGTCTTCGAGACGGTGCGCTTCCTTGCGCATCTCCACTTCCGGCGGCAGGTAGCCGCTGTTTTTCATAATTTTGTAGGCCATTTTCAGATCATCCGGAACGAACGGGTCCCTTTCCATGGGCAGCGGCCGGCCGTGCCAGCCCTCCGTCTGCAGGGTCCCATCTTCGATGGCCTGGTTGATCCGCTGTTCGGCGATAATGGCAATGGCGCGGAACATATCGGCTGCCCTATTTCCCTGACTGCTGCCCGTTGAACGAGCCGTAGAGAATGAGGCTCTTCAAGATATTGTAGGCCTCGCGCAACTGATTGTCGGTTGCTACCCGATTGCGCATCTCCTCGGAAAATTCGGGAGTTTCGTCGGTCGGGGGATCGCTCTGGTTGAAGAAGTGGCCCTCCAGATCTTCCTCACGCACCGTGGGCGCCGATGATTTGCCTTGGTCTTTTGTGGTGCCGTTAGCCAACTCGACAACGATGTCGGGCACGATACCGGTGGCCTGGATGGAGCGGCCGCTGGGCGTATAGTAGTGTGCGGTGGTCATGCGCAGGCCGGCACCGTCGGCCAGCGGGACGATGGTCTGTACCGATCCCTTGCCGAAGGTTTTGCTGCCGAGGATGACGCCGCGCCGATGGTCCTGGATCGCTCCGGCGACGATTTCCGACGCACTGGCCGAGCCCTCGTTGACCAGGACCACCAGCGGGTAGAACGACTCGGTGCGTTCGTCCCGATGCGCCTCATAAATGAGATCGAGTTCCCGATCCCGGCCCCTGGTAGAGACAATCAGCCCTTCGGCAAGAAAGAAATCGGCGACATTGACCGCCTGGTCGAGCAAGCCGCCGGGGTTGTTGCGCAGATCGAGTATCAGGCCGCGCAGCGGCCCGGGTTGCCTCAATTCGGCGAGGTGCGTGCGTACCTCCTGGGTGGTGTTGCGCTGGAAATTGGAGATGCGCAGATAGCCAAGACCCGGTTTGATCGTAAAGGAGCGGACCGATTTTAACGGAATGACATCTCTGCTCAGGGTAAAGTCTTTTAGTTCCTGCCATCCTTCACGGAAGATGGAGATGGTCACTTCAGTGCCTTTTGGGCCGCGCAGCAGCTTGACGGCGTCGAAGGGCGATTTGCCCTTGGTGAATTCACCGTTGATTTTGATGATTTTGTCGTTGGCCTTGATGCCCGCCTTGGCGGCCGGTGTGTCCTCGATCGGGGCGATGACGGTGATGACGCCGTCTTTGAGCGTGATTTCGATACCGATACCGGTGAAGGCACCGCTGGTCTCTTCCTGGAACTCCCGGTAATGTTCAGGTTTCAGGTACGAAGAATGGGGGTCGAGGGAGAGCAGCAGGCCGTTGATGGCCCCTTCGATGATCTCTTTGGTATCGATTTCCTCGACATAGTGTTCCTGGAGGATGCTCAGGATGGCGGCAAAGGTTTCCAGGTGCTGATAGGTATCCTGTTGCTGTTTTTCGCTGATTTCCGCAACAGTGACGGATGGTGCCGGGACGGCGAGCAACAGGGCCAGCAGGAGCAGACGGTAACAGCGAATGAGGCGGCGTGGAGGCATTATCTTCTGTCGGTTGTGGGCGCTGTACAGGCCGGTTCGGCTCAGCGGAGGACAGCGCCGGATCTATGGTTTCTTCGTTATTCGAGCCGGGTCGAGCCAGTCGGTCGGATCGAGATTCTTCGAGCCGTGCCTGATTTCAAAATAGAGCCCTTCATTTATCAGCGTGGCGGTTTCACCCATGATTGCGATGTCCGTGCGCTCATCGACCTGACGGCCCTTTTCGACCAGAATTCTTTCGACTCGTGAAGTGATAGAATAATACTGATGGCCGTGATTAACAATAACGGTGTTGCCATAGCCCCGGAGATAGCCGGCAAACATGACCTCTCCTTCGTGGATCGCGCGAACCATGGTGCCCGATGGCGCCTCGATGGCGATGCCGTTGCTCTGGGAGGTGATGCCGAGCCGGTTGGTGCTGTGTTCTTTGAAACGGGTGATGATCGTGCCGTCGACCGGCGGCGGCAGTTTCCCCTTGTTGCGGAGAAAGCTCTGATCGAGCAGATCTTCTTTTTTCTCGAGGACCTGCAGTGACGAAGACAGGGATGCACTGGCCTGCTGCATTTCCTCGATCGCCTGCTGGTGCAGTTTCTGCTGGGTCCGGATGCGGGCCAGCAGGACTTCCTTTTCTTGTCTGATATCGTCCAGTTTTGCCCGTTCATTGGCGTTTTGGGCAATGAATTCCTCGAGCAGGGCCTCCTCGAGTTCCAGCGTTTCGATGGCTGCTTCCAACTCGGTGATGGTGTGGCGAAAGGTGGCGATCACGTCGCGGTCGTACCTGATCAGGGTCTGGAAGGAATCGTGAAAGCGCATCAACTCGGGCAAGGTCTGGGCGGAGAAGGTGACGTTGATAAAACCGATGCTGCCCATTTTGTAATAGGCCTGGATCCGTTTCATCAGGTGGTCCTGCACCGCCTGTTTCTCGCTGCGGGTGCGCCGGAGCTCGCGCTGCTTGACGACCAGCAGTTCCCGCTGCGCCTTCATCCTGGCCTCGAGTACATCGAGTTTTTCCAGCTGTTCCCCGAGGCGCAGATCGATATTCTGCAGTTCGGCGAGCAGGTCGCGCTCCTGCTGACGGGTCTGCGTGATCTGCTGCTGTTGTTTTTTGATCCCTTCCTGGAGGCGCCTGATGTTGATCCGGTAGGTCTTGATGCCCGTGGCCACTTCCTGTTTCTGTTGCTGCCGCAGCTCGGGGGATTCGGCAGCCCCGGCGACGCCGGTACCGGGGACCGGAACGAGCGCACCGCTCAGCAGGGCGATGCCGGCGACGGCAAACAGTCTACGTGCGGTGACAACAAGACGTCCCATGACCATGATTCCGACTCAGATGCGCAGGAATTTCTGCATCGAAAGATAACTGCCGACGGTACACAATATAACGGATATGAAAATGATGGTCGCAACGGTCGGGCCCTGGAAAAAGGAGAATTCGAAAATGGTGAGAATTCCCGGACCGGAGAACCTGAGTTTGATCCAGTGAAACAGCGAGTAGAGCGAGATGATCCCGACCGACGAGCCGAGGATGCCCTGCAGGACCCCTTCGATCAGAAACGGTGTGCGGATATAGTTGTTGGTTGCGCCGACCAGCCTGAGCAGCTCGAGTTCCGCCTGCCGGCCGAGGATGGTCAGACGGATCGTGTAGGAAACCATGAAGACCGTGGTCATGATCAGCAGGCCGCCGCTGAGCAGGACGACGATGGACAGGAGTCGGGTGAAATAGTAAAAGCGCTCGATCCAGTCTTGGCCGTACTGGACTTTCAGGGTTCCCGGCAGACGGGCCAGGTAGTCGGAGAACAGTTTGACCTGACTGAGACTGCGCAGGTTCTTGAGCGGTGTCACCTCGATGGAGGCCGGCAGGAAATCGGGCGGCATGTCGTCAAGCACATCGCGATCGTCCCCGAGCTGCTCGGAAAAACGCTGATACGCTTCGGCTCTGGAAATAAAGCGTATGTCCTCGACCTCGTCGAAAGCGAGAATCTTGCGCCGGAGCTGTTCCCGCATCTCCGGTCCCGGTTCTTCTTCCAGGTAGACGATGAGCCGCAGGTCGTCGCCGAGTTTGTCGCCGACCCCGAGCATATTCATGTAGACCAGGGAAAAAAAGGCGAAAATCAACACCGAGAGACTGACGGTGAGCAGCGTCATGAACTGGGAAGGCCAGGTTTGCCTGAGGTTGCGAGCGACCTGACGAAGAACGGCGAGCCAGAAACTCATTGCAACACGCCCTCCCTGATCAGCTGCAGTTTGCCGCTGCGCAACTCCATGATGCGATGCTGGGTATCGCGGTAGATTGAATCGTCATGGGTGGCGATGACCACGGTGGCCCCGGAGTGGTTACACTTGGTCAGCAGGTCCATGACCCGTCTGGTGGTTGTCGCGTCCAGGTTGCCGGTCGGTTCGTCGACGAGGATCAGGGTCGGTGAGTTGGCCACCGCTCGGGCCAGTGCGACGCGTTGCTGTTCGCCGCGCGACAGCTCGCCGGTGATCGCGTCGTGCTTATCGGCCAGGGCCAATCGGTCGAGCAGGTCTCTGACCCGCTTTTTGATATGCTGCGGTTTCTTGTAGGAGACTTCCATCGAGATGGCGACGTTCTCGGCCACGGTACGATCGGTCAGCAGTTTGAAATCCTGGTAAGCTACGCCGATTTTCTGGCGCATCTTGGCCAGCGTCTTGCCGCGCAATTTCTGGATGTCGCGACCGGCGATCTCGATCAGGCCGTTGGTCGGGGTCTCCATGTTGCAGAGCAGCTTGAGAAAGGTGGTTTTGCCGGCACCGCTCATACCGATGAGAAAGAACATTTCGCCCTGCGCGATCGATACGGATACGTCGGAAAGTGCCCTGATATCGGGTTGATATATTTTGCTCACCTTGATCATTTCGATCATGGCGCCGTTGCTTTCGGTCATGGATCACGCACGAGGAGAAAGGGAAAACGTCTGTGGAATCAAATTTCCTTAATAATCTCTTACTATTTAATAAGATTGACGGGTCGTGTCAATTTTAAAGCGACGTGGTGTCGGGAAAGGGGAGGCGTGTCGGTCCGGTCGTCGGGAGGGGGCGGGGATGCGAGACTTTCTGCTTGCAACTTGCCCTGTTGGTGTTATTGTACTTGGTTTCGAACAAATCCGGCCGCTATTCCAGTGGTTGTCGACCCGCGTGCCGGGTCTTTTGCGAGCGAGGAAAAGGAGAGAATCATGGACTACAGGGCGACGCTGAATTTGCCCGAAACTTCATTCAAGATGAAGGCCAACCTGACCCAGAATGAACCACTGATACTGAAGCGCTGGGATGCGGAAAACCTTTATCAACGGATTCAGGAGCGAAGTTCCGGACGACCGCTGTTCGTGCTGCACGACGGGCCTCCCTACGCCAACGGCAATATCCATCTCGGTACCGCCTTCAACAAGATTCTCAAGGACATCATCCTGCGTTCCAAGCGGATGGCCGGTTTCAATGCCCCTTACGTACCCGGCTGGGACTGTCACGGCCTGCCGATCGAGCATAACGTCGACAAGGAACTGGGCGACAAGAAAACAACCATTCCCACCCTGTCCAAGCGACGCGCCTGCCGGAGTTACGCGGAAAAGTGGATCAAGACCCAGAAAAAAGAGTTCAAGCGCCTCGGGGTGCTCGGTGACTGGGACCGGCCGTATCTGACCATGAGTTACGATTACGAGGCCACCATCGCTCGGGAATTCAATAAATTTCTGCTCTCCGGGGCGGTGGTCAGAAGCAAGAAGCCGGTCTACTGGTGCTCCACCTGTGTCACCGCGCTGGCCGAGGCCGAGGTCGAATATCATCAGCACACCTCGCCGTCGATCTACGTGAAATTCACGGTCAACGGCGATCTTGGCGATATCGATGCGAAACTGGCCGGGACGGCGGCCTCCATCGTTATCTGGACCACGACGCCGTGGACCTTGCCGGCCAACCTGGCCGTGGCCCTGCATCCCGATTTCGAATATGCCGCTGTGCGTGCCGGTGGAGAGTTGCTGATCATGGCCAAGGGCAAAGGCATCGGCGTGCAGTACTATTTGAGCTCCGTGTAACTCCTGGGCAAGTTC
>CAZUJZ010000125.1:0-11543 GCA_964620665.1 uncultured Desulfofustis sp. | reverse complement strand
TAAGCAAAAGTATGGGCTGCGCAAGGAGGGGCTATTCGTATTTTGCTTCGCCATGTACTGCCGTACAGCCGTATGCTGCTTACCTACGGCGTGCAGTACCGGATGAGGCGTCGATACGTTGAGAGGGTCTGTCGGGGGGCTGAAGGAGTATCGGCCAGCTTCGCTGCCTTGTTGACCAGGCCCGGAGCACTCCGGTCGGGGAGTGATCCGAGTCTGTCTCTGACGGGAAAAGGGGACGTCGGTTCTTGAATTTTTCGGTACCGAAATCCCCTTCGGCACGGTGGTTCGACTAACGCTTCGTCATATCCTGTCCGCAGCATTGCAAGGGTACGGTGCAGGACTCCTCGGCTCCCGGTTTGCATGTGCAGGGTTTGGCGACGCGTAGCTCCAATCCGCATTTCTCACAGACAAACAGGTCTCCTTCTTTCATTTCGCAACAATTGGCCATCGTGGAACTCCTTTATCAATGGTTTGATCTTTGCTTCAGGCAGTTTCTGCAAATGCCTTCCACTCGAATTTCGATCCGTTTCACTTCTCCGGCAAACGTTTTCTGCATGTTGTCCGTATCTATCGTCAGGCTCTGCGGGGTGAGACAATCGATCTGACCGCAGTTGGTACAGCAGAAATGGGGGTGTGCTGCATGATGCTCGTTTGGTGCCAGGCCATAATAGGCTGCCCGGCCGCTGCTGCTGAGCCGTTCAAGAATGCGGTGCTCAACGAGCAGGTCGAGAATCCGATACACGGTGACCCGGTTGATCGATTGCGTTCTCTCTATGGTAAGAAACACCTCGGTCGCGGTCAATGGCGAGTTGTTGCTGCCGATGACTTCCATGACCCGCATCCGGTTCGGTGTCGGTTGCAATCCGGCTGATTGCAGGATTTTTTGGTAATTGCAATGCTCACACATGATTCATCGTCAGGGGCGGGTATTGTTTGACCGGTGCGCTTGCAACCACCGTTGCCGACGTTGCCGGGAGATCAGCTGGTCGACCAGCAGCGATGCCAGAAAGCCGGCCGCCGCGACCAGGATGATCGCCGCGCCGGAGGTCAGGTCGTAGCGATAGGATCCCCACAGTCCCCCGGTGATGAAGAGCATGCCGAGGCCGCAGGAAACCGCCATCATCTGCAGCATCGACGAGGTGTACTTTTCGGCGATCGAGGGCGGAATGGTCATCAGCGCGATGACCAGGATCAGGCCGACGACCTGGACCACCACGACGACGGTCACGGCGACACTGCCGATCAGCAGATAGTAAAGGGCCCGCACCGGGACCCCCCGGACCTGGGCAAACTCCTCGTCGTAGGACATGACCAGCAGGTCCTGGAAGAAAAAGAAAATCAGGCCGAGCACGGCACCTCCGAGCACTGTCATGGAGATCAGTTCGGAGCGGGGCACGGACATGATGCTGCCGAAGAGATAGCTCATTAAATCGACGTTGTAGCCCGGCGTGAAATCGAGCAGCAGGATGCCGGTGGCCATGCCGATAGCCCACATCACGCCGATGATCGTGTCCGCCCGCTGTTTCATGGAGCGGGATACCGCGGCCATGATCAAGGCTGCGCTCAGCGCGAAAAGCGTGGTGCAGACCATGTAGGGCCAGCCGAAAAAAAAGGCCAGTCCGATGCCGCCATAGGCGCTGTGGGCGATGCCGCCGGACAGGAAAACCAGCCGGTTAACCACGATCAGCGTACCGATGACGCCGCAGATGACGCTGGCCAGCAGGCCGGCCAGTAAAGCGTTGCGCATGAATTCGAAGTGCAGGGCGTCGATCACGGCTTACTCCATGGTGCGGATGTTCCAGGGTTGTTGGGCGATAACGCCGACCGGGCAGACTTCGTCGACCGAGCAGGAGTAAAAGGCGTCCAGGACTTCGCGGGACGAGTCGAAGGATTGATGGTAGTGCATGCAGCGGTTGAGGCAGGCGATCGATTTGGCAAAAGAGGAGACGATGAGCAGATCGTGGCTGACCATCAGGATGGTCAATTCCTTGTTCAATTCCTTGAGCAGTTCGTAGAACTCGGTTTGCCCTTTGGTGTCGATGGATGCCGTCGGTTCGTCAAGGACCAGCAGTTCCGGGCGGGAGACCAGGGCCCGGGCGATCAGGATCCGTTGTCGCTGGCCGCCGGACAGGGCGGAGATCTTCCGTTCGGCGCAATCGGCGACGCCGAGTTTGGCGAGCATCTCATGGGCCGTCTCTTTCGCTCGTCCCGAGGTGCGGCGAGTCCATCGCCTTGTCCGCGGTACGTGGGCGCCCATCAGGACCACATCGAGCGCGGTGGCCGGGAATCTGAGGTTGTGATTGACGTGTTGCGGGACATAGCCGATGCTCGTGCCATGGGTGCCGGGTGACCGGCCGTTGATCCGGATTGTTCCTTTGCTCGGCTTGAGCAGGCCGAGTATCAGCTTCAGCAGGGTGGTCTTGCCGCCGCCGTTGGGGCCGATGACTGAGATAAAGTCACCCGGGTAGACATCGAGGTTGATATCGTGCAGGATATCCAGTCCGCTGGCGGAATAGCAGAGATCCGATATCTCGATGATGGGGCGCGAGGTTGGCATTGGGACTACTCTAGCGCATCTTTCAGGCGCTTGGCAACCACTCTCATATTGCTGAGCCAGTCCTCGGCCAGCGGGTCGATCATGATGACCTCGCCGCCGATTTCCCGGGCGATCAGTTCCGCCCCTTTGCTCGAGAACTGGGGCTGGGCGAAAACAACGTGAATTCCGTGTTCCCGGGCATGCCCGATCAGTGCCGCCAATTGTGCCGGTTTCGGATTCTTGCCGTCGACTTCGATGGCCACCTGCTGCAAACCGTATTCGCGGGCGAAATATCCCCAGGATGGATGGAAGACCAGGAATTGCATGCCCTGTCTGCCGGCCAGGGTGGTGCGCAGATCCCGGTCGAGGGCGTCGATCTGTTCGATAAAAGCGTCCAGGTTATGCTGAAAAGAAGATGCCTGCTCGGGAAACAGCCCGGCAAGTGCGTCGGCGATGATCACCGCCTGTTGTTTGACCAAGGAGGGTGCCAGCCAGATATGCGGGTCGAGCCCCTCGGTTTCATGCCGCTCCGAATGGAGCGAGGATTTGGGGGGGGCATGGCGATGGGCGTGATCGTGCTCCTGGTGACTATCGTCGTGGTGATGACCGGTCATGGCCAGCTTGTCGATGCCGGCATCGGTGTGAATGATCTTCATCGCCGGATTGACTCCGGCAATGCGTTTCAGCCACACCCTTTCAAAATCGACGCCGATGGCAAAATAGGCTTCTGCCGTCGCCAGGGCCTTCATCTGCGAGGGTTTCGGTTCGTAGGTGTGCGGGCTGGCGCCTGCCGGTACAAGGACTTCGACGGCCAACAGGTCGCCGCCAATCTGTTGCACAAATTGTTTTTGCGGAGCGATGCTGACGAACACCGTTGGCCGGGCGGCGGCCGATGCCGGGAAGGACAAAGTAACAAACAGAAAACAAAGGGAGAAGAGCGATAGTAAGATACGCATGGGCTGCTCCTTGCTTGAGTTGATACCGGTGCTGGTGCTGATGCAACTATATTGCATCAATAGCATTTGGCAAGGGCAATAGATCGACGCGGTCTCGGCCGATTCGGGGGGCCGTTCATACCGGTGCAACGATGTTGCCCTGGCGGACGACGAAGAACCGAATGCATGGATGGACTGTCGTCGGTTGGCATCGGCCCTGAAGATGCATACTTTCTTTCCCATGTCCCGGTCGTTTTGACGCGGGCCATCGCGGAACCGGCGGCAGCCGGGTTTCGGCGACTTTCGGGAGCAGGAAGGAGGAGACGAGATGACACGCCTGCAACAACAGCTTCAGACGATCAGAGAAAAGTCTGCAGAAAAGCTCACGCCGGACGCGATCGCGGCGATAAAACAAGGATTTGCTGAATTACAGGAGGAAATGGTTCGGGAAAAAGCTCTTGGTGTCGGCGACATGGCTCCGCCCTTCTCCCTGCCCGATACGCGGGGGAAACGTGTCGCGTCGGATGCCCTGTTGGCCGCAGGACCGCTGGTGGTTCTGTTTTACCGCGGTAAATGGTGACCTTATTGCAATGCAGAGCTGGCAGCTCTGCGTGAAAGCTATCCCGATATCACGGCCGCGGGAGGCTCACTGGTGGCCATTTCTCCACAGTTGCCCGAGCATTCCCGGGTGCTGGCAACCGAGAGCAAGTTGCCGTTCACCGTACTCAGCGACCAAGGCAATGTGGTGGCCGATTCATTCGGTGTTGCCATCACCTTGCCGCAAAGTATCGTGCGGGTCTACTCAGAGGTATTCAATATCGATATTCCCGCCTACAATGGAGACAACAGCTGGACCTTGCCCATGCCGTCGCGATTCATTGTCGACCAACAGGGGATCATTCGGGCCGCCGACGTGAACCTCGATCATACCGTCCGTCCCGAACCGGCTTCGGCCATCAGCATGATAAGTGAGTTGCGCCGGTAAGGATCGTCTGATCTCGTCGGGATGACCGCAAAGAAGGAGATGATGATGGGAGGAGCGACATGAGAGCGATGTCGGCACGTCGTCGAACGAAGCTGATCTGGGGACTGTGCGTGCTGCTGTTGAGCGGCGTGTCCCTGCAGGCGGAAGAAAAGGTGTTGCTGCGGGAGGAGTTCACCGATCTCGACGGTTGGGAGCCGCTCTCTTTTGAGGACATCGACCGGCATACGACGTACTCTGTCGATCATCGTGGCGGCGAATCGGTTCTGGTCGCCGTCAGCGACAACAGCGCCTCGGCGCTGATCAACAGGGAAACGTTTTCCGTGGCCGATTACCCGATCATCCGCTGGCGCTGGCGGGTCGATACGGTCTATGAACGAGGCGACTATCGCACCAAGCAAGGCGACGACTATCCGCTGCGGGTCTACGTGGTCTTTGCCTATGATCCGGAAACGGCGCCGTGGGGCATGAAGATCACCTATGAATTGGCAAAAACGTTCTACGGTGAGTATCCACCGCACAGCAGTGTCAACTATATCTGGGCCAATCACGCCGAGGAGACGGAACCGGTATTCAGCCCCTATACCGACCGTTCAGTCATGATTCCGCTGCAATCGGGGCCACAGCAGGTCGGCACTTGGGTGGAAGAGCAGGTCAACGTCTATGAAGACTACCGCGCCGCTTTTGGTGAGCCGCCCCCGCCGGTGGCCTCCGTGGCCGTCATGAACGATTCCGACAACACCGGCGAGTCGGCGACATCGTATCTCGATTTCATCGAAGTGCGAGAATCCGGTCACGCCGTCCCATAGTGAAAAATGGGAACCGAGAAAAAGGGGACTGTCCCCTTTTTAGGAAATGGGGACTGTCCCCTTTTTCGTTTTTTCGGCCAGGGTGCTGAGCAGCATGATCAGCGGCCAGAGCAGGCCCCAGACCACGGCCAGCAGCAGCAGTGACTCGAGCAGCGGCCAGTTCAGTGTTGCCGCGCCGAGGCGGACCCCGCCCCAATAGGCCAGCGGCCCGCCGAGTGCGCCGAACAGGGTCGACAGCAGGGGGCGCGCCTTCATCCAGCCCAGACTGTGGTTGGGCAGGGTGGCCAGGGCCAGCCAGATGGTGGCCAGCCAGAGCGGGATCGGAAACTGGTCGGGGATGAACGAGAAGAAACCGATCTCGACGAGGGTGCCGTCGACAATCACGCCGATGGCCAGCATTGCCGTCGCCAGCAGCGCATCCCGGCGCCGGGAGGGGCTGACCAGGAAATGGCCGGCCACCAGGATCAGGCCGAGCCAGGCCAGGGAGTTGCCGCCCAGCACGCAGATCAGCCAGACCAGGTTGTAGATAAGCAGATTGACCAGCCAGTTCATGGTGTCCGCCTTGCCGACAGTTGGTTGCCGGGACGGTCGGCGACCAGCTGCACGACGCTGATGGTTCGTTCGAGAAAGCCGCCTTCGCAATAGCAGAGATAAAATTCCCAAAGCCGCCGGAAACGTTCGTCGTAGCCGTATTCTTTGAGCCCGGTAAAGGCGGCGTGAAAGCGATCGCGCCAGTCCCGCAGGGTACGGGCGTAATCGAAGCCGAAATCCTCTATGCCACGCACTACCAGGTCGGTGGAGCGGCTCAGCACATCCAGCATGCGGCTGTTGGCAGTCAGGCAGCCGCCGGGGAAGATATGCTTCTGGATGAAGTCGACATCGCCGAGATACTCCTCGTATTTCTGGTCCCTGATGGTGATCGCCTGCAGCAGCATGACGCCGCCCGGCTGCAGCAGAGACATACACTTCTCAAAAAATTCCGGTAGGTAGCGATCGCCGACCGCCTCGATCATCTCGATGCTGACCAACTTGTCGTAGGCGCCCTGCAGGTCGCGATAGTCCTGCCGGAGCAGGGTGATCCGCCCGGCCAGTCCGGCAGCATTGATACGCCGCTGTGCTTCCTCGTACTGGGCCTCGGAAATAGTGGTGGTGGTGACCCGGCAGTCGTAGTGGGTGGCTGCGTGAATGGCAAAGCCGCCCCAACCGGAGCCGATCTCCAGTACGTGGTCCTGCGGGCCGAGCTGGAGCCGCCGGCAGATGTGGTCCAGCTTATGGCGGGCCGCCTCCTCCAGGCTGCTGTTCGAAGCCGGGTAGATTGCCGACGAGTACATCATCGTCTTGTCGAGGAAGGCGGCGTAGAGTTCATTGCCCAGATCGTAGTGAGCGATGATGTTGTTTTTCGACCCGCTCCGGTTGTTCCGGCGCCAGAAATGGACCATCCGCCGCAACAGCCTGACCAGGGTGGAGGACTGCTGTTCCATGTCCTGCAGCACTGCCTGGTTGCGGGCGATGATGCGCACCAGGTCGGTGAGCCGGTCGGTTTCCCAGAAGCCGTCGATATAAGATTCCCCGGCCCCGACCGAACCGCCGGAGAGGATGCTGATATACGCCCGGGGATCTTTGATGGTGATCGTGCAGTGCAGGGCCGGATCGCTGCCGAAGCTGTGGCGGCCGGCATCGTCGATCAGCGTGACCTGGCCGTGGCGGAGCTTTGTCAGGACCCGGTGCAGCAGGGCCCTGGCCCGGTTTTGCAGAAAGGTGGGCGTTGCCGAAAACGCGGTGAATGGGCGGGAGGGGGCAATCGTGGTCATGTCATCTCCTTGCGATACGGTATATAAGGGACTCCTTTGATGTACAATTTCAGGGCCTGCCAATAGATGGCGCCGATCACCGCGGCGGTCATCACCGGGCGGCGCAGCAGCTGTCGGCGCACGGCAGGTTGACTGAGTGGCCGGCGCTCCAGATGCAACTGGGCGGAAAAGACCCGGCCGCGTGAATCGCTGACTTCGATAACGATCCGGGCCGTTTCCCCGGGCGGCTGGATCTGCCAGCGATAGTGCTGGTCGACGGGGTTGAATGGCGACACCTTGAAGGCCTTCGGATGGCTCGGTTGCTGCTCGCCGTCCGCCAGGTAAAAGCCGTAATAATGGCGCTCGTTCCACGGGGTGTTGGACACCTCGGCGAGCAGGTGGCTGCAGCGACCGCCTTGATCATGGCCGAAATAGAAATTAACCGGGCTGAAGTAGAGGCCGAGCGTGCGCAAGTTGAGCAGGCCCGTCACCTCGCCGGTTACCGGCAGGCCGGTCAGCTCGGCCATCTTCTCCTTGACGCTGAGTGCCAGCGGCTGGTCGGCCGGGCCGAGGTAGTCGCTGCGGCGCAGGCGGCTCAGCGCGAATCCCGTCTTCGCAAACCAGGGTCTCAGCTCCGGTAGTTCATCGAGCCTGTCGAGGTTGAGGTGCCACATGAAAAACGGGTAGCTGAAGCGATGGGCGCGGGGCAGAAAGCGCTGGTGATTGACGCGGCCGACATAGAGGGCATGGTTCATAGCGTCACCCCCAGCGACGAGCAGACCCGCAGCGCACTGCGCACTCCGTCTTCATGGAAACCGTTGAACCAGTACGCGCCGCAGAAATGGAGTCGATTGACACCGGATATGCTCGGCCACCCTTCCTGGGCTTCGAGCAGGTGCGCGTCATAGGCCGGGTGGTGATAACGAAAACGGGCCAGCACTCTGGCTTCGTCGACCTGTTCGTTGAGCGTGACCAGATAGGTGTGTTTTTTGTTCAGGCGTTGCAGAATGTTCATGTTGTAGGTCAGCGTCGATCGTCCGCTGCGGGCCGGGTCGAGGCGATAGTTCCAGCTGGCCCAGGCGCGCCGCTGCCGCGGCAGGATACGCTCGTCGGTGTGCAGGAGTACTTTGTTGTCGGTGAAGCGGATTTTTCCCAGAACCGCCCGTTCCTGCTCGCTCGGATCGCCGATCAGGCCCAGGGCCTCGTCGCCGTGGCAGGCGAGCACCGCCTCGTCAAATGTTTCCGTTCTGCCGTTGCTCGTTATCTGCACCGAGTCGCCGCTGCGGACGATGCGCTCGACCGGACTGCTCAGTCGGATCGAGTCCGCAAACGGCGCGGTCAGCGGCTTGATATAGCTGCGCGAGCCGCCGACAATGGTATACCATTGCGGCCGGTCTGCCAGATTGAGCAGGCCGTGGTTCTCGAAAAACCGGGCGAAAAAGTGCAGTGGAAAGGCCCGGACATCGTCGAGCCCCATCGACCAGATGGCGGCGATCATCGGTAGCAGGTAGTTGTCGGCAAACAGCGAGCCGAAGCGCTGCTCGTCCAGGTAGTCGCCGATGGTGCGCAACCGCTCACCCGAGGCCGCGGTCCTTACCCTGCGGTTAAAGCGGGTGATGTCGGCAAGCATCCGGAGAAAAGCAGGCCTGACCAGGTTTGTGCGCTGGGCGAACATGCTGCTCAGGTTGTGACCGTTGTATTCCAGCCCGATCGCATCGTTGCGCACCGAGAAACTCATTTGGGTCGGCTGGTAGGGCACGCCCAGTTCACCGAGCAGGCGGATGAAGCGCGGATAGGTGCGGTCGTTGAAGACGATGAAACCGGTGTCGATGGCGCTCCGCTCGCCGTCGTGTTCGACATCGACGGTATGGGTGTGGCCGCCGATATAGTCGTTGGCCTCGAAGACCGTTACCCGGTGCTGCCGGGACAGGTAATAGGCGCTGGTCAGGCCGGCGATGCCGGTACCGATGATAGCGATCGATTTCATGATTTTTTCATCCGTTGTGCCAGCCGCAGCCAGAGTCCGCGCGGCAGCAGCGATGCCGCTTTCATCAGCAGTGTGAATCGTTTCGGGAAATGGATTTCGGCCCGGCGTTTGGCGATGCCCGCGCGGATCGCTGCGCTGGCCTGCTCGGTGCTGACCAGAAACGGCATCGGAAAATCGTTGCGGTCGGTCAGCGGCGTCTTGACGAAACCGGGGGAGACCAGACTGACCGCGATACCTTCGGCGGCCAGCGTAATCCGCAGCGTCTCGATCAGGTAGGCGACCGCCGCTTTCGAGGCGCCGTAGGCCTCGGCCCGGGGCAGCGGCAGGTAGGCGGCGACGGAGCCGATGCCGACCAGCTGCGGCGCTTCGCTGCGCCGGAGGGCGGGCAGGACGCCTTCAATGCTGTGGCCCATGGTCTCCACATTGATGCGCATGACCCGGGCGAGCAGTGCGCTGTCGAATTCGGGCAGGTCGATGTATTCGCAGGAGCCGGCCGAGAGAATGGCAGAGTCGATGCGCTCGAGCCCGGCAAACCAGGCCAGCGTCGCCTCACGGTCGAGCAGGTCTACGGCCCCGGTCTCGGCGCCGAGGGCGGCGAGCTCCGCAAGTTGCCGCTCGTTGCGGCCGATCGCCCAGACACGATGGCCGGCGGCCAAGTAATCGACGGCCAGTTGTTTGCCGATGCCCGATGTGGCACCGGTGATCAGGATATTCATGTTCCCAGCCTCCGTTTGATGGTTTTGACGAGGGAGCCGAGCAGCGGCAGGTGCTCGTAGAGCATCGCGCCGAGATCGAAGTAGTCCCGGTGATAGCGAACCTTGCCACCATCGTCGAACTGCAGATAGCTCAGGCCGTCGACCTCGATCATCCGGCCGCGGGCCAGTTTCGGATGACGAAGGCTCATGCGCCAGCTCAGGTAGGCCTCGCTGTCGATAAGGTGCTGGCGATGAAAGGAGAAGCCGATCGAGTCAACGTTCCGGTAGAGCTCGGCAAAATAGCGGTGCAGTGCGTCCAGGCCGCGGATTTCGTGGGCCGGGTCGCAAAACTCGATGTCCGCGGTGTAGATCCGGTCGAGCAGATCGAGATTGTCGGCCGTCAGCCGGTGGTAGACAGCCAGAAAGTCGTCCAGTGCATTCATCGTGTTGCTCCCTGCTGCAGACCGTTAAAAAGTTTGTCCCGCAATGACTCGTCCAGCGGTTGGTCAGGACTGAGCCAGATACCGAAATAGAGGGCGGCAAATTCACTCGACTCGACGGTTGCCAGCACTTCGTCGTTGAGCGCCAGTCTGCTCCGGCCATCGGTGTCGTCGTAGCAGAGCCGGTAGCTGTCGCCGTCGCTGACATCGCGATAGCTGCGATGGATCACCTCGATCTGCGGTTGCACCCGGGCCAGTACCTCCGGCTCGTGCTGCCGGGCCAGGATGGTCTCCGCCGCCTCGATAAAGGCCGAGGATGGCACATCGACCACATAGTCGAGCTGCAGGCAGAAGGATTCCTCGGCGTTGAGGATGGCCGTTTCGCTCGCCAGCGGCGGGGCATAAAGTGTCGCATCGTAGACCTTGATCAGGCCGAGATAGCGCACGCTGCCGGAACCGATCGGTGCCAGTTCGGCCATGATTCGAGTCGGCGACTGCAGAACCAGGATCAGGCCAAGGGCAAAGAGAAAGAGAGGGAAGCGAGCCATGATCAGATACCTCCAGGGACAGATTGTTTCTGGAAGGCGATGGTGATGTCGCCGACCCGGATGCCGAATTTGCTCATTTCGGCCCGGTTGAGCAGAATGTTGTCCGGCTGCAGGAACATCCAGTCGTCAAGAGAAACGACCCAGGTCGAGCCGTCGACCTCCAGCTCCAGCTTGTAGTGCCAGTTCAGCACGTTGCCGGCTGCATCCCCGGATGCTTCACCGACCACATCGGCCGCGTGACCGCGCAGTGATCCCCCATCGGTGCGGGTTATGGTCCAGACGCGGCGACTGAGTTCGCCGTCGTCCCAGGTAAAATCCTCTTCCAACACCAAATTGCCGTCCTTGTCGAGGCGACCGTCTATATCGACGACGAATTGTCGCTTCAGATTGCCGGCCCGGTCCTGGACAATCCCCCAGCCGCGCGTCTGACCGCTGAAATAGTCGATGATGTCGAACCGCGGCATGCGGCCGTCATAATGACGCACATCCATTTTGCTGCATCCGCCGGAGAGGGCAAGGGTGCCGAGCAGAAACGGCACAAAGAAAAGCCAGGTGATCGGAAATCGTTGTTTTGTCATAGCCGACCTCGCAAAGGATATCTCGGGCAGTGGAAATGCGGCCCATTGTGAGGATACGGTAGGCAGCGGTTTTTAAGAAAACAATGGGGAGGGAATATTAGCTAAATAGTAGTATAACCTACTATTAGATAGGAGTGTTGACGAATCGAGAAGGAGCGAAAGGATTGTTCTTTTATATGAAAATCCTCCCCGGGGCTGGCCGGTTCTGCCGGAGGTTGCCTCGTGAAGGCCCGGCTGGACGGA
>CAZUJZ010000124.1:6125-11592 GCA_964620665.1 uncultured Desulfofustis sp. | reverse complement strand
CCGATGCCGATGGTAATATTGCGCAGCGCCTGGGCACAGAAATCGATAATCCAGCGAAACTCGACTTTTTTCGGGTGGATGTCAAGCCGCTTCAAGTTGCGCTGGGCCAGTTGTTCGTCGGTATAGTTGGCTTCATGCTGCATCCGGGAGGTCAGTGCCACCATCCCGAGATTGTGGGCGTTCATAATGGCGTTGATATCCCCGGTCAGACCGAGGGAAAACTCGTTGAGCGGAATGCACTGGGCAAGTCCGCCGCCGGCCGCCGAGCCCTTGATGTTCATGGTCGGACCGCCCGACGGCTGACGAATGGCGCCGATGACCGATTTATTGCGCTTGCCGAGTCCCTGTACTAGCCCCATGGCCGAGGTCGATTTCCCCTCGCCGAGCGGGGTCGGGGTAATGGCCGTCACGTCGACATACTTGCCGTCGGATTTGTTGCCGAGCCGATCGAGGATCCTGCGATAATCGAGCTTGGCGACATAATGCCCATACGGCAACAGTTCCTCTTTTTCCAGGCCAAGTTCCTCCCCGATCTGGTACACCGTCTTCATCCTGGTTTCCGCTTCCTGCGCGATTTCCCAATCTGCGTGTTTTGTCGGATCAAGCACCATTGAATACCTCCCTTTCATCATGTAGTTAGAGTTGGTGACGCACCTAAGGAACGGCCTGACAGATGAACCTTATATCTGTTCAGCCTGCCATGTCAAGGGGTTATCATCAGTGACCACGGCAGGGGCCCGTCGGTTTATTCACCCGGACGGGCTCCTGTCCGGCACTTCCGGCTCCCCGATGATACACATCTACGCGCGCTGCAAAAAGGGATAGCGGCGTTGCAACTCTGCCGCCAGCGGAATCATGATCTCCCGCATCGACGGTTCCGCCGCCGGGATCGTCCGCAGGCTGAATATATGTCGCCACTGGAGGAGATTGCAATAGGTAATGATCTCCGTCTTGCATGAGTTGGGCAGGACAGTTCGGGCGGCCTGCGGCGTGCTCGTCTCCAGCAGCTGCAGGTAGATTCGCTCCGTCTGGGCCATGGCCTCAAGCCAGAGTTTATATTCAGCCGAATCTTGGTTGAAAAACATCGGTTTGATAAAGCTAACCTGATTGCCGAACTTGTCCTGGCTGTAGCGGCAATAGCGCTGACTCTCCTGCAAAAAAGAACAGGGACGATGGCGAACCAGCTCGTGGGTCACGGCGCGATTGACGATGAACTTGACGCCGACATAGCGGTGCCGCAACAGCAGCGGCTCGGGCAATAGTTCCACGTCCGGCAGCGCCACTTTTTCAACACCTATGGCATCGATGTCAGCCGGCGTCGAGATCGACTCGGCAACTCCTTCAAAAAGATAGGGATGGCGCTCGGCGAGAAACCCGACCATGGCCGCTACCAGCCGGCTCTGCGAAGCATGCGCCGCACACTCACGGAAGGCCCGCACCGACCCGGTCACCAGCAGTCCGTTGCGGTAGGGATCGATCACGAAATACTTCGGTTGCAGCGCATAGAGCGGCTCGAGTTCCAGGTCACCGGTCAGCAGCAGCGTCACGACGGCCATTTCGAGCACCGAATTGTGACCGTGGGCGGCAATCTTTCGCACAAAGGGCAGAGCCGAGTCCGTGCTGATCAATTCCTCGCTCTTGTAGCAGACACGGCCGCAGGCCTCCAGCCGAACGACGAGCGAGGCCCGATCCAGTTCATCTTGTATCTGATAGCTGGGTTCAACGATGAGCATGTCAATCTCCCGGCCAGAAGGGCGACATCTGTCTGAGTTGAGCGATAATCTGCGGCATCTTGTCGAGGACGAAATCGATCTCTTCCTCGGTATTGTAGACGCTCAGGGAAAAACGGATCGAGCCGTGGGCCGCGGTGAACGGCACCCCCATCGCGCGCAGCACATGGGACGGCTCGAGCGAGCCGGAGGTGCAGGCGGAGCCGGAGGAGGCACAGATGCGATGGCGGTTCATGTGCAGCAGAATCGCCTCTCCTTCGACATATTCAAAACTGATGTTGGTCGTGTTCGGCAACCGCTGCAGCCGATGACCGTTCAACAGCGCGCGGGGAACCGAAGCGAGCAGGCCTGCTTCCAGTTTGTCGCGAAGCGCCTTGACCCGACTGTTTTCTTCCACCATCTTTTCCTGGGCCAATTGGCAGGCCCGGCCGAGTCCGACAATCGAGGCAACATTCTCGGTGCCGGCACGCCGGCCATGCTCCTGGTGACCGCCCGCCAAAAACGGCGCGAAAGGCGTTCCCCGCCGGACGTACAGAATGCCGACCCCCTTCGGGGCATGCAACTTATGGCCGGACATCGACAGATAATCGACGTCGAGTGTGGCCAGGTCGATCGGAATCTTCCCGGCAGCCTGCACCGCATCGGTATGAAAGGCGATGCCACGCTCCTTGGCCAACCGGGCCATGTCCTCGATCGGCAAAATGACACCGGTCTCGTTATTGGCCCACATGATGCTGACCACGGCGGTATCTTCACTCAGCGCTTCGAGATAGTCGTTCATGTCGACCATGCCGTCTTCATCGACTTTGAGCATGGTAACCCGGTATTTCGTACCGGTCATTGTTCCGATATTCTCACAGAGATTCTTGACGGCGGGATGCTCGACCCTGGTCGTTACGATGTGTCGCCGCTCCGGTGCGGCCCGCAGAGCCGACAGGATCGCGGTGGAGTCGCTTTCGGTACCGCAACTGGTGAAAATTATTTCCTCCGGGTCACAGCCGATAAAGTTCGCCACCTCACTTCGGGCTTTTTTCAGAGCCCCGCCGACCTGTCCGCCAAAGGTGTGCATGCTGGACGGGTTGCCGTAAAGATCGGTCAGGTACGGCATCATCGCCTCGAGTACTTCAGGCGCTACCCGCGTCGTCGCATTGTTGTCGAGATAAATCACCCGGTCCCGTCGCTCCTTCATTTGTCCTCCTCCACCACCAGAGAATCGAGCACCTGTTCCCGGAGCTTCTTCTCGACAAAATCCTTGATGGTCGTCTGTGATTTGAAGCAACTCGTGCATTGTCCGCGCAGGGAAACCGTGACGAGGTCGCCTTCCACATCGATCAGCTCGATGTCGCCGCCGTCCATGCGCAGCCCCGGCCTGATTTCCCGGTCAAGCACGTCCTCGATTTTCTTGATTTTCTGCAACGTGGTCATTCGCTGACTCGACTTCTTCAGCGGGACCACCCTGAGCCCATCGGAAACGGTTTTGTTCAACAATTCCTGCAAACGGCCCTCGCACTTGCCGCAGCCGCCACCGGCCTTGGTGAAATTGGTGATCTCTTCCACCGAACGCAGATGGGAATCCTTGATGGCTCGCACGACCTCCTGGTCGGTAACGCCGAAACACTCGCAGACCACTTCACCTTCAGCCTTCGGCAGCGCTACGCCGCGATAGTCCGCCAGGGCGGCCTCGAGCGCCTCCCGCCCCATGACCGAACAATGCATTTTTTCCTTCGGCAGGCCGCCGAGATAATTGGCAATATCCTCGTTGGTGATCTTTTCGGCTTCGGTTATGGTCATCCCCTTGATCATCTCGGTCAACGCCGACGAAGAAGCTATGGCGCTGGCACAGCCGAAGGTTTTGAATTTGGCGTCGACGATCCGATCGTTTTCGATCTTCAGCATCAGCTTCAAAGCATCGCCGCAGGCCAGCGAGCCGACGTCGCCAACGCCGTCGGGGTTTTCGATCTCGCCGACATTACGGGGATTTTCAAAGTGCTCAGTGACGGTATCTGTATAGTCCCACATGGATGTAACTCCTGGATCTGGTGTTCATCGGGGCCGAACGCCCCGTTTTTATCATGGCGGGTGTCAGTCGTATCATCGGCCGCGGCGCCGTCACCCTGCGGCGCCCGCCGGAACCGGGCGATATACCCGAGTACTACATTACAACAGGCCGAGTTCGTCGAGCATCCGCCGGGCGGTCGCCACCAGAAAACCGGTACCGTCCGGTGATCTGGATTCGACATAAAAGCGCACCTTCGGTTCGGTGCCCGACGGCCTGATCATCAACCAGGAATCGTCTTCGAAAATCATTTTCCGACCATCGATATCGATGACCTCTCGAATCGTCTTCTCCTCATCTCCGACGGCTACGCTGCTGCCGACCGCATATTTCCCCAGCCCTGCCAGTGTTCGATCGAGCTCGGCGCCGCTCCGGCTGACGGCGACACTGTCCCGGTCCGGATAAAACGACCCGTATCGCCCCTCGAGCTCCTGCAGCAGCTCGCCGAGATTCTTGCCGGCATCGAGGACCATCTCAAGGGCCAGCAACAGACCGATATAGGCATCTTTTTCCGGCGTGTGACCGATAATGGAAATCCCGTCGGACTCCTCGAAACAGACGAGCGCTGTGCCGATCACCGGTTTGAATTCCTTGAAACCGACCTTGGTCTCGAAGACCTGCTCCCCGAGTCCTCTGGCCACCGCATTGACCAGGTTCGACGTGGCCACCGTTTTCGCCACCATACCACGCAAACCCTTCTTTTCGTGCAGAAAATAGTAGGCCAGCGCCCCGAACTGATTCATGCCGATCTCGGTCGTACCGTCGGTGAACCGGATTCGATCACCGTCCGGATCGATGATGGCGCCGATCTTCAAGCCCGCCGAACTGTCCGCCAGCACGGCGCCGATACCCTGCATGTTCGCCGACGACGGTTCGGGAGCGATACCGCCGAACGTGACATCGGCGGTTCCGCGCAACAAGTGCAGATGGCAGGCGGCCGGACCGAGCAAGCGCTCGATGTGCAGCCGGCTGGCACCATGTACCGCATCGACACCGATAACGAGGTCATCACGAACCGCAGCATGGTCGAGCAGCGCTCGGTATTCGATGGTATGCACCGCTGCCTGTTCATCGACCAACTGCTGCCACAGTGACAGCGAATCGAGGGAAACGAGCTCACCCCGGGGCGTCGTGGCATCCGCCTCACCTGCGTCAATCCGGGTTACCAACTCCCGGGCATTGCTCGTGATCAGCCTGGTCAACTCTGACGCGGCCGGGCCGCCATCGGCGGCGTTGTATTTGTAACCGCCGTATTCGAGCGGGTTGTGAGACGGTGTCAAGTTGACCGAGAAAGCGGCCTGCAACCGGAGCAGGGCCGCCGACAACACGCCGGTGGTCGTTTCCCCGCAAAAATAGACCTTAAAACCGTGTGCCTGCAGCACATCGGCCACCGCCCGGCCGAGTATCTCCCCACCAAACCGGTTGTCATGACCGACCAGGCAACCTCGGCGGCAGGCCTCGGCGTAGGAATCGACGCCGAGGTGAACGGCCAGCGAACTGTCTTCGTCAAGCTGGCGGTACATGGCGATGATGGCCGTGGTCACGCACCGCACCGAGGCGACGGTAATATCCTTGCCGAGTTGGCCGCGCCAGCCGGAAGTACCGAAGGATATCAGGGTTCGCGGCGGCGCCGTGCTGGTGACGATCTCGTCTTGAACAAGACGATACACCGATTCGATCC
>CAZUJZ010000124.1:0-6025 GCA_964620665.1 uncultured Desulfofustis sp. | reverse complement strand
TGGAGCTTGACCGGTCCCTTGCACTGCGGACAGGCGAGAATATCCAATAACTCCCTGTTGATCATCTCTTCCCTCTTTTTAGCCATGCGGTCGATCACCGCGCCGACCCTGAAACGACACCGGTTTGATCCAGATACATTGTCTGGACCAAAAGGACCCAACATGTTAGATTGATAATTCTAATGCATAATTCTCCAAAAAGCATGGGAAAGGACAGAACAATGACAAAAACGATCGTATTTGTCGGCGGCGGTCAAATGGCCGAAGCCTTGCTCAAAGGACTTCTGCAGTCCGGTGAATACACCGCCGACCAATTCGAGGTAGTCGAGCCGAACGCCACCAGGCGAACGCATTTGGAAACCGCTTTCCAGGTCTCGACCGCCGTCTCCGTCACCACGACAGTACCGCGTGCCCAGGTCGTCATTCTAGCCGTTAAACCGCAGATCATGGCCGATGTCCTGCACGATCTCAAACCGGTACTGACCAGCCAACTCGTCATCACTATCGCCGCAGGCCTTTCCCTCTCGTTCTACGCAGCCATTCTCGGCAAGATGGTACCGGTAGTCCGGGTCATGCCCAACATACCGGCCCTGGTCCAGGAAGGAGCCTCGGCCCTGGCCCGCAACGATCAGGTCGGCAAAGAAGACCTCGCCTTTGCCGCATCACTCTTCGGCACGGTCGGCAGCACCTCGATCGTCGAAGAAAAGCAGATGGACGCGGTGACCGGCCTGAGCGGTTCTGGCCCGGCCTATGTCTTTGCCTTTATCGAAGCCCTGATCGATGGCGGGATCAAATCCGGATTCAGTCATCAGGCAGCTACCGAACTGGCCGTCCAAACCGTACTCGGCGCGGCCCGCCTCGTGCAGGCAACGGGTGAACACCCTGCCGTACTGCGTGGCCGAGTCTGCTCGCCGGGAGGAACCGCCATCAGCGGCCTGCATGTTTTGGCCCAAAAAGGCTTTCACGGTATCGTCATGGACGCCGTCGAAGCCGCGGCACAGCGATCTATCCAACTCGGCCGGTGCTGAATCCTTCTCTTTGTCGGCACCTCATGACTCTTCAGATCAGACGGGCAGGCATCATCGCCAAGAAGGACGACCGGCAGGCGGCGGACTATGCCCGGCACCTGCGTCGCTGGCTGGAGCAGCGAGGCATCGAGACGGTGCTCGATGATTTGTCGGCGGATCTTCACCTGCTGATTATCCTCGGCGGTGACGGCACCCTGCTCCATGTCGCCGAGACCGCCGCCAGACATGATATCCCGGTGATCGGCATCAATCTCGGCAACCTCGGCTTTCTCACCGAACTGACGCAGGAAGAAAGCGAATCGGCGTTGGCGACAATTATCAACGGCCCGGCCGCGATGGAGCGTCGCATGATGCTCAAGGCACGGTTGCTCGAGACCGGCCGGCAGCATGATTATCGACATGCCCTCAACGATATCGTGATCAGCAAGAACGCCATTGATCGTCTGCTGCATCTGGCAACCAAGGCAGACGGCAACCCGATCACCACCTACCAGGCCGACGGCCTGATCTTTTCCACCCCGACCGGGTCCACCGCCTACAACCTATCGGCCGGGGGACCGCTTGTCCACCCGGAACTGGAGACCATTTTAGTCACGCCGATCTGCCCGTTCATGCTTAGCAGCCGCCCGACCATCGTACCGCCGGAGATGACGATCACTTCGGAATTTCTGGCCGACGATCTCGGTTCACGGGCAAAAGTCATTGTCGACGGCCAGCGGGTCTGGGACATGAAGCCGGGCGACATTCTCGAGATCAGCACCTCGGAGTACGCACTTCGCTTGATTTCCTCGACAAAGAGAGATTATTTTTCCATCCTCAGAAACAAACTGAAATGGGGCGGCAGATAGTATCCCTGACAACCGGCCAGCCACCGATAGCCGCTGATCCACCCGTGGCTGCACCGGCCGTCATTTCTGTTTTTTAATGCCGTATTTTTTCATCTTGTACTGCAGCAGGCTTTTGGTAATGCCAAGCCGTTCGGCGGCCCGGGCCTGCACATAGCCGGTTTCTTCCAATGCCCGCTTGAGCAATTGTTCTTCGATACCATACAGGACATCATTGAGTTGAACCGATTCGGGGATCATCTGCAGGATATCGATCTCCCGGGTCCACTGGGCGTCCTTGTCAAACGAGACCGATTCCGGCTGGACGTCTTCGGGCTTGATGACGGTGCCGTCACAGAGGATCGCCGCACGCTCGATGGTATTCTCCAGTTCACGCACGTTTCCTTCCCAGGGAAGGTTGATCAGCAAACGCAGTGCTTCCGGTGAAACTTCCAAACGATCGTAACCGAGCTGAGGCGCGCATTTCTCAAGAAAACCGTTGACCAGGATCGGGATGTCGTCCATTCGCTCCCGGAGCGGCGGCAAGGCGAGATGAATGACGTTGAGCCGATAGAACAGATCCTCGCGGAATCGTCCCTGCAATACCTCCTCTTTCAGATCCTTGGTCGTCGCCCCGATGATCCGGACATCGACCTGCAGGGTCCTGGTCCCGCCGACCCGCTCGAACCGTTTTTCCTGCAGCAACCTGAGCAGTTTCGATTGCAGGGTCAACGGAAATTCGCCGATCTCGTCGAGGAAGATGGTGCCCCGGTCGGCCAACTCGATCCGCCCTTTACGCATCGCCGCAGCACCGCTGAACGCCCCTTTCTCGTGACCAAACAATTCGCTCTCCAGCAGATTATCGGACAGCGCGGCACAGTTGACGGTAATGAACGGATACGGTTCCCGAGGGCTGTTGAGATGGATCGCCTTGGCCACCAATTCCTTGCCGGTCCCGCTTTCACCGGTGATCAACACCGAGGCCGGGGTCGGCGCCACCTTCTCGATCAACTCGTAGATCTGACGCATCCGCGGATTCTTGCCGACCATGCCGGTGAAACCCGATCGCTGCTTTACCTCCCGCCGCAACCGGGTGTTTTCCCGGATCAAAGAATAGTGAGAGGCGGCATTGTTGATGGTAACAATCAGCTCATCGTTGGAAAACGGCTTGGCCAGATAGCTGTAGGCGCCGGCCTGCATGGCCGCCACCGCTTTGTCTATTTCGGCATAGGCGGTGATAATCACCACCGGCAGATCCTTGTTGACACCTTTGATCTCTTCAAGCAGCGCCATGCCGTCCATGCCGGGCATCTGCATATCGGTCACCACCAGGTCGAGATCGACATCCCTGACGATGGTCAGCGCTTCCCTGCCGTCCGGCGCGGTATAGACTTCGAAGCCTTCGTCACGTAACAGCTCTGAAAGAACGATCAGATAGTTCGGCTCGTCGTCGACGACGAGTATCGTATTCGTTGTCATTGGTCGTCGGTTCCCGTGATCTGCTGTTGGTTGATGTGCCACCGGTGTTGCAGCCCGGTCAGGATCTCGCCGGGTACCGTGAAATGCGGTCCTCCGGCCATGCAGGTCCGTGGTCTGATATCACCATGATAGTCGGAGCCCCCGGTTTCCAGCAATTGAAAACGATCGGCCAGGACCCGCAATTGCCGTAATTGTTTGCCCTTCTGCGTCGGGTAAAATGTCTCCAGACCGTCAAGGCCGTGCTCTTTGAGCTGACCGAGCAATCCGGCAAGCTCGTCCAGCGGAATGGCCAGTTGTCCCGGATGCGCCAACACCGCTAGGCCGCCGGCTCCATGGATCAGGGCGCATGCCTGATCGGCCGGAAAGACATAACGCGGCACATAGGCGCAGGCGCCCTTGCGCAGATAGCGGGCAAAGGCCTGGTCGATCGAGCCGACCACCCGTTTGGCGACCAGGAGCCGGGCGATGTGCGGACGTCCGGTCTGGCCGCCGCCGGCAAAAACGCGCAACTCGTCTTCATCAACCGGCAATCCGAGGCCGGCAAGCGTATCGACGATTTTCCTGTTCCGCTGGTCGCGAGCTTCCTGAAGCACACTCAAGCCGCTCAGCAACGCTGCGTTGTGGTAGTCGAAATCATAGGCGAGCAGGTGCAGCTGATAGGCGCGCCAGGATACGCTCAATTCCAGGCCGGAAAGGACGCGGACCCCATGGCGGCGGCCCGCGGCCAGTGCTTCGCCGGTCCCGCTGACGGTGTCGTGGTCGGTGATCGACACGAGCACCAGTCCCCGTTGCCGAGCCATGTCGACCAGCTGTGCCGGCGTCATGGTCCCGTCCGAATGACTGGAATGAAGATGCAAGTCCAGCATGCTGCGCCCCATATGGCTCCTGTGATTTCCTCGTCCGGCCGCAACAGTGGAGCCCGAGCTGTCGCTTGTGTCGACCCGGCCACCGGCCGGCCCAGACAACACCATAACCGCGGAAGGCGCTGCAGGCAACGGGCTATCTCCCCCCGTTGCCGCCATGCCTCCGGTTACACCATAACACGGCCGTTTTTCCCCGAATTGCTATAGTTTTCCACCAAACATCCGATACAGAGACATCAACTGACAATTCACGATGAGGCAGGAATGAAGCAACAGCTCTTTGTCCTGGTCGCGGTCCTGTCGTCCCTGGTGGCGGCGAGTTGCGGCAGGGTTCCCGAACCGGCGGCCTACGTCTATTCCGACCAGCAGAAAATGCAGGCCGGCCACCACTGGGACGTCCTGGCAGCCGATGTGGCAGGTGAGATCAATACCGCCCTGATCCTCGGCGATTATATCACCGCTCCGGTTTTTGTCAGGCAGACCTGCGGAGACGAGGACACTCCGTGTCGACCGACCGAGACCTCGGTCTTCGACGAGGCCTTCAGGGATCTGCTGATCACCAACCTGGTCGCTCTCGGCGTGCCGACCAGCGCCACACCGACCGACGATACGATTGTCGTGCATTACAAGGCGCAGCCGGTCTACCATCATGCCCAACGGTTGCGGACCATTCGGCCGGGACTGCTGACGACGGTCTCCGCCGGCATCATCGTGCTGCGCAACGCGCCCTGGGAACTGGCCGCGATGGCCATGGCCGGCGGCATCGATGCACTCAACGCGGCCTACAACGCCCTCGATCGGTTCGAGGTGGTAATCACCACCTCGATGATCGCCAGAAACAAGTATCTCTACAGAGATACCAGTATTTATTATATCAATACCACCGATTCCTGGCATTACAACACCACATCTTCTCCGGCCCAGATCACGCTGAGCTCCCCCGACTCCGGGCCGCCGAGCAGCGGGCAATTGCCGAGTGCGACCGTTGACGAACCGGAACCGGCAGCCGCCGTCACGCCGGCCGAGACGACCGGAATTTAAGATGTCCGCCATACCACCGAGGAAAATCGCCATGCCTCTTCTGTCGAGCTCCGTCCTCCGCATACGGCGACCGTATCGCGGGACGACGATGTTGTCCCTGTTTTTGCTGACGCTCCTGTTGCTGACCGGCTGCGCCGCATTCAACGAAACACGCCTGGAAAGCAGCCTCGGCAGGGATGTCGACCTGATCGAATTTGCCAACGAAATCGCCGACGACCTTGTCGCTCAGGCCTTTCCGCCATTGTTGCCGCGCCAGCCGAATCTACCGGTATTGACCACCACCTTCGTCGACAACAATGAACTGGAGCGAACCTCTCATTTCGGCAGATTACTACAGGAGCATCTGGCGGCCCGCCTGGTCCAGCTCGGCTATACGGTCAAGGAGATCAAACTGCGTCCCGACCTGGTCATCCAACCGAAATCGGGTGAAACTGTCCTGTCCCGGCACCTGGCCCTGCTGAAAGAGACCCAGCCCGCCCAAGCCATTCTGGTCGGCACCACCTCGATGGCTCAGCGGACCCTGTATATCTCCGCCCGTCTGATCAATCCGCACGACACCACGATCATTGCGGCCCGTTCCTATCGCCTCTACATGGACAAAAACGTGCTCGCCATGTTCGGCCTGAAGACCGCCGAAGGCAGCGGCGAGTTTATCAAAGAGCCGCGCGAACCGCTGATCAACCAGCTTTTCTATTGAATCGCTGCCGGATTTTTTATACGAAAATCAGCTCCACAGGCTGAACTCCCCGGGCTGGTTGATCCTCTCAGAGGCTGCCTCGTGAAGGCCCGG
>CAZUJZ010000123.1:0-11598 GCA_964620665.1 uncultured Desulfofustis sp. | reverse complement strand
CCGAGAAAATAATCGACATGTGCAGCCGCCGGATGAGCTCTCAGGGTGTCGAGGAACTGGATCGCGAGCACTTGATCACCCAGAGCGAAGAGATGGCGGGGGAGGGACTGCGGGTCCTGGCCATGGCTGTGGGATATGGCAAGAAAACCGCCGACGATGTTCGCGCGGACCAAGCGGATGATCTCATCTTCGTGGGAATGCAGGGCATGCTCGACCCGCCGAGACGGTCGGCGGTGAGAGCCATAGATAACTGCCACCGTTCGGGAATCCGGGTAATTATGGTTACCGGCGACCATGCCCGCACGGCGTCGGCCATTGCCGGCAAGATCCATCTGCACAAGCCGCTGATACGGGGCGGAAAAGAGATCTACACGACTGAAACGAAAGATGCCGAGACCCTGCTCGAGGCCCGCACCGGCAGAGAAATCAAGGGTATGGATGATGATGAGTTCGATGCCATAGTGAAAACGACCAATGTTTTTGCCAGGGTGGAGCCCCTGCAGAAACTGCGGCTGGTCAAACGCCTCAAAGAAAGCAATGAAATTGTCGCCGTTACCGGTGATGGCGTCAACGATGCCCCCGCTTTGAAAACGGCCCATATCGGCGCCGCCATGGGGGCCGGAACCGACGTGGCCAAGGAGGCCAGCGACATGGTGATAACGGACAACGACTTCGCCAGTGTCTATGCGGCGGTGCGGGAGGGCCGCACCGCCTTTCGCAATATACGCATGGCCACCTTTTTCCTGCTCAGCACCGGCGCCGCCGATATCCTGATCATCCTCTCGGCGCTGATTGTTGGTTGGCCGCTGCCCCTTCTTCCGGCTCAGATACTGTGGTGCAATGTGGTCACCAACGGTATCGCCGATGTGGCTCTGGCTTTTGAACCGGGCGAGGAGGCTCTCTACAACCGCAGTCCCCGCCCGCCCAAAGAGGGGGTGCTCAACGGCATCCTGCTCGAGCGCTTGGTGCTGGTCGGGGTGTGGCTGTCCGCCGGCACCCTGCTGATGTTCTGGTGGAAGTCGGGTGGCGGCAATGAAAATCTCGATGTGGCCCGGACGGCCGCCTTGACCACCCTGGTGCTCTTCCAGAAGGTCCATGTGTTTAATTGTCGCAGTGAGTCGGTGTCCATTTTCAAAAAAAGCCTGATGAAAAACAAACTGCTTTTTATCGGGGTTCTCACCTCGTTGGCAATTCACATCGCCGCGCTCTACATTCCGGTAACTCAGGAGCTGCTGCGCTTTACCCCGCTCGATGCGATAACCTGGGCCGCAGCCGTGGGGATTGCGGCAACGGCGATTATCGTCAACGAGGCCCATAAGCGCTTCCGCCCCTAGAGTGTCGACACCAACCGAGTTTACAAGGCGATGCCCATGCACCTCAAAATTACTATTTTTGTCAGCCCATCCGGCTACTTTGAATGGTCTGCTCGCCGGAGGGGCCGTCTCGAAGGTCGACCCGACTTATGGTGAACGGATCCCGGGAATCGGTTCACCTTAAATGCTTGACAGCAACAAAGAGCGAATCAAGAGTGTTCAGCAGAGAGCACTCCTTGTGACATCTCCGCTCGTCCGGACCAGCGGTGCTCAAACAGCGTGTGTTTGATTACCCACTCGGCGGGCGGACACAGGCACCTTGCCAAATACCTGTTCACGCGTAGATGCGCGAGACGAACCGAGGAGGAAATCAATTATGATCTGGTACCGAAACGCAGTTGTCATTCTGGCCATCACCATCTTTAGTTCCCTGGCCCTGGTTCAAGGCCAGGCTGCTGCCCATTGTCAGATACCCTGCGGGATCTACGACGACCATGCCCGTGTTCAGTCGATGCTCGAAGATGCGGCAACCGTGGAAAAATCGATCAAGCTCATCAACGAGCTGGCCGGCAATAGCGAGCCGCAGGCTCAGAACCAGCTGGTGCGCTGGATCATGAACAAGGAGCAGCATGCCCAAAACATTATCGCCACCATAAGCGACTATTTTCTCACCCAGCGGGTAAAGCCGGACCAGGACGATTACGAGGCGCGGCTGGTGAACCATCACCGGGTGATCATTGCCGCGATGGAGGCCAAGCAGAACAGCGAGGCCTCCTACGCCGAGGCGCTCAAAGAGGCGATTGAGGTGCTGCTTGACTACTATTTGCCGCACGACCACTGATATCCATACATTCGATGGCTCCGTCACGGCTTTTGGCGGTGCACCGATCGTGCTTCGGGAATGCTGCGGCATAGCCTGGAGGAGTTTATAATGGCCCATAACGAAACGCTGGTTCAGCGGGTTCATCAACTCGTCGCCGACTGGGAAGGAGTTGCCACCAGGCGTATGTTCGGGGGGATTTTTTTCCTGCTGCACGGCAATGTGCTTTGCGGCATCCGCGGAGATTCTCTGATACTGCGCCTGGGAGGAACCAGCGCCCGACTGGCGCTTGATTTGGAATATGTGCAACCCTGCGACATCACCGGCAGACCCATGACCGGTTGGGTGACGATCCCGTCGCTGGCCCTGCGCTCCGATGAGACGCTCGGCGAATGGCTCAGCCAGGCACGCGATTTCGTCAAGACATTGCCGGCCAGGAGATAACCCGTAGCATTTCGACCGGGGCTCGTTGAGAGATCAAGCTTCTGGTTTTTCGTCTTTTTGCTCCATCTTGGTACCATAAAATGCATAGTAGCTGACCGGCACCACCAGCAGGGTAAACAGCGTAGAGGCCAGCAAGCCGAAAATAAGGGCCCAGGCAAGTCCTGAGAAAATCGGATCAAGCGTGATCGGCCAGGCTCCCAGAGCGGTCGTCAGGGCGGTGAGGACGATCGGTCTCATCCTGATGGCGCCGCTCCGCAGGATCGCTTCCTTGACCGGTATCTTCTCCGCCAGTGAACCCTGGATAAATTCGATGAGAACGACCGAATTGCGGATAACGATGCCGCCCAGGGCTATCATACCGATCATGCTGGTGGCGGTAAAGAAGACCAGGTTCTGATAACCGCCTACCTGACCGCCGAGGATCAGATTGAGCAGCCAGAATCCGGGCATGATGCCTATCAGGGTCAGCGGGATGGCCATCATGATCAGCACCGGCATCAGAAATGAAGTGGTCTGAATGATCATCAGGATAAAAATACCTATCAGCGCGGCGGCGAAGGCAAGACCCATGTCCCGAAACACCCGCAGGGTGATCTGCCATTCCCCCTCACCCGCCCACTGAGCTTCGATGCCACGGGGCAGTGGATTCCCGGAGAGCCTCGACTGCATGTCAAGTATGGCTTCACCCGGCGCGCGGCCGGCCATCTCGGCGATGACATAGACCACCGGTTCGAGATTTTTGTGATAGATGGTCTGCTCGTTGGTGATCCGGCGGACATCGACCAACTCGGCCAGCGGCACTATACCGCCATGTTTGGTCATCATCGGTATTTCAGTAAGAGCCTGCATGCTGCTTCGCGCCTCTCTCGGGAGGATCATCCGCACATGCAGCGGCTGGCGTTCGTCGGTGTCATGAATCCTGGCCGGAGTCGCGCCGTTGACCGCCATGCGCAGACTGCTGGTGACGGCCTCGGTTGAAACACCGTGCAGCGCCGCTTTTTCCCGGTCGACCACGAAATCGTAGCGCTCATGGACCGCTTCCGTCATGTCGTCGATATCCACGACTGACGGCTCTTTTGCCATCAATTGTTTAATCTGATCGGCGGCCGCCACCAGTTCGTCGTAGGTCTTGTCCGGTGTTCCGTAGAGTTCCACGACGATGGTGGAGAGTACCGGCGGGCCCGGAGGGACTTCCACGAGCTGGATCGCGGCGCCGTTTTCATCTGCTATTTCCATCAGTTTGTCGCGCAGCCGCAAGACGATGGCGTGGCTCTGCATCTCCCGTTCATCCTTGAGCTTGAGATCGACCCGTATATCGGCCTGGTGCGGGCGGCTGCGCAGATAATAATGTCGCACCATGGCATTGAAATCCATTGGCGAGGGGATACCGACGTTGGCGGTGTAGTTGGTCACCTCCGGGACGGTGCGAAGGAAACGCTCGAAATGGCGCACGACGGCATCGGTGGTTTCCAGCGTCGTGCCTTCGGGCATGTCGATGACGATCTGGAATTCGTTCTTGTTGTCGAACGGCAGCATCTTCAACGGCACCAGCCTGAAAAGCACGAGACTCAACGAGGCACAGAGCAGGACCGCAATGGTGATCAGCAGCAGCCAGCGCTTAGATCTGGACTCGAGAAAGGGCGAGACCATCGGGCGGTAGATGCGTAAAACCCAGCCGGGCGCACCATCCGAGTCGTTGGGATTGTTGCCCTTCTCGCCGGTTTTGCCGCCTGCTTGAGGGTGGTTGCGCAGCAGCCTGTACGTCATCCAGGGTACCACGGTGAGAGCCGCAATGGTGGAGAAGGTGACCGTCAGCGGGACATTTACCGCCATCGGCGCCATATAGGGACCCATCATGCCGGTAATGAAAAACAGCGGGATAAATGAGATGATAATGGCGATGGTCGAGATGATTACCGGCGGCAGCACTTCGCTGACGGCGAAAAGAGTCGCCTGCAGAGGGGTGCGTTTCCTCGTGAAAATATGGCGCTGAATATTATCGACATTGGTGATCGGGTCATCGACCACCAGACCGAGAGAGAGGATGAGAGCAAAAAGGGTGACCCTGTTGATGGTATAGCCCAGCAGAAAGTTGCAGAACAAGGCCAGGCTGAAGCTGATGGGGACCGCCACGGCTACCACCAGCGCTTCGCGCCACCCGAGTGCAAAGGCGAGCAGGATAACCACGGTGGCAATGGCAAAAAACAGCGACGAGAGCAGGTCGTTGACTTTTTCCTGGGCCGTGTAGCCGTAATTGCGGGTGACGGTCACCTCAACCTGATCCGGAATTACGCTGGTTTTCAGTTTTTCCAACTCGTCCATGATGTTTCGAGAGACCTCGACCGCATTGGTCCCTTGCTTCTTGGCGATAGCCAGAGTGACTGCCGGTGAGGTGAGGGGACTATTTTCGAGGTCATTGGCCTGGCGATACTCATGCGAGTGGCCGATCCTGGTGTAATGGCTGATTTCGGCAGGCCCGTCGATGATTTCAGCGATGTCTCGCAGATAGATCGGCCTGCCCTGGTGGACACCGACTACCAAACCGCGCACGTCGTGAGCCGAAAGCAGAAAGGAGTTGCTGGTCACGGTATAGTTCGTGTTGAATTGGTCGATCACGCCGGCGGTGACGGCGGCATCTGCACCCTGCAATGCCCTGTGCACCTGGAGCATGGTGATCTGGTAGCCGTTCATCTTCTCGGGAAGCAGCTCGACCCGCACCTCCCGCTGCTCCCCGCCGACGATCCCGGTACGCGAGATGTCCTCCAGTCTCGATAAGCGCCAGAGCACCTCTTCACCGATGCGCCTGAGCTCATGGCTGTCGTAGCGGGTGGAGTGGAGCGTGAGATTGACGATCGGCACATCGTCGATCTCCACCGGCTTGATTACCCAGCCCTTGACAAGGGGAGGGACGAGATCGGTGTGCATCCTTATCTGGTCATGCAGCTTCACCAGCGATTCGACCATGTCTTCACCGACGAAAAAACGGACGGTGACAATCGCCATGTCCCTCTGTGATATGGAGTAGACATACTCGACTCCGTCGATCTGCCAGAGCAGCTGTTCCAGCGGGGTGGCTACCAGTTTTTCCACTTCTTTGGGGCTGGCGCCGGGAGCCTGGACATAGATATCGGCAAGAGGCACCACAATCTGCGGGTCTTCCTCGCGCGGTGTGATCAAGATGGCCGTCGCCCCGAGACAGAGGGCAATCAACAGCACAATGATAGCCGGTGGGCCGGCCAGAAAGGGACGGACGATGCGGGCAATCAGCCCGGTATCCCGGGGGGTGTGTTCAGACATCGTTTTCAGATTCCAGCAGTACCTGCTCGCCGCCGTTCAGGCCGGAGAGGACTTCAAATTTGTCGTCATGCAGCCTGCCGGTTTTGATGAAGCGACGTTCGACGCTGTCACCTTCACCACCGACCAGCACCAGTTCCAGCTGACCGATCTGGCGCACCGCGGCTCTGGGCACCAGGATTACCTGGGTATCGGCTACAGGGATGAGGAGCTTGCCGTACATGCCCGGATAGATGCTCTCAGCTTCCGGAAGACTCGCCTTGACGAGAAAGGTGCGGGTCAGCGGATCGATGAAGGGGACGATTTCAGCGACAGTGGCGTCGACTGTACGGCCTATGGTCGGCAGTTCCACGCTGCGTGTATCGCCCAGCCTGATTGTTCCCATCAGCCCCTCCCGGACACTGGCCTCGAGTTGCAACCCGCCGGCGGTGCGAAGGATGAGGAGCGGTTTGGCCGGCATGGCCATGTCGCCTGGATCCACCAGCCTTTTGAGGATCTTGCCGGCTGCCGGCGCCGTAATGGTGGCATAGGCCAAAGCGATGGTCGCTTCCTCGACCATCTCCTCGGCCAGGCGGACTCCGATTGCTGCACCGGAGAGGCCGTCTTCGGCGCGCTGCAGGGCTGCCTGCGCCTGTAGAAACCGGGAGCGGGCCTCTTCGAATTCCTGCTCTGTACTGGCTTGTGCCTCATAGAAGCGCTCGATGCGTGCAAAAGCTGATTTGGCTTGAGAAAAAGCCGCTTCAGCACTGTTGACCCCCTGCCGTGCCTGCTCGCGCCGGGAAATGGCCGACTGCAACGATTGTCTGGCCTGGGACAGTTTCGACATGAGCCGGTCATCTTCCAGCTGGATAAGCGGTTCTCCCCGCTCCACCTCATCTCCTGCCTGCACCAGAACCTCGTTGACCTGAGCGGCGATCCGCGGTTCGATGCGTGCCTGGGTTTTCGGTACGACAGTGCCGACGGCATCATACCATTCAGTGATCGTCTGTACTTCAACGGTTGCGGTCCTGAAGCCGGATTGTTCCTGCGGCGCTCTTGGGGGTATCCCGCTGTCCTCGGATGAGAAGGCGCTGGAGGCCGCCAACAGACTCATTACGGCAAGTCCCAAACGGGCAAGGCCACAAACTGACTTTTTCAGGGTCATAGACTGCTCCCATGCACATTTTTTGGGCCGGCCGGCAGGGCCGGGTAATACGATCAGTGCTCCATGCTCGGTGATTGTTCTCCAGACAGCTGGACTGTACCGGCAGAGACGGTGTCGTCCTGCTGCAGGGCGCTGCCATCATCGACCGGATTCGCCCATTGTCCCAGGGCACGTGCCACTTCGGCATGTGCCTTGATCGTGTCGTAGTGGGCCGCGGTAGCCCTGATGCGGGCCCGGCTGCGGTCGAGTTCGGCCTCCAGGTAACGGGTTATCGTCACCGCCCCACCCTGATAATGTTCCCGAACAAGGCGGAAGGACTCCTCGGCACTGTCGACGCTGCTTTGGGCCACCTGATAGCGGCTTCTGGCCTCCTCCAGGTTGAAATAGGCGCTTTTTACATCCAGTTTTACGGCCAGGACGGTTTGTCTGTCGGCAGCCAGCATCTGCTCGACCATCGCCTTGGAGCGCTGTACTTCGGCCGATCGCGAGAATCCTTTGAACAGATCCCAGTTGAGCAGCAAAGCTGCTGTCCAGTTATCCCGCGTGGCGTCGTAATCCAGTTCGGAATCGTCCAGATAGTACGTTGCCGTGAGATCGAGTCTGGGCAGGTAGGAACGCTTGGCGGAGTCGAGTGCCAGTCTGGAGTTGATCAGTTTTTGGCGTGCCTGTGCGAGTTCCGGCCTTCTGCTCATCGCATGCACCACGCCGTCCTCATAGTGCTGCGGTATCCCGGTCAGGTCAGGTTCCGAGGAGGAGAGCAGCGGCTTTTTCTGAGAGAAGGAGCCCGGGTCGAGACCGAGCAGAGTGACCAGAGAGGCGCGGGCAAGGTTGAGCCGGTTGCGGCTTGAAACCACCTGTTCTTTGGTTTGCGCCAGCCTGACTTCCATGGAGAGCACATCGGATTTGAGTACTGCTCCGCCCTGATGGCGAACGCGCATGATCCGGAGTTGCTCGCTTACCGTGGCCACTGATTCCTCGGCAATTTTTATAAAATCTTCCGCTGCCAGTACGGCAAAATAGGATTTGATGACTTGTGAAACGAGTTCATTGGTGAGTTGGTCACGACCGAGCTGCGAGATTTTTACCCGGTTTTCGGCTATTTGGTGGGCCAGTAGGTCGGTGCCGCCGTTGTAGAGATTGATGCGTGCCCTGATGCCGGACTCGAAATTCTCGAACCAGCCGGGGTCATTGAAGTCAGGTCTGGGCGGCAGTTGTCGCTGGTCGATTTTCTTGAACAGGTAGGCCGAGGGAGCGTCGCCTTGCGTGTACTCGGTATAAAATGACAGGTGCGGCCAGAAACGTGCTTCGGCGAGTGCGCGCAGAGCCGTGGCCTGTTCGATCTGCCAGGCGGCGCCGATGAGTCCGGGATTGTTACGCAGCGCCGTTTCAAGAGCCTCCTGCAGGCTCAGCGGCAGTTCGGGGAGAGACTGCGAAGAGATCGCCTGGGCGGATGATGAATCGGTAGTGCGCTCGTGTGCAGCTGCCGCGGCAAGAGGGTATTCGCCGCGACCGGGAGATGAGAAGTGGTGTGGAGCCGGGTTGCAGCCGGTCGCGCCGGTAATAAGGCAAACGATCAGGGCCATGCGCCGGAAAGATGATTGTTGCCTGCATGAAACAGTCTGTTTCATTGCACCTTTCTCCTTCTGCGAACGTGGCTGGGTGGCTCAGCTATAACCGCGCTTTTAAACATGATACCGAAATGATACCACAATTTGAGTTTCAATGGTGCCAATGGGTTCCCGCCAGAGCTTTGCGTTCCGCCCCCTAACACTTCAAGTTATTGTTATTTCAATGGTTTTTCCCTGTTCAAGTTCATAAACTTTTTCTCTGTGGCCGATGCGGATCGGTTTTTCCATTGCCCTGCATGCTGTAGCCTTCAGCATATCGGGAAAAATCTCCACACTCAGATTATGCCCCCGATAGTGTATCTGCAGGGAAATCCGGCCGAGTTCCACAGGAAGAGAGGGGTTGAACCAGAGAACGTCTCCCCGGGTTTCCAGGCCCGTGTAACCCTCCTGGATGATGTTTATACACCCGGCCATGGCCCCGAGATGGATCCCTTCAGCCGTTGTCCCCCCCTGGATATCCGAGATATCACTTTCCAGGGCGTTGGCAAAGAGATCCCAGGAACGGGTCCGGTCGCTCCTGACCAGAACCCAGGAATGCACTACCCAGCTCAGCGTGGAACCGTGGGATGTCCGTTTTATGTAATAATCTATATTTTTGGGTATCGTTTCATACTCGTAGGCATAGCCCAGCTGCTGAAAAATCCCTTCCAGTTCTTCTGCGGAAAAGAGATAGAACAGCATCAGAACATCTGCCTGTTTGGAGGCTTTGTACCGGTTAGGGGTGTCGTCTTCAGCTTCAAGTATCCTGTCCAGCCTCTGGATGTCTCCGTATTTTTCCCGGTACCCATCCCAATCGAACTCCTCCAGTTTGTCATAATCCTCAAACTGACTGATGATGCCGTCTCCGTGAAAGCAGAGGCGCATTTTCCGGCTGATGGTCCGCCACAACTCCAGTTCTGACTCTTTCAGAGATAAATCTTCAATAATTTCCGCTCTTCTGTCTTCGGGAATGGTTTCCAGTAAGCCCAGTGCTTCTGTAAGCACCCATACGGCCATGACATTGGTGTAGGCATTGTTATTCAAGCCGGGCTCGCCGGCATCCGGATACGCTTCATGGTATTCATCGGGTCCCATTACCCCAAGGATTTCATAACGGTCCAGCTCTGGATTATACGTCGCAATATCAGCCCAGAACCTGGCTATTTCCAGGACTATTTCCGCACCATAGAATGAAATGAATTCCATGTCCTGGGTGGCTTGAAAATATTTGCAGATATTGTAGACGATTGCAGCGTTGACATGGCGCTGTCTTCGGGAATGATCCGGAATCCACCGTCCGGATTTGGGATTGAGATGAATCTCCTGACTTTCCTCCCGCCCGTTGCTCCCGCTCTGCCAGGGATACATGGCGCCGCAGTAACCGGCCTCTCTGGCTGCGGATCGGGCTTCATCAAGGCGACGATACCGGTACATGAGCAGTGTGCGCGTGATTTCCGGTATACGGAGATTGAAAAAGGGAAAGATAAACAGTTCATCCCAGAAGATATGGCCCCGGTAGGCTTCCCCGTGCCACCCCCTGGCGGGCACGCCCGCGTCCAGATTCAGGGTGTTTACCGAGGCAGTCTGAAGCAGATGGAAGGTATGGAGATGGAGGATCATGCCCGTTCGGTCTTTACGGGGCGGGCTTTTCTCCTCGTAGTGCACACTGAACCGGCGCCATAAATGCTTCCAGGACAGAATATGCGGCTCCAGCAGGGTGTCAAAATCTCCGGCGCCGACGGCCAGCTTTCGCGCCTCCAGCCCGCATTCGGCTATGGCGTTGTCCCGGGAGGTATAAAGGGCCACTACTTTTTCCAGGGTCAACTCCACGCCTTTCTGGACCGGGAGGGTGAAGTCCAGGGCAATGTATCCGGGTTTTTCCCGGACCTCAGGTTCTATTTTCTGGCGTTCCCCGTCTGTGAAAACCCGCAGTCTGGCGGCCTGGGCAACCAGAAGTTCGGACTGGCTGGTCCTGACCTTGAGATAGATTGTTTCAGGGGAGACCACCCCGGTTTCCACCGGTTCAAGATGTTTGTTGTTGAACCCTTCGTAGCGGGCGACCCCGCTGTTGGTCACCGTGCCGTCCAGGGCGGACCTGAAGTGCACTTCACCGCTCCAGTTTTCCGGAGTGAAGCTCACTTCCAGAAGCGCCAGATGCGGTTTCGCCATATTGACCATGCGCCGCTCTTTCAGGACGGTGCGCTTTCCCTCGGTGTCCTCGAATTTTACGTGGCGGAGCAACAAACCTTTTTCCATGTCCAGTTCCTGCCGGTAATCCAGGATGGTGACCTCTTCAAGATCAAACCATCCCACGCCTGAATACCTGAAATTCAGGGAGAGCCAGTTGGGCATATTGACCAGGTCTTCATTCTCGATGAGCTTATCCTTTATCCTGGTCTCCAGGCGGTTATAGCCCCCGGCCAGGTAAGTTCCGGGATAATGGATAGTGGTTGCCCGGGCGTGAAAAGCCGCGCCTCTGGTGGCAAAATAACCGTTGCCAAGGGTGCACAAGGCTTCTCGGAGTTTTTCCTGTTGAGGGTTGTAGTCGTTATAGACAAGAGACCATACAGACATCAGGCCGTTCCTTTTAGGGTTGCGATGATATTTTCCAGAAAAATCCTGACATCGTCAGGACTGCTCAATCTGTATCGGGCCTTTGTATCCCGCGGCTGCTCCATGACCGCGACCCCGATCCCTCTGTTTTCCAGCACAGCAAAGGCGTGTTCGTCGGTTTCGTCGTCTCCGATGTAGAGGGGGACAACATCGGGGCTATCCAGGTCCAGCTTGTCCAGCAGCCAGAGCAGCGCCTTGCCTTTATTCCAGTCCATGCCCGGCTGGAGTTCAAAGATCTTTTTGCCCCCCGACTGTTTCAGCGCAGGGTGCTTTCCGGCTGCCGCATCGACTGCTTCTTTAACCCGATCGATGTATTTTTCTTCCACTGTGCGGTAGTGTACGGCAATGGAAAATTTTTTTCTC
>CAZUJZ010000122.1:1674-11655 GCA_964620665.1 uncultured Desulfofustis sp. | reverse complement strand
GAAAATCAAGCTGGAATGCCGAGCGAAAAAAGACAGAAAGCGGTGCGGTTGAGCGGCGGAAAGGCAGAATTCTTGCCGACGAAACCAGGTAAGCATCGAGAACGTATCGGGAATTCTAAAACAAAGAAGGAAATTTTTCATATCGTCAACCGTCTTCCCGCATAAATTTGCCCGGAGCGGTTTCTTTTCTCCGCAGCGCACTGACGGCCTCCATACCTTCTGCTTCTGAAACGTTCAGGATTTGAATGTCCAACGGTTCGCACAAGAGACTCTTGGTCCCGAGCAGGACGCTGAACCTGTCGGACGAAATATATCGGTTGAGTTGCCTGCGGGTCTGCCATTCCGAAACCAGGTTGATAACATTTGTGTTCTCTATGTCGCCCAGAATATCGTAGCTCAAGCAACCCTCGTTGACCGATGGTTGGGGCAGTGACAACAATGTCTGCACGACTTCCTTCTGCTTACCCGGCAGCACATTCATGATGGTCCTGAGAATGTTTGTCATGTACTCTTCCCGATGCTCCTCATAGTGGTAATCATTTCAGCCGCCATGCAAGATAGCTACCGTCTCTCTTCCGTTTATCGTATTGCTCCGGGCAATGCTGATAGCATCGTCGGCACTCTTGCCGAAAAACTGTCAGCTCCTATCTCAACTGAGGCCGGCGACAATCATCTCAAGGAGTATTCAGCCGACACTTCCACACCAAGCAATCGCTGTGCCAGCACTTTATGACTTGCTGGAAGGAATTCCATCACTTCGATTTTCAATAACAATCTGCTGACAAATGAGATTTCTGCCGCCATGCAGAGCCGGAGGTTCGTGGTCATATTTCACCACTGGTTATATCTAGCCCCCTTCATCGGTGCCCGAGCCGGCAGGGAATGGCCCTGTGCAGGTTATATCGAGCACCGGACCCGTTCAGTCTTTATCGCGCCCAACGTTTGGAAAAAATTGCATCCCCAATCATCCACCTCTTCATCTCAGGGCCTTGGAGGGTCGGAGAGGCCGGTCGAACCCGATCTCGGAATTGACCGGTTATCGACATGGCGACGGCGGCATAACCGCGCCGTGAGTTCAGCCGGATGCCGTTATCAGTTTTTGCATGGAAATTGCAACACCGAGGCACGGGAAACGCTGTGCGATAAACCGCCCCACCGTTTTCGCCAGTCACCCTCGAGTCCCTCTCCGGAATCGATCTGCACGGTTTTTTTCCCGGATCCTGCCAGCGGATGCATGTTCCGACGATGACCGGAGATCCGGACAACTCAGTTTAATAGATAATAAAGGATACCTGTGAGCTCAGCCATTCTTATCGGATATTTCATAAAGCAGGAGGAAGGTCGCGACGCCCTCCGGGAACTGAGACGACAGGGATATGGCCGTACCGCCCTGGTGCATAAGGGCCTGGACGGCAATATCCAGGTTACGGACCCGTTTCTCCGCCGCCTGGCCTTCAAGGCCGGCGTGGTCGCCTGCCTGTCCGCGGGGATGGCGGCGCTGGCGCTTCTGGCCTGGTTCGGCCCGTTGTCCCTGCCGCCCTGGAGCCTTGCCGTGTCGCTGGCCCTGGTCCTCGGTTGTGGTGCCATCGGGACGGCGGCGGCACTGATCTGGCTGCGACGCTCCCGGCATGGCGTCGAGACCGGGGTGATTGACGATCACAGCCGCTGGCTGATGCCCGGTGAGTCCGTCCTCATCCTCCAGACGCCCGTCGATTCTCTGCAGCGTCCGATGGCGCTGTTGCGTGAAAGCGGCGAGACCCACCCCGCCCTGTTCGTCATCCACCCCAGACGCGAGAGACGGGTCAGGGAACGGGTGCGGGCGGTGAAGCTGTCCTCGACCCAGATCAAGGAACATGCCCGGCGCCATGCCGGTGAGCAGGTAGTGGACTCACGGCCGAATCGTTCCATTGAACTGTTGAAACGGCTGAGGAAATCGCAAACATGGATCCGCCGGGTCTGCGCCGATCTCTCCGCCGCAACCCACCTGGAGCAGAGGACAACGCCGGCGGCCGACTGGATACTTGACAACGAATACATCCTTGAGGGCAACACCCGCGATGTCCTGGTTAATCTTCCCCGGAGTTTTTACCTGCGCCTGCCGGTTCTCGCTTCGGCCTACTACCGGGGACTGCCGTGCATCTACGGCCTGGCCAAGGACCTTGTCTCCCACACCGACCTGCGCCTAGACCGGGAGAATGTCCTGGCCTTCATCGAGGCCTACCAGTCCGTCCGAACCCTGACCATCGGAGAACTGTGGGCTGTTCCCCAGATGCTGCGCATCGCCCTGATCGAAAACATCCAGAGTTTCGCCGTCACCGCCCTTGAGGACCTGCGCGAACGCCAACTGGCCGATCTCTGGGCCAACCGGCTGACAGCTGCCAATCGTCACGGTTCCAACCAGCTCTTCATGATTCTGGCGGAACTGGCCAAGGCCGAGCCGCAGCCCAGTCCTTATTTCGGGGCCCAGCTGACCGGCCTGCTCTATGACGAGGATGCGGCCCTGGCGCCGGTCCGGAGCTGGCTCGAACGTATCTTCAAGGACCCGCTCTACGACATCAGTCTGCGGGAGCAGAACCGTCAGACCAGAGAACAGCTTTCCTGCGGCAACGCCTTCACCAGTCTGCGCCAGCTCGCCCTGCTGGACTGGCGGGATGTGTTCGAGAACATCAGCCGGGTGGAACAGATAGTGCGCCGGGATCCCGCCGGAATCTATGCCGGGACGGATTTTGCCACCCGCGACCGCTGCCGACGGGCCATCGAGGAACTCGCCCTGGCTGCAGCCCGCAGCGAAGAACAGGTCGCCGAAGAGGCGATTCAACAGGCGAGCCGGGCAGACGGTGAGGCAGACGCCGACAAACGTCGCAGCCATGTCGGCACCTGGCTGATCGGCGAGAGCAGGGCCGAACTGGCCCAGCTGCTGGCCTGCCGCGAGACACGCCGGTACCGGCTGCTGGCCTGGATCTATCGTCACCACACCGCTTTCTATCTATTCGCCGTCGGCACCTTTTCCCTGCTGCTGGCGGTACCGATTGCGCTCTTCGCCCTGTTCTCCGGCGGCTCGGTCGCCGGAGAGTCCGCTCTGCTTGTTGCCGGTCTGGTACTGCTGCTGTTGATCCCGGTCAGCCAGCTGGCGATCGAAGTAGTCAACTACCTGATTTCTCGACTGCTGCCGCCTCGAACCCTGCCGAAAATGGATTTCGAGGACAAGGGAATCCCCGATGCCTTCCGCACTCTGGTGGTCGTACCGATGATGCTGGTGGATGTCGACACGATTCATGCGGAGGTGGAGAAACTGGAAATCCGCTCCCTTGCCAACAAGGACGCGAATCTTTTTTTCAGCCTGTTCGCCGACTATACCGACTCGCCGACGTCCTCCTGCCAGGGAGATGTTCACCTGCTTGAGACCGCATCCGCACTCATTGCAGAGCTCAACCGCCGCCATAGCGGCGAGCGGTTTTTTCTGTTTCACCGGCCCCGCAGCTGGTGCCCGTCCGAGCAGCGATTCATCGGCTGGGAACGCAAGCGGGGCAAACTGGAGGAGCTCAACCGCCTGATTGACGGGACACGACCCGAGACGGCCGGCCCCCTGGTCACTGTCGGCGACCGGCAGCGACTGACCGACGTCCGCTTTGTCATCACCCTCGACAGCGACACCCAGCTGCCGCACGGCACAGCCCGCCGACTCATCGAAACCCTGGCCCACCCTCTCAACCAGCCGCGCTTCGATGCGGGGGGGCGCATCATCGCCGGCACGTATACCATCATCCAGCCGCGAGTGAGTCCGACCCTGGAAAGCACCAATCGATCGATCTTCAGCCGTTTGTTTGCCGATGCCATCGGTGTCGATCCCTATACCCAGGCGATTTCCGATGTCTACCAGGACCTGAGCGGCGAAGGCTCCTACCAGGGCAAGGGAATTTACGACGTCCATGCCTTCAGCCGGCTGCTGTCGGAGCGATTCCCGGAGGGGAGGGTGCTGAGCCATGATCTGCTCGAGGGAGCCCATGTGCGGGTGGGGCTGGCCAACGACATTGAACTCTTTGATGATTTTCCACAGGACTACCAGAGCTACTCCAGCCGCGCTCATCGCTGGATCCGCGGCGACTGGCAGATCGCCGCCTGGCTGCTGCCTTCGGTCCCGCAGCCGACCGGCGGTCGGGGCAGAAATCCGCTGTCGCTGATGGATCGCTGGAAAATCCTCGACAACCTGCGCCGCAGTCTGCTGCCGGCCTCCAGTCTGGGCCTGCTGCTCCTCTCCTGGTTCATCTCCCCGGAAGCCGGCACGATAGCCGGCCTGGTGGTCGGATTACAGCTCCTGATCCATCCTCTGACCCAGCCGCTGACCATGGCAACCAGTCGAGGCGGCCTGAAATATCTCGACCTGTCCAAAATCCTGCACGATCTGCTGCGGGCAACGGCCGATGCCGCGCTGCTGCCGCACCAGGCGGCAGTTGCTCTTGATGCCATAGGCCGCGCCTGGTACCGGTGTCTGATCTCCCGGCGTGATCTGCTCCAGTGGAGGACGCAGGCCAGCCACTTAAGGGCCGGGCGGCGAAAACCTCTGGTCGTGGCACGTGTCGCCCTGGCGGCAGTCTTCAGCGGTCTGGTCGGCCTGACTCTCTGGCACGTCATGCCGGCCAGTCTGCCGCAGGCGGCACCCTGGCTCGTTCTCTGGCTGGCAGGGCCGCTGCTCGGCTGGCTCCTGAACCTGCCGTCGGGCGCCGGGCGGCAAGGACAGACGCTGCCGGAAAAGGACCGCCTTCTGCTCAAGCAGGTTGCCCGGCGGACCTGGCGATATTTCTCGTCTTTCGTCAATGCCGATACCTGCTGGCTGCCGCCGGACAACTATCAGGTTGCCCACCAGAGCCGTTTGGCCATGCGTACCAGCCCGACCAATATCGGCCTGTGGCTGACCAGCGTTCTCGGCGCCGGTGATTGCGGCTACCTGACCGTCAACCAGGTGGCGGACAGGCTGAGTGCCAGTATGGACAGCATTGCCCGTCTCGACCGTTACCAGGGGCACCTGCTGAACTGGTATGATCTCCACACTTTGGCCCCGCTCGAACCACGCTACGTCTCCACCGTCGACAGCGGCAACCTGCTTGGTTCCCTGTGGGTTCTCGAACAGGGTTTGGGCGAACTGCTGCACCAGCCTCTTCTTGGTGCCAAGGCCTTCACCGGTCTGGCCGACACCGGTGAAATCCTGAAAGGTGAACTGGTTCAGGCGGGAACCGAACAGAGCGATCTGCCGGTGCTGGAGGCGCTGTTGCAGCAATGGCACAGCCCCCCGGCAGCCGTGGTCGACCAGCTCGATCTGCAGCGCCGGATGGTGGCGGAGCTCACCTCCATCATGACGGCCGCAGGGAAAAATCCCTGGGCGACGGAACTGATGGAACAGGCGTCCGCCTGGCAGGTCAACGCTGAGCGCTATCTGGGCTGGATCGAGATCCTGGCGAAAAAAACCGGAGACGAGCTTGCCCCGCTGGGGGAAACGGCCCGTGCGGCCATCCGTCAGGACCTGTCCCGGGCGCCCTCACTCGTCGATCTTGCCCACGGCCGGATCGAGACCATGACCATTCTCAGACGAATTAGGGAGCAGTCTCCACCGGCCGAATCGGCGCTACTGCCCTGGCTCGACCAGGTCCTGGCCGCCTTTGCCATCGGCCAGTGGCTTGCCGGTGAAACCCTGGCCATGGTCGAACGACTGATCGGAAATATCCATGAACTGTCGGCCGGCATGGACATGCGCTTTCTCTATGAACCCAGGCGCAAGCTGTTCACCATCGGCTATAACGTCTCGATGAACCGCCTTGATGACTCCAATTACGACCTGCTGGCCAGCGAGGCCCGGCTTGCCAGTTTTCTGGCCATCGCCCGGGGAGATGTCCCCCTGGATCACTGGTTCTCGATGGGTCGGCCTTACGGCGCTATCGGCCGGCGCCGGGTGCTGCTCAGCTGGACCGGGACCATGTTTGAATACCTGATGCCATTGTTGTTCCAGCGTTCCTACGACAATTCGCTGCTCGATAAGGCGGCCGGGGAAGCGGTGGCAGTGCAGATTGCTTACGGCCGCAGCCACCATGTGCCATGGGGCATTTCCGAATCGGCCTTTGCCGACCTCGACATGGAGAAGACCTATCAGTACAAGGCCTTCGGCGTACCGATCCTCGGCCTGAAACGCGGCCTTAAGGAAAAGCTGGTGGTTGCTCCCTATGCCACCCTGCTGGCCCTGCACGTCGCCCCGATCAAGGCTGTGCAAAACCTCAAACGATTGGCCGACCTGGGTATGCTGGCCGAGTACGGCTATTTCGAAGCGATGGATTTCAGCCGGCAGGCCCAGCATGGTCTCGCTCCGCAGGATCCCAGGCGTGGAGTCATTATCGAGGCCTATATGGCCCACCACCAGGGCATGGCTTTTCTGGCGTTAACCAACTTCCTGCACGACGCCCCGTTCCGCCGCCGCTTCCACAGTGACCCGCGAGTCCGGGCCTTTGAGGCCCTGCTGCAGGAGCGCATCCCGGCCCTGCCGCCGCTGCACCTGATCTCGACCAGGGACAGTGAGCCGGTGCTCCTGAGCGGGGATCTCATCACACCGACGGCAAGCACCTATACCACCCCCCATACAATCACGCCCATGACCCTGCTGCTGTCCAACGGTCGCTACGATCTGATGGTCACCAACAGCGGCGGCGGCTATAGCCGCTGGAAAGGCCGGGAAATCAGCCGCTGGCGGGCGGACCAGACCTGCGATGGCAGGGGAATTTTCTGCTATTTCCACGAGACGGGGCCTGATCGCCTGTGGTCCGCCACCTATCATCCGGTCGGTGGCACGACTGAAGGCTATTCGGTGGACTTCACTCTGGACCGGGCCGTCTTCCGGCGCAGTGCTGACGACATCGACACCGAAACAGAGATCTGCATCTCGCCGGAAGACGACGTGGAAGTACGCCGTATTACCTTGGTAAACCACTCCAACCGCAGCCGCCAGGTCAACCTTACCAGCTACGTTGAGCTGTCCATGGCCGCCCACAGCGTCGATCGCCAGCATCCGGCCTTCAACAAACTGTTCATCCAGACCGAGGCGGTTGCCGAAAACCAGGTGCTCCTCGCCTACCGACGACCACGAAGCAAAGACGATCCGCCGCTCTATGTCGCCCACCGCCTTACCTGCGGGTCCGCCGGAACGGACGTGGCGGCCAAGGAGCAGTGGCAGTTCGAGACCGACCGGGCTCGGTTTATCGGCCGCGGTCGGGATCTGACCCGGCCCATGGGGGCAGTACAGAATCTTGGCAACAGCCAGGGGTTCGTCCTTGATCCGATTCTCAGCCTGCGGCAGGACATTACCCTGGAACCCGGGCAGCGCTTCCAGGTCTGCATGGTGCTCGCGGCCGGGGCAAGCCGCGAGGATGTCCTCTTTTTGATGGACAAGTACAGCGAGTTCCATGCCGCCGAACGAGCCATGGATTTCGCCTGGCACTCGGCCCAGCAGCAATTGCAGATGCTGCACATTCAACCCGACGAAGCACGCCGTTTTCAGCAGCTGGCCAGTCACCTGCTGTTCCCCAATGGCCTGCTGCGCACTTCCGCCAGGCGCCTGGAAGACAATCGCAAGGGCCAGGCCGGCCTGTGGCCGTACGGCATCTCGGGCGATCTGCCCATTGTCCTGGTCACCATCGGCGAGCCGCGGCAAATCACCTTGGTCCGTCAACTCCTCCAGGCCCGCACGTTCTGGCAGATGCATGGGCTGGCGGTCGACCTGGTAATCCTCAACGAGGAGGCGGGAAGTTATGAGCAACCGCTCCAGGAACGGCTGGAACAACTGATCCAGGTCCATTCACCGACGGCCGCATCCGACCGGGCCGGGGCGGTCTTTCTCAGGAGCGCAAGCCAGATTCCGGACGAAGACCTGACGCTTCTCAGCGCTGCCGCCAGTATCGCCCTCGTTGCGGCCCGCGGGCCATTGTCGAGGCAGCTGCATGCGCCGGTCGATTCCCTCGAGCCGCCAGCGAAGATAGCACGAAAACGGGTTCCCCCGGAGCCTTCAGCCCCGCTGCCCTTCATGGAGCTGGAATATTTCAACAGCCTCGGCGGCTTCACCCCGGATGGACGGGAATACGCGATATATCTCGGCCCCGACACGAACACCCCGGCGCCATGGGTCAATGTCATCGCCAACCCAAACTTCGGGACCATGATCAGTGAAACCGGGGCCGGCTTCACCTGGTATGGCAACAGCCAAAGCAACCGCCTGACCGGCTGGTCCAACGATCCGGTACTCGATCCGACCTCGGAGGCCCTCTACATCCGCGACGAGGAAAGCGGCGCCTTCTGGTCGCCGACCGTGGCGCCGATCCGGGAACCGGTGGCCTACCGGGCCCGGCATGGAGCGGGATATTCCGTCTTTGAGCACAACAGCCATGGCATCGAACAGGAACTCATGGTCTTCGTTCCCGTCGATGACAACGGCGGCCAACCGGTCAAACTGCAACGGCTGCGGCTGACCAACGCATCCCGGAGGAAACGCCGGATCTCGGTAACCTATTACGTCGAATTGACCCTGGGCGAAAACCGCGAAACCTCCCGGATGCATGTCATCACCCGCCGGGATGAAGAAACCCGGGCCCTTTTCGCACAAAATCGGTACCACCCGGACTATGGCTATCGGGTCACGTTTGCCGCCATCACCCCGCCGCCCGAATCCTACAGCGGCGACCGCACCGCCTTTATCGGCCGCAACCGCTCCCTGGCCCAGCCGATCGGCATGGAACTGCCCGGGTTGTCCGAACGGATCGGCGCGGGCCTTGATCCCTGCGCGGCACTCCGGGTAACCGTTGAACTGGCGCCTGGCGAATACCGTGATATCGTCTGCATGCTGGGTCAGGCCGAATCGTCGATCCGGGCCCGGGAACTGGTGCTCGGTTTCCAGCATGAGCTGGCCCTGGAGGACGCCCTCGCCCGGACCATGGCCTGGTGGGACGATCTCCTGGGAACGGTCGAGGTGCGCACCCCCGAACGATCCGCCGATCTGCTGATCAATCGCTGGCTGCGCTATCAGTCCCTGAGCAGCCGCATCTGGGGTCGGTCCGGTTTCTACCAGTCGAGCGGTGCCTATGGTTTCCGCGATCAGCTGCAGGACATCATGGCCTTCTGCGCCACCAGGCCTCATCTGGCGCGGGAACAGATCCTGCTGGCCGCCGGTCGCCAGTTCACCGAGGGGGATGTCCAGCATTGGTGGCACCCGCCGGGCGGCGCCGGGATCCGTTCCCGGATCTCCGACGATCTGCTCTGGCTGCCGTATGTGGTGGCCCACTACGTCCGGGTCACCGGGGATACGGCCATTCTCGAAACGGAGATTCCCTTTCTCGAAGCTGCGGCGCTGGCCGATGACCAGCATGAACAGTACGCCTTACCAACGGTCTCCTCTGAACAGGCCTCCCTCTTTGAGCACTGCCGGCGGGCGGTGACCCGGGGGCAGACGGCCGGTTCCCGCGGCCTGCCGCTGATCGGGACCGGGGATTGGAACGATGGCATGAACTTGGTGGGTGCCGAAGGGAAAGGAGAGAGTGTCTGGCTGGCCTGGTTCCTCTGTGATGTGTTGCAGGGAATGAGCGAGCTGGCGGACATCCTCCGGCAACCGGAACTGGGCCGAAGCTATCGACAGGACAGAGAAATCCTGGCCGAGCGGATCGAACAGAACGGCTGGGACGGCCGGTGGTATCTGCGGGGGACCTTTGATGATGGCAGCCTGCTCGGCTCGGCTGCCAATACAGAGGCGAGGATCGATTCCCTGCCCCAATCGTGGGCCTGGCTTACCGGGGCAGCGGAGCCGACACGGGCAGAGCAGGCCCTGGAATCGGCCTGGCACCATCTCGTTTGCGACGATGAAGGCCTGGTGCTGCTCTTCACGCCTCCGTTCGATACCTCCGAACCATCACCGGGTTACATCAAGGGGTACCCCCCGGGAGTTCGCGAAAACGGCGG
>CAZUJZ010000122.1:0-1574 GCA_964620665.1 uncultured Desulfofustis sp. | reverse complement strand
CTGGATTGAAGAGGTCCTCGGGATGCAGGTGCGTGGCGACCAGATGCGGATTGCACCGGTCATCCCGGCAACCTGGCCGGGGTTCAGCCTGCACTTTCGCCATGGTGAAGCAATTTACGCGATCGAGGTCGAGAACCCGGACGCATGCGAGCACGGGGTTGCCTGGGTCGAAATGGATGGCTTGCGTCTTTCCGGTAACCTCATCCCCCTGGAACGATGCTTGATCAAACATCAGGTGCGGGTGCGCATGGGAAGTGCGGAAGCGTCCTGACCGCCCCGGCCGCCGTTACCAGGGAGAGCGACAGGGTACGGCAGGAAACGGAACAGGGATCAGAAATATTTACAATGCTGTTATCAAGACAGTATCAGGGTTTGCATACAGGGAACTTGCACTCCATAAGATCACGCTGACCTTATTATTGAGCCGATCATTCATTCCTGTCAGCCTAAATCTTGTGTAGCAACACATCCGGTACCCACATCCGACTTGGACTTTTTTTGGGGTCAGGATTTGAGAAACGATCTTTTTACCTTTCACGGTTGCTTCTGCTCTGACCAGTAAATACTTTTTCTAACAGGAATATATCAAAATAATTTGCCTGGGTCTTTTGATACGGGGGTACAGCCAAGGAGAGTGCAGGTTATGGTGCGGAAGAATGCAAAGGTACAGCTCATAAGGCAAGAGGAGATATATTCGCTCGCCTTCCGACTCGGCTTGCAGGTGAAAAAGGCGGATTTTCGTCCGGAAGTTATTGTTGCCATTGCCCGGGGAGGATTCGTTCCGGCTCGGTACCTCTGTGACTTTCTCGATATCTACACCTTGGCCGGCTTCCGGATCAAACATTACGAAGCGGGGATGGAGCAAGAGGAGGAAGCAGTCATTGAATACCCACTTTCCATCGATATTCGCGGCAAAAGAGTGCTTCTTGTCGACGATATCAACGACTCCGGAGAAACCCTGAAGCTTGCCTGCGAGCATCTGCAATCGTTTCATCCTGCGGAGTTGAAAACCGCCGTCCTGCATGAAAAGACAACTACCGCCTTTGCGTCCGACTTCGTTCAGGAAAAAATCAGGCAGTGGCGGTGGGTAACTTATCCCTGGGCAAGAGTCGAGGACATAGCGGAACTCTCTAGGGATCTACTTCCCCGGGCGAATTCTCTGGAAGAGCTGCGGAACCTGCTCAATGCCAGGCATGACATGGGCGTATCCATCGAGCAATTGCAAATCATAGAAGAACTGGGGAGGATAGGAAGATAGCCGGATTCGTGCGGACGCAGATGGCAAAGCTCCCACAGACATATACGGTACTGCGCAAAGGGCCGCATTTCCCGATAGGCGTCGGCAAAAAGTTGCTGGACCCCAGAGATCTGCTAGGCGAAAAGAGGAAGAACAGGGGAAAATTATGAAAGCTTTACTTATAGTCGATGTTCAGAAAGATTTCCTGCCGAGCGGAGCCCTGGCGGTTCCGGAAGGCGATGCCGTGATACCTGTCATCAACCGGCTGCAGGACTGTTTTGAGCTGGTGGTGGCGACGCAGGATTGGCATCCGCCGGGGCACAAATCGTTCGCCAGC
>CAZUJZ010000121.1:0-11703 GCA_964620665.1 uncultured Desulfofustis sp. | reverse complement strand
CGCCGCGGCAAAATAACCACAGCGACACCAGCCAACCCAATCCCGGCGCAATAATCAGCGACAAGGGGCCGCCGTGTTTTTCAGAAACTGTTTCGAAGTCTTCGACCGCTCCATCAACTGGTTCCTCGCCCTGCTGATGGCGGCGATGGTGGTGATCATTGCCGCCCAGGTATGGTACCGCTTCATCCTCAACGACCCGCTATCCTGGTCCGAGGAGGCGGGACGCTATCTCTTTGTCTGGATTTCCTTCGTCGGGGCGGCCGCCGGAGTGCGCTACCAGGTCCATCTCGGCATCGACCTGATGGACAAGCTGCTGCCGCCGAATGCCTATCGGGTGGCCACTGTCGTGGTCAATCTGATCATCCAGATCTTTTTGCTGATCATTATCTATTGGGGCTTCAAGATCCTCGGCATTATCCAGTTCCAGGAATCGCCGTCGATGAACATCTCCATGCGCTACCCCTATATGGCCGTGCCGGTCGGCTCCATTTTGATGCTGATCAACTCGTTGCGGGTCACGGTGGCCGCCATCCAGAACCGCACACTGGACCGGGAGGTGCGGATATGACCATTATCCTCTTTGTCTCCCTGCTGCTCTGCTTCATTATCGGCATCCCGATCGCCTTTTCCCTCGGTATCGCCTCGGTGGCCACCCTGCAGTTCGGTTCCGACCTGCCGTTGACGCTCGCCGCCCAACGCCTCTTTACCGGCGCCGATTCGTTTCCGTTGATGGCCATTCCGTTTTTCATGCTGGCCGGCGAATTGATGGAGTCGGGCGGTATTTCCCGCCGCCTGTTCGACTTCGCCCACGCGCTGGTCGGCTTCATCGCCGGCGGCCTGGCCATGGTAGCGGTGGTGGCGGCGATGTTTTTTGCCGGCATTTCGGGCGCGGCAGCGGCGGATACCGCCGCCGTCGGCGCGGTGTCCATCCCGGCGATGATCCGCAAGGGCTATCACCGCGGTTTCGCCGCCGCCGTCCAGGCAGCCGGCGGCTCGATCGGCGTGATCATCCCGCCGTCGATCCCGATGATCATCTTCGGCGTGGTCGGCGGAGTTTCCATCGGCAAGATGTTTCTCGGCGGCTTCATCCCCGGTCTGCTGATCGGCGGCAGCCTGATGATCGTCAGCTATTTTATGGCCAAACGGGCCGGCTACGAACGAGATTCCTTCCTCGGTTTCGCGACCATCGGCCGCACGTTTTTCGGCGCCTTCTGGGCACTTTTGATGCCGGTCATCATCCTCGGCGGCATCCTCGGCGGCATCTTCACTCCGACCGAAGCCGCGGTGGTGGCGGCCATTTACGGGATGATCGTCGGCTTTGCCGTCTACCGCGAACTGAAACTGCGCGACCTGCCGAAAATCTTTGCCAAGGCTGCCGTTTCCACGTCAACGGTGATGCTGCTTATCGCCACCGCCAATATCTTCGGCTGGATCCTGACCGCCGAGCGGGTGCCGCAGAACGTCGCCGCCTATCTGGTCAACCTGACCTCATCGCCGGCGGTGCTCTATGCGCTCATCCTGATCTGCCTGCTGGTTATCGGCACCTTCATGGAAACATCAGCTTCACTGATCATCCTGACCCCGGTCTTTCTGCCGGTGATCCAGCAGTTCGGCATCGACCCGGTCCATTTCGGCGTCATCATGGTCACCGCCCTGGCCATCGGCATGTTAACGCCGCCACTTGGCATCTGCCTATTTATTGCCTGCAATATCGCTCAGATTCAGCTCTCCGAAATCGTTCGCTATATCCTCCCCTTTCTGACGGTGATGATCGGCGTACTGGTGCTGATGACCTATGTCCCCGATATTGTCATGTTCATCCCGAACACCTTTGGAGATTGACCCATGGCCAGCGTCACCATCCCCTTCAACGGTTTGCCCCTTACATTTGACGTTCCCCAGCGCAATCTCGCCGAGGTATTGAGTCCGCAGCCGTCGACACCGCTGCCCGACCTGGACCGATCCATCGAGGCCGCACTGGCTCGACCGATCAACCAGCAACCTCTGGAAACACTGGTTAAACCGGGCGACCGGGTGATGCTTGTCAGTGACGATGTGACCCGCCTGACCCCGGTTGATCGGATTATCCCCCGCCTGCTCGACCGGCTCAACCGAGCCGGCGTCGCCGACGAGCAGATCAGCTGCATCATGGCGCTGGGCACCCATCGCTACATGACCGAAGAAGAGCTGGAGAGGCGGGTCGGATCGACCATCTACCGGCGAATCCGGGTCTTCAATCACGAGTGGCGCGACCCCGACAACCTGCTCGACCTCGGCTGCTCGGCCCATGGCACGCCGCTGCAGGTCAACCGGCTCGTGGCCGAAGCCGATGTGGTCATCGGTCTCGGCGCCATCGTACCGCACCATATCGCCGGTTTTTCCGGCTCATCGAAGATCATCCAACCGGGCGTCTGCGGACCGCGCACCACCGCGGAGACGCACATGCTCTCCTGCAGCAGCGGCGATTCCTTTCTCGGTATCGCCGACAACCCGGTACGCCGCGATATGGACGATATGGCCGACCGGGTCGGCATGCGCACCATCCTTAACGTGGTCATGGACAGCGAAGGCCGCCCCGTCGGCGTCTTCTACGGCGAGATGCGCGGCTGTTTCGCCGCCGGCATCGAGCTGGCCAGGAAGATCTACGGGGTGACGTACCGGGAAACGCCGGATATCGTCGTGGCCAACTCGTATCCCTGCGACCTCGATTTCTGGCAGTCCCACAAATCGCTCTACCCTGCCCAGCGTATGGTCCGGCCGGGCGGCACGATCATCGTCTGTACGCCGGCGCCGGAAGGCATCAGCCCGGTGCACACCGATCTGCTCGACTATACCGCCTGGTCCTCAGAGCGGATCACGGCCGCCTATCGCAACGGCGAGATCCGCAACGGCGTGGCGGCGGCGCTGGCCACCGCCTGGGCGCTGGCCCGGGAAAAGGCATCGATCATCATGTACTCGCCGGGCATCCCGGCAGTGGACAAGGTGCGCCTCGGCCACACCCATGCCGCCACCGTCGACGACGCGGTGGCCGAAGCGCTACGCCGCCAGGGCCCGGACGCCCGGCTCACGGTGTTGACCCACGCCCCGGATATGCTGCCCATCCCGGCCTCATCCGGCGACCGGTGATGACGGCCAGGCGCGTGCGCATCGCAGTCATCGCCGACGACCTGACCGGGGCGGCCGATACCGGGGTGCAGTTCTGCCGGGCGGTCGGAGCAGTTCTGCTGACCACTGCCGGCAACGAGCTGCCTGCCGACCGGCGGGACCTGCCTGCCGGTCTGGCCGTCTCCACCGACAGCAGGCACCTGGACAGCAGGTCCGCCGAACTCGCCGTGCAACGCTGCGCCGATCGCATCGCCGTGCTGACACCGGAGCTGATCTACAAGAAGATCGATTCCTGCCTGCGGGGCAATCTCGGCGCCGAGCTCGACGCCCTGCTCGAGGCCACCGGAGCCGCCGCCAGTTTTGTCGCCCCCGCCTATCCGGCACTGGGCCGCACCACCGTCGATGATGTCCACCGATTGCATGGGATACCGGTGGCCGACACGGAAATCGGTCGCGATCCGCTCGGACCGGTACGCGAATCACACCTGTCGGTGCTCCTGGCCGGCCAGAGCCGCTTCTCCATCGGCAGAATCGGTCTCGACCAACTCGGCGAAACGGCCGATCGGCTGTCGGCCCAGGTGCAGTCCCTGATCGACAGCGGCTGCCGGCACCTGGTCTTTGATGCCGAAACGAGAGGCCACCTGGATAGCATCGCCCGCCTGGCTCGCCGCTACGGACGCACCATCCTGCCGGTCGGCTCGGCCGGACTGGCAGGCAGCCTTGCCCGTATGATGACCGGAGAGGTGCCCGCACCGGACCGCACGACTCGGCCGCGGGTAGAACGGTGGCTCTTCGTCTGCGGGTCGGCCTCGCCGGTACTGGCCCGGCAGGCGGGCCGGCTTGCCGCCGCCACCGGCTGGCCACTGCTGACGCTGACCCCGGCAGAACTGACCGGAAGCAATACCGGCACCGTGTGGCCGGCCGACCGACCGCAGAGCCTGATCCTGACAGTGGCGGCAGGCGCCGGCGCCGAACCGGCCGCAGCCCCCGACCGGATCGTTCGCGGCCTGGCCGAAATTGCCGCCGATCTGATTCCCGAGACTCGGCCGGATGCCCTGTTTCTGTCCGGCGGCGACACCGCCGAGGCCGTTCGCCGCAGCGTCGGCGCCGATGGCCTGCTGCTCCACGAAGAAGTGCTGCCCGGCCTGGTTCGCGGTCAACTGGCCGGCGGCCGCCACAGCGGCCTGATGGTCATGACCAAGGCCGGCAGTTTCGGCGAGGACGACACCCTGATCACACTTCTCAACCATTGAGCCTCATAAAGGATAATCAATCATGCACTCCCCTGCCTCCCTCCCGCTGCTCGGCATCACGATGGGCGACCCTGGCGGCGTCGGCCCGGAAGTCTGCGCCAAGGCGCTGGCCGATCCGGACATCTACCGAATCTGCCGGCCACTGATCATCGGCGATGCCGCCATCATGGCCAATGCCGTAGCCTTCAGCCATCTCGACCTGGCGATCAACAGCTGCTCCGCTGTTGCCGAAGGCCGCTTTTCCTGGCAAAGCATCGACGTACTCGACCTGGCCAATCTGCCGCTGGCCGAACTGCGTCACAAAACCGACACCGCCGCCCAGGGCCGCGCCTCCTTCGCGTACATCAAGCGGGCCATCGAACTGGCCCTGGCCGGGGAGATCGACGGCACGGTCACCGCACCGATCAGCAAGGCGGCCATTAACGCCGCCGGCTTTCACTACAGCGGTCACACCGAAATCTACGGTGAACTGACCGGAACCACCGACTACGCGATGATGCTCAGCGACGGCAGTTTCCGGGTCACCCATGTTTCCACCCATGTCTCCCTGCGCGAGGCCTGCGACCGGGTGAAGAAAAAGCGGGTCCTGAAAGTGATCGAGTTGACCGCCGCCACCGTGCGCCAGCTCGGCATCGAGCAGCCGCGCATCGCCGTGGCCGGACTCAATCCCCATTGCGGCGAGGGCGGCCTGTTCGGCACCGAGGACGAGCGGGAGATCGCCCCGGCGGTGGCCGCCGCGGTTGCCGGGGGGATTAATGCCGAAGGACCACTGCCGGCGGATACGGTCTTTTCCAAGATGCAGGGTGGCCGCTACGATGCGGTGGTGGTCATGTACCACGACCAGGGCCATATCCCGGCCAAACTGATCGGCTTTCATTACGATGAGAAGACCGACACCTGGGACCAGATGGCCGGGGTCAACGTGACCATCGGGCTGCCGATCATCCGCACCTCGGTCGATCACGGCACCGCCTATGACCGGGCCGGCGACGGCCGGGCCACCCCGCAATCGATGATCGAGGCGATCAGGCTGGCCGCCCGGCTGGCCGTCTGACGCAACCGGGTCACCGGCGCGAGGTATCGACACGGACAACTTATTGCCACCGGAGAGAGGCTATGACGACACGGCGCAGCGCCAGGATTCTGAAACGGCCGGAATGGAGCATCAACCGCGCCTATTATAAGTCGATGGGCTATAGCGACTCCGACCTGGAGCGGCCGATGATCGCCATCGCCAACGCCTGGAGCACCACCGTTCCCGGCCACTACAACCTCCGCCAGGTGGCGGCTGCGGTCAGCGACGGCATCCGGGACGGTGGCGGCACCCCGGTGGAATTCGGGGTCATCGGTGCCTGCGACGGCATCGCCGAAGGCCACGACGGGATGCGTTACATCCTGCCGACCCGCGATCTGATCGCCCACTCCATCGAACTCATGGTCCAGGCTCACCAGTATGACGGTCTGGTTCTGCTCGGTTCCTGCGACAAGATCGTACCCGGCATGCTGATGGCCGCCGCCCGACTCGACCTCCCGGCCATCCTGGTCAACGGTGGCCCGATGCTCGGCGGTCCGCAGATCCATGGCCGCACCGCCGACAGCACCTCGATTATCGAGGGCGTCGGCCGGCTGCAGAAAGGCGAGATCAGCCAGGACGAGCTGCTCTGGATGGAGGACGTCTGCGCCCCGACCTGCGGTTCCTGCTCGTTTCTCGGCACCGCCAACACCATGTGCTGCATCGCCGAGGCCCTCGGCATGTCGCTGCCCGGCTCGGCGATGATCCCGGCTGTGCACGCCGCTCGCTTCCAGGCGGCCCGCAGTTCCGGCCGGGCCATCGTCGAACTGGTCGAACGCGGCATCACCGCCCGGCAGATTATTACCGCGGATTCGCTGGAAAATGCCATCCGTCTGACCTCGGCGATCGGCGGCTCGACCAACGCCGCCCTGCACCTGCCGGCGATCGCCTACGAGGCGGAGATCGAGCTCGATATCCGGCTGTTCGACCGGATCAGCCGCTCCACCCCGTTGATCGCCAAGATGAATCCGGCCGCATCGGCCAACGTCATCGATTTTTATGAATCGGGCGGGGTACCGGCAGTGCTCGGCGAACTCAGCCCGCTGCTGCACACCTCGGCACTGACCGTCACCGGTCGCAGTCTCGGTGAAACCATCGCCGGTACGGTCTCCCCGGATAACGAGGTGATCAAGACCATGGCCCGGCCCTTCAGTGCCAGCGGTGGTCTGGCGGTGCTCTTTGGCACCCTGGCCCCCGACTCGGCGGTCACCAAACCGGCGGCCATCCGCGATGACATGCAGGTCTTTACCGGCCCGGCCCGGGTGTTCGAATCAGAGGCGGCGGCCAACGAGGCGATTATGGCCGGGCAGGTACAACCGGGTGACGTGGTGGTGATCCGCTACGAGGGGCCGAAAGGAGGACCGGGCATGCCCGAGATGTTCAAGGCGATGAAACTGCTGCACGGCCTCGGTCTCAGCGACCGCGTGGCCCTGGTCACCGACGGACGTTTTTCAGGGACCAACAACGGCTGCTTCATCGGCCATATCTCGCCGGAAGCGATGGAGGGCGGACCGATCGCCCTGGTCGAAGACGGCGATATCATCGCCATCGACATCCCCGGCACAACCCTGGAACTGCAGGTTACCGCAAGCGAGCTGGACCGTCGCCGGGCCGCCTGGCACCCGCCGCCGCCCCGCGTAACCAAAGGATACCTCTATCTTTACGCCCGACTGGCCGCATCGGCGGACAAGGGCGCGATCATCCCCACCCGTGCCATCTGAGCACCTGGGGCGCATCGCCCCTGCCGTTTTTCGTAATCCCGCACCAGGGGGAGGGGGACGCCGCTGTCCCGTCAGGGGGACGCCGCTGTCCCGTCGGCGGCCAGAGTCGTTTTCACGGCAAGACCGATTCGCTCCATGGTATAGGGCTTTTTCACATAATCGGCGGCGCCCAGTTGCCGGACCTCGCGAACCCGATAATCTTCCGAAAAGCCGCTGGCGATGATCGCCTTCTGGTCGGGATTGGCGGCCCGAATCTGGCGATACGTTTCAAGACCGTCCATGCCCGGGTCCATGATCATGTCCAGGATCAGCAGATCGACCGTGTTGCCTTTGAGATAGTCGATCGCTTCCTCCCCGCTGACAACGGTAGTCACCCGATAGCCGAGGCGGGACAGTATGCCGGCGGCAATCTCGCGCTGCTCGGCGACATCGTCAACGACCAGGATGCTCTCGCCATGGCCGGTCAGCGCGGCAACACTGCGATCTTCCGGTTCCGCGCCCCGCCGCTGTCGAGTCACCGGGAAATAAATGGATAGTTCGGTTCCTTGACCGGGGGCGCTGATCAGGTCGATAGCGCCGTGATGGTCCTGGACCGTTCCCCAGACCACCGCCATACCCAGACCGGTGCCACTGCGGCCCATCACCTTTTTGCTGTAGAACGGCTCGAAAATCCGCTTCTGGTCTGCCTCGGCAATGCCGATTCCATCATCACCGATCGTCAACACCGCATATTCACCGACAGCTACCTCGTCATAGCCATGCAGCGGTTCATCGACACAATGGTTGCGGGTGGTGATGACAACCTGCCCGCGGCCGCCGCTGCACGCTTCGGCACCATTGGCGACCAGATTCATCACCGTCTTGGACAGGTGTACCGGCGAACCGAGAATATCGCTCAGCCCTTCGCCGAGCCGGCAGATAAAAACGACCCCCGGATGATCGTGCTGTAATTTCTGGTGTTCTGGAGATTCCAGGTAGTCGGTAACGATACGGTTGAGATTGACTACCTGGGAGACGGCCACCCCGCGCCGGGCCAGGGTCAGGAGATCCTGGACGATGGCTGCGGCGCGCTGCCCCGACGACTCGATGGTCCGCAGCGGGCCGCGCAACGGACTGTCCTCGGGAAGATCCATCAGAATCAATTCCGGATAGCTGACGAGTCCGCTGAGGATATTGTTGAGATCGTGGGCGACCCCGCCGGCCAGCAGTCCGATCGCCTCCATCTTCTCCGAGCGATGCAGCCGGCTCTCCAGTTCCCGCCGCTCGGCCAATGCGGCACGACGGCCGGTGACGTCGGTGTAAAAGCGCAAATCGCAGGCAATCCCGTCAATCGTCACCGGGGTCGCCTTGATATCGACATAGAAGATCGAGCCGTCGCTGCGAATACAAGGAATCTCTGCAACCGACAACGGCTTCTGACGCCCCTGGTCACCGACTTCGCCGGCAAGGAGTCGTTGCAGATCCCGACGTCGATGGATATCATTGATCGATAGCGATGTCAGGGCCGCTTCGCTATAACCGAGCATCCGACAGATGGTGGCATTGGCATAACGCAGACGGCCGCTCGTCGTTTCGGCGACAAGGATGCCTTCCGCGGCGCCGTTAAACAGTTCCCGATACCGTTTTTCCGACTCCCGTAAGGCGGCGATAAGCTGTGCCACTTCACGGTTTTTCCACTCCAGGTCAAGCACCATCGTATTGAATGAGGCCACCACCTGGCCGATCTCATCCCGACGCGGATGGGGCAGCGGGGTAAAATCACCTTGCGACACCTTGCTCGTCGCCGCAGCCAGCCGCCTCAGAGGAGTACTGATCAGGCGGCTGACCACCACGAAGAGCGTCAGCCAGGTGGCGATCAGCACGGCAAGCGCCCCGCCGTAGATCGCTTTTCTGGCCAGCAGCAGCGGCTCCTGATAATCTCTTTCATGGATGAAGCCGACCACATGCCAATCCCAGAACGGAAAATAGAAATAGTGTGCCCGCACCGGATGCCCCCCGAAAACAAGATCCCGGGTGATGCCGGCCGCCCGTTTATCCAAAGAGAGCGTTTGACCGGCGTCTATCCCCTCGTTCGATACCTGCCGGATCCGGCCATCCCCATCGGTAATCAGCAAATGGATGTCGGCAAAGCGATCGACCAGGTCAATGATTTGCGCGGCGGCTTCTTTGCGCAGGGCAATATCCATTTCCCGGTCATTTTCCAAACGGAGCTCGAGCAGGTAGTTAAGATGGCTGTCGCAGATCTGCAATGCCATCGACGCCGCATAATCCAGTTCGGCATCGATCCGCTTCTGGATGGCCTGCAGGATCGGCGGGGTAATCAGGCTGCCGGCAATGATCGACGCGACGATGCCGACCACCAGGACCGGCACCAGGATGGCCAGCAGAATCCGCTGCGGATAAGCACCGGCCGGATTCGTCTTCACGGCCCTGTCTCCCGGGACACATCGAAGCGAGGCAGCGCCGTCCGCATCTTGGCAGGATAGACGATTTCCTTTTTGCCCTGTTGCCACTGGACAAGGATCGGGTTGTGGCCGACTTGCCGGCCGAGGTGATCCACCTTGAAACGGCCGATCACGGTAACCGCATCGAGCCCGCTGATACGATCTCTGATCACGTCATGGTCAAGCGCGCCGACTTCGGTAATCACCCGCTCGAAAATCTGACAGGCGGCAAACGCGGCACCGGCATGATAGGAAGGAAGCTTTTGGAACGACCGCTCGAAATCATTGATGAAGCCCATGGTCCCGGGAAAGGGGATACGTTCGTCAGGTTCCCACTGGGACGGCCCGAAGAGGCCCTCGGCAATGGGTCCGGCCGTTTCATGAAATGCCGGGTGAAGCGGAGCGATGGTCATGCCCAGCACTGCCGGTCGCCACGGTTTGTGTTGCAGCAGATCGAGAAGCAGATACCCGTCCGGCGGGTAAACGGAGAGAATCAGTCCGTCGGCCCGTTCCCGCAACGTGTCCTCGAGTAGTTGAACATGCTCCCTGCTACCGGGCGGAAACGATTTTATGAAAATCGGCGTGATACCGAATCGTTTCGCCCAATGCCGGGCACCGGCGACGGCATCACGATGAAACGGGCTGTCTTCGTAGAGAATCGAGACCGTATCAAGCCCCTGCCTGGCCATCAGGTCGAGCAGGCCGATAAAATATCGATCAGCCAGCGCATACATGCCAAACAGAAAGCGATGGCCGCGATCCCAGAGGGTCCCGCCGGACGCGGCACTGGCCAGCATGACCAGACCGGCGTCTTCGGTGACCTCCGAAGTCGCCAGCGTCAGCGGCGTGCCATAGGGAGAAAAAACAAGATCGACCTGCTCATCATGGATCAATTGTCGATAATGGCGGCGAGCAATTTCCGGATCGCTCCGGTCGTCGCGGATGATCAGACGCACCGGACGGCCGAGTAGACCGCCGCGCTCATTAACCTGTTGCGCCCACAAGCGGTAGCCGTCGCGCATCATCATCGCCGGTTCCTGAAACCTGCCGGAAAACGACAGCGTTCCGCCGATCCGGATGGCCGCCGGTTGCTCGCAGACAGCCGACCCCGACACTAGCAGAACAATGAGTGCGCTTACCAGCCGGCTGAGCAGCCTCGGTACGGACACTGGCCACCTCTTTCGTTTTTTTTCTTTCAGTATTTCATCGATCGCGTGTTTGGTCAAGGATTCCAGCGCAAAACAAACAATTGCCGAATTGATGTGCGGTCGACAAAACCAATACCGCTCGCTGAAAGGTGATGACGCTCGGAACGATCGCTGAAAAGAAAGGCAGAAAAGATCGGTCTGAGATCGACGCGGACCGTCTATCGTCTCAACCGCCGAGGATGGTGCGCACCGCGGCGAGCAGTTCGGCAAGCTGATAGGGTTTGCCGATGAATCCCGCGGCCGCCCCATCGATATCGCCCTCCGAAAGGACCCCGGCGGCATAGCCGCTGGCGATCAACACCTTTACCTGGGGATCACGCTGCTTGAGTTCGCGGAGACAGTGGCGACCGCCCATACCGGGCATGCTCAGATCGAGAATCACCAGATCTATGGTTGCCGCCTGATCGGCATACATGGCCAACGCTTCCTCTCCGGAGGCCGCCGTCAGCACCCGGTAACCAAAGGTCTGCAGAATTTCGGTAGTCAGCATCCGGATCTCCGCCTCGTCATCGACGACCAGAATGGTTTCCGAGCCCTGTGCCGGTTCGTCTTCCGATCCAGGCACGGCCTCCACCTGCCGGTCATCGCCTTCTTCGTCAGCCGGCCAGTAAATGGAAAACACCGTTCCCTGTCCCGGTCGACTTTCGCAGAAGATATCGCCGCCATGGCCCTTGACGATGCCATAGACCGAAGCCAGGCCCAGTCCCGTGCCTTTGCCCACCGTCTTTGTGGTAAAGAAGGGGTTGAAGATCTGCTCGCGCACCTCGGGCTCCATGCCGACACCGGTGTCCGAGACACGCATCAATACATAGCGGCCGGGTTCTACGTCGAAGTCCGTGGCAGCGGCCGTATCGACGGCCACATTTTCGGTGGCAATGAGCAACCGCCCACCTTCGGGCA
>CAZUJZ010000120.1:2494-11828 GCA_964620665.1 uncultured Desulfofustis sp. | reverse complement strand
ATCAAGAAGGCGTTCGATGGACGCGGTCATCCAGCAGGACGGCTACGCGGTTCTCAGCCATGCCCGGTTCCGCATCAAGGACGTTCCGGTCTTCTACACTCCGTGGCTGATGATCCCGGCCAAGAACAAGCGGGAAACCGGATTGCTGCTACCGGAGCTGATTTCCAGCGAGAACGGCGGGTTTGGCTTCAATCTACCCTTTTTCTGGAATATTTCCGATTCCACCGACGCAACCGTCTATACCCAATATATGGTCGATCGAGGCTACATGCCGGGCCTGGAATTCCGTTATGTCAAAAGCGAAACGGAAAAAGGTCTGGCCATGGCCAACTATCTCAACGATGATCTGAGCGGCGATACCGACTCCTCCTATTACGCCGATACCGAGTTTACTCATGACAACGAGGATCGCTATTGGGTGCGTGCCAAGGCAGACCATGACTTTACCGGTGGCTGGACCTCCCGGCTTGACCTCGATATCGTCTCCGACCGTGATTATCTGACCGAGTTCAATACCGGCATGACCGGCTTTAGCACCACCAACGAACGATTCCTGAAAACGTTCGGGCGCAGTCTGCAAAACAAGACCGAGGACCAGCGCAGCAACACCTTCAGCATATTGAAATCATGGGGAAACACCTCATTGACCGGGGAACTGCTGGCCATCAACGATGTCCGTGCAGATAAAAGCGGCAACAGCCCGCTGTGGAATCTACCCGCGGTCGACTACACCGGCACCCTGCCTTTCGAAGGGTTCGGTGATTTCACCCTGTCCTGGGATTCTTCGTATTACAATTTCTGGCGGGAGGAAGGTATCGGCGGTCATCGGGTCGACATCAATCCGCGTTTGAGCGCCCCGCTGCCGATCAGTCAGTACCTCGAGTCACGGGCCGAAATCGGTATCCGCGACACCTTCTATGCCGTGGAGGAGTACGGCGATGCCGAATGGACGGAAGATACGACGCAAAACCGTTTCATCTACAATCTGAACGCCGAGGTCGGTACCACACTGATGCGCTCGTTCGCCCTGGCCGGAGACCAGAGTGACAGCATCAATCATCAGGTCAGACCGTACGTCCTGTATTCCTTCACCCCCGATGTAGACCAGGACGAGCTGCCGCGCTACGACGGGGTTGACCGTATCGGTGAGCAGAATCAAATCACCTACGGCGTGGACAATTTCCTCAATCTCTTCCAGGCAGACAATGAGGAGCGGGAATTCGCCCACCTGAAGATCAAGCAGAATTACAGCCTTCTTGATGAAGATTCCGACGAACCGTTTTCCGCGATCAATATGAGGCTGCGCCTGCAGCCGCTCGACCGCCTCACCTTTGATTATCGCACCGACTTCGACGTATACGGCGACGGATTCGTCCGACACTTTGTCGAAGGCGCCTACAGCACCAGCCGTGGCGACTATTTCGAACTCGAATATGTCTTTGACGACGGAGCCAATAACGAGCAGGTAAACGGAACCATCGCCACCTACCTGCTGGCCAATTGGCGAACTGAAATCAGATTCGAGCACTCGATATCCGAAGGAGAAACCAACGAGGCTGATGCCGCACTGATTTACCAGGCACCCTGTTGGTCGGTCGAACTCGCCACCCAGTATACGCCGACCGACACCTCTTTTATGGTGGTGTTCAACCTGGCCAATCTTGGCAGCCCGATCGGCTTTTCTTACTAAGCTTGTTCACCGGCGGGGCACACTGCGTGCCGTGCCGGCAGTTATTTTTCATGCCATTTTCCGAGCGACAACAGTCCGCGCAGTTTGATGTTTTCAACGGTGATGCCGACGGTATCTGCGCCCTGCATCAGCTTCGCCTGGCAACACCGATCGATGATGCCAGGCTGATCACCGGGGTCAAACGAGATATCACGCTGCTCGATGGCCTGACCGACGTTCGCGACAGCACGATCACCGTCCTCGACATCTCCCTGGACACCAATCGACAGGCGCTCCTCGCCCTACTTGCCGCCGGCAACAAAATCACCTACATCGACCATCATTACGCCGGGGACATTCCAAACACCACGGCGCTGACCACCCATATCGATCCGGCACCGGACAGTTGCACGTCGCTGATCGTCGACAGGTTGCTCAATGGCCGCTTCCGTTTATGGGCGATTTGCGGCGCCTTCGGCGACAACCTTCACACCGTGGCCACGACGATTGCCGCCGACAGCCGGTTATCCGAGCGAGAGATCGCCATCCTGAGAGAAATCGGGGAGCTGCTCAACTACAACGGCTACGGCAACAGTGTCCAGGATCTCTATTTCCCCCCGGAAAAACTCTATATCTCTCTTCGTACCTACAAGGATCCGTTTACCTTTTACTCCCAGTCCAAGACACTCAAGACGCTGAAAACCGGCTTTGCCAACGATATGTCAATGGCCCTCGACCAGCCGATATTCTCGACCAGCGGCGCCAACCGCATCTTCCGTCTGCCCTACAGCCCTTGGTCACGGAGGGTTTCCGGTGTATTTGCCAACCTCAAGGCACGGGAGAATCCGGACGGTGCTCACGCCCTGATCACCGAGAACGGTGACGGTACCCTGCGCATCAGTGTGCGCGCGCCGCTTGCCGATCGGCGCGATGCCGATACCCTCTGTCGCTCATTTCCAGGCGGTGGCGGACGAGCCGCCGCGGCCGGTATCAATTCTCTGCCTGAAGATCAGCTCAATCGCTTTGTGACGGCTTTCAACCAGACCTACCGCTGACATGACATCAATGAATCTATCCCTGCTTCTCTCCGGTCTTTCCCGAATCGCTTCCATTGGCTGTCGACGCCTGCACCTGCTCGCCGCCGTCCTGATCCTGCTGGCCGGGACAGCCTTGGCAGCGTCCGTTCATGCCGACAAGCCGCTGGCCGCCGACCTGGTAACCGACGGTCAGGCCATCGATCTGGCCAGTGAGCGGTATCGCGAGTTGTTTACCGAACTGCAGCGTGATCATCATTTTACCAGAGAAGAACTCGAGTCCCTGTTTGGTGGCGTCAGCATCAACAAAAAGGTTCTCGAACTGATGGACCGACAGTGGGAAGCCAAGCCCTACCACCAGTATCGACCGTTGTTCGTCACTGCCAAGACCATTGCCACCGGCAAGAAGAAATTGCTCGAACACCGCAGACTGCTCGACCGGGTCGAAGCGGAATTCGGCGTAGACCGTGAGGTCATCGTAGCCATCTGGGGCATCGAGTCGCGTTTCGGAACGCACCGCGGCAGCTTTCCGGTATTTGAAACACTCAATACGCTGTTCGATGCCTATCCGCGCCGATCCAGTTTTTTCCGAACCCAACTCATTCATTTCCTCGTGGTCTGCCGGGAAAACGGCCTTGATCCGCTGCAGATCAAAGGGTCATACGCCGGGGCCTTCGGCCAGCCCCAATTCATTCCGTCCAGCTTCAATGAATATGCAGTCAGTTTCGACGACGACGAGATCAGGGATGTCTTCGACTCGATCGACGATATCTTCGCCTCCATCGCCAACTACCTCCGGCGCTTCCATTGGACCCTGGACGCACCGGTCTATGTCGATATCGGCACGGAACTCAAGTCCGCAAGACTGATTGCGGCCCACCGGCAAGGTCGAAAAAACAAAGTGGAGGTGACCACAGTCAGCGCCGACCAGGGGGTTAACCTACCGGAGTCGCCGGGTAACCGAAAACTGATCATCGTCGGTCTGGAGTTGCCTCCCGACGAAGGGGGAGGACTTCGTTACGTTGCCGGCTATCCTAATTTTCAGGCGATCATCGAATGGAATCATTCAAGTCGCTATGCGATGGCGGTCGCCGAACTGGCCGAAGCGATCAAGGCAAATTGAGCCGCAGTAGCCGTTTTGACCGGCTCTTCATGACGTTTTCCTTACAGCGTCGACAATTAGCGACGTTGGCCCGGATAGCTCTTATCGCCACCTCGCTACTGGTGGCCGCCGGCTGTGTGCAACACGAGCCGGTCACCGCCCTGTCTGTCGGCCGCTACCCACTGTTTATCGATGACGCCCCGACGGTCGATCTGATCCAGGCAATAGAGCGGCAGATCGACTATCTGCAAAAGCTCGATGAGCACCACACGACAATCATCGGTCGACACCGCTACTCCAACCGTGAACTGAGTGAATCGCTCCGCGATTTCAAGAAGATGGTTCTCACCGAACCGGATCCCCTGGCGCGAGGCCGGCTGATCAGGCAGCACTTTCACGTATTCCAGGCCGCCGGCAGAAATGAACAGAAAGAGATGCTGGTAACCGGCTACTTTGAACCATTGTACTCGGCCAGCCTGGTCAAACAGGCGCCCTATCTCTACCCGATCTATCGTAAACCAGATTCCCTGGTAACCAGACGCAACCAGCACAGCGGCGAACGGGAAAGCGGCCGCATCGCCGCCGATACCACCTTTCGCCCCTACTGGACAAGACGGGAAGTGGAGACGGGCGATCTCCTACGCGGCTATGAACTTGCCTATCTGCGCGATCCACTGGACGCCTACCTCCTGCAGGTCCAGGGCTCGGGGCGTCTCCGGCTGCCTGACGGCTCCCTGCGAGCCGTTCAGTTTGCCGCGAGTAACGGACAGGAGTACAACAGCCTCGGCAAACTCTTCGTCGATCGAGGGATCATGGATCGGCAGCAGGTCTCGATCCCGGCAATCAGAGCCTACTTTGCCGCACACCCGGACGAGATAACCGACATGCTTCAGCACAATCCCCGTATGATCTTCTTTGCCTGGGGAGATATCCTCGGTCCCCGGGGCTCGCTTGGATTCCCGCTCACTCCCGGCCGCTCTGTGGCAATCGATCACCGGGTACTGCCAACCGGAACGATCGGCTATCTGGTGAGCTTACGGCCGGTTCTCGATGAACAGGGAGCCCTTTCTCATTGGCGGCCGTTCGGCCGTTTCGTCGTGCCGCAAGACAGTGGCTCGGCAATCACCGGACCGGGGCGCGTCGATCTGTTTTGGGGGGGCGGCGGCTACGCGGAGACTGCGGCCGGCCACATGAGTCACCGAGGGACTCTGTTTTTTCTCGTGAAAAAGACTGATGGGATTTTTGATTCAGCGCAGTAAATCGAGTAAGATATCTATACGGTGATCAATCCATCCGGTCTTTTTCCAGCAACCGTCATCACAGCGCATGCGACAAAGCGGATTTCCAATAACCCTGACCACCGATTTCGGCCTGACCGATGAATATGTCGGGGTGATGAAAGGGGTCATTCTGCTGATCAACAAAGGCATCCCGATCATCGATCTGATGCACACCATCCAACCTCAGGACATCCGCCAGGCAGTACGAATCATCAGCAATAACTACAAATATTTTCCACCCGGAACGGTGCATCTCTGCGTGGTTGACCCCGGCGTCGGTACGGCCCGCCGGATCATCGCGCTGAACTGCGACACCCACTTTTTCATCGGTCCGGACAACGGCGTGTTCTCTCCGTTGATCAACGGTCCCGAATCAGTTGACGTTTACCAGGTGGAAAACCGGAAACTCTTTCTGAAAAACGTGTCACAGACCTTCCAGGGTCGTGATATCATGGCCCCGGTCGCCGCCCGGCTCGCCTCCGGCATGTCCATCGTTCATGTTGGACCGCGCATCGCCCGGGACTCCTGTGTCATTATCAGCCTCCGCGATCCCGTGGTCCGCCGGGACGGCATCGCCGGTGAAATCGTCACTATCGACAGTTTCGGCAATCTTCGAACCAACATCACCATGGCCCACCTGAACAGAATCGATCTCGGCGACCGTCCCTGCATCACCCTGCGGTCGTACGCCATCGGCTTTTGTAAAGGGAGCTACGGCGACATCGCCGACACGATGCCGACAGCCATCATCAACAGCAGCGGGGAGTTGGAAGTCTGCGTCAAACAGGGCAACGCCGCCCGCCTGCTTCGGGTCGGCCGAGGGGAGCGGATTTTCGTGCATGGCCATCGCAGCGGCTGCCAGGATGCCGATCTGGTGACCTGACGGGGCTCTGCCTGCCTCGGAGGATTACTCAATACAACTGGGCGAATCGCTGCCAGAAATCGGGGAACGATTTGGCCACACACTGCTCGCCGGCGATCCGGATGCCCGGCACCCGCAGACCGGCGACCGCCAGGCTCATTGCCATCCGATGGTCATTGTAGGTCTCGATTTCAGCGCCGTGCAGGTCTCTGCCGCCTCGGCCATGAACGACCATTCGGTCCGGATATTCATCGACCCGCACCCCGATCTTGCCAAGCTCCACACAAATCGCGTGCAATCGATCCGACTCCTTGATCCGCAAATGAGCGATATTGCTGATTTCCGTCTCCCCCTCGGCAAACGCGGCAACCACTGCCAGAGTCGGCACGACATCGGGCATGGCGCCCATATCGACGGTAATCCCTTCCAGACGGCCATCGCTCTCCACGGTGATCCCGAAATCAGACTGCCGCACGCTGCAGCCCATCCTGGCCAGGAGCGGCACAAACATCGTGTCGCCCTGCAACGACGGTACCGGCACGTTGGCCACCGTGACCCGGCCGCCGGCAACAGCTGCGGCGGCCCAAAAATAGGAGGCACCGGAGGCATCGCCTTCGATCCGGTAATCACGGGCCCGATAACGACTCGGGGCGACCCGGAAAGCGGAAAAATCGGCTGTTGCCTCCACACCGACACCGAATTCGGCCATCACCTCCAGCGTCATCGCCACGTAGGGTTTTGACGGGATTTCACCGCGCACTTCCACTTCGGCGGGCTGCCTGGCCAGCGGTGCCACCAGCAGCAGCGATGAGAGGTACTGGCTGCTTTTACCCTCGGGCAGCACGGTTTTGCCGCCGCGCAGACCGGCGGCCCTGATCCGCAGCGGGGGACACCCGGTCCCGCGTATCGACTCGATGTCGACGCCCCAGCCGCGCAGGGCCTCGACCAGAGGAGCAATGGGCCGCTGCTGCATTCGCTCGTCACCGTCGATGACCACCTCACCGGTGCCGAGCGCGGCCACCGAGGTAAGAAACCTGGTGGCCGTGCCATTGTTGCCGAGGTACAGGGGGGCCGCCGGCACACCAATGGTCCCGCCGGTTCCTTCGATATGCCAGGTTTTTTCATCAGCGTCGAGGTGCACACCGAGCGCGCGCAGCGCCGTGCTTGAATATTCGGTATCCTCACTGGCCAACGGTCCCCGCAGAGTCGACCGACCATCGGCCAGAGATGCGGCAATAAGCGCCCGCTGGGTAATGCTTTTCGAGCCGGGCATGGTAATCGTTGCATCCAGCCCTGCAGCCGTCTGTATTTCAATCATCGTTTCATCCCGTCTGATTGGTGGTTCGGCAGTGACAACCGATCCATGCCACGCGGTTCATTGAGATGTTGGCTCTGCGCCAATTGCCTGCAGCAATGCCTCGCGCATCACCGCCACCGGTGCCGTGCGGCCGGTCCACAACTCACATTGGGCCGCACCCTGATACAACAGCATCTGCAGACCGTCGATACAGCGACAACCGGCCGCGGCAGCATCCCGGAGCAACCGTGTCTGCAGCGGTGCATAAACGATATCCATGACGACGGCAAAAGCTGCGAGTGCATCGCGGCGTACCGGGCTGTCCATCACCTTCGGTGTCATTCCGACCGAAGTGGCGTTAACCAGGATATCGGCCGGCCGGGAGCCGGTTTGGTCAAGAGGACGCCAAGGGCAATCGAGCGCCTCGGCCAAAGCCCGGCCTCGCTCTTCGGTACGACTGTGGATCTCGATCGTCCCCCCCGCCTCGAGCAACCCGAAGCCGATCGCCCGAGCCGCCCCGCCGGCACCGAGAATGACCGCTCGACTGCCGGCCAGCGTGATCTCTTCCGATAACGCTCGGTTGGCGCCCAGCCAGTCGGTATTGGTACCGAACAGCACCCGGTCGCCACCGACCTCGCGCACCTGAATCGTGTTAACCGCACCGATCCGGGCAGCAGCCGGATCGATCTCATCAAGCACAGCCAGCACCGCCTCCTTGTAGGGGATGGTAACACTGAGACCGGACAGTCCGAGACAATGCAGTGCACCGATTACACCATCGAGTCGGGTCACCGGAAACGGAACATAGACCCGGTTTTCGCCGAGAGCGGCAAAGGCCGCATTGTGCATGGCCGGACTCAGAGAATGCGTCACCGGATTGCCGATAATACCGTATACTTTTGTTGAGCCGTTAATGTTCATCGTTGCCGCCGACATGGGCGCCGGTTGTACCGGCACAGTGGTCGAGAATGGCCCGCACCTGTTCAATTCCAAGTTGTCCCGGGGCGGTGGCCGCATCACTGGTCGCTGCACAATAGGTCATATAGCCGCCGAGTTCCACGGTCGCCAGGCGGCTGATCATTCCCGGCCGTCCCATACAGAAGGCAGCAAGCGGAAAGGACGCGTTAATGGCCTCTTCCAGCAGCCGCAGGACCCGCAACACATCGAGTTGATGGTGCGCCATGGTGACTATTTTACCAACATCGCAGCCGGCTCGCCGCATCTGTTGCAGGACCGCACGCAGTTCCGGCCACGCCGGGGTATGCAGAAAATCGTGCCAGGAAAAAAGGAGCCTGCTCCCCGAAGCCGCGGTCGCCTCTCGCAACAGGTGCCGGCTCCGCTCGGGAGCACGCAACTCGCAATCGATATAAGCGGCGCCCGCTGCCGCCGCCTGCAGCAGCGGCTCGATACGCGCTGCTTCCGGGCCGTGAAAAAAGCCGCCTTCCCAATCAGGACGATTGGTAAACAACAACGGCACGGGACTGCGCTGCAAAAACGGCTGCGGATCGGGATGTTCAAAGGAATCGAGGCGTATCTCGGCGACATCGGCAGCCGATCCCAATCGATCTAGCAGATCCAGTGCTTCGCTCTGTGTCTTCGCTCCGATCGAAAGACACAGCAATCCCCGTCGTGCCGTCATTCATTCCACCCGGTTTCGTTTGTCCGACTCCATCATCCGCCCCGCCAGCCAGCCGAGCAGCGACACGACGGCCAGATCATCGATGATCCCCAGCCCGAGAAACCAGTCGGGCAGCAGGTCGTACGGCGACAACAGATAGAGCACGCCGGCGGCCAAAATCATCCTGACCTGCCACGGGGTAGCCGGATCGAAGAGCACCTTGAGGTAGCCGACGATCGGACGGAAAAACCGCTGCAGTCGCTGGCTGAAACCCTGTTCCCGCGGTGGTGCCACGTTCATACCTCCAGAGCCCCGATCAACTCCCTGATCGACTGCAGGTCATGTTCCCGGACATAGTCGGCGATACCCTCGACCACCTCTTCGCTGACCCGCGGGTTGATGAAATTGGCGGTACCGATCTGCACCCCGCTCGCTCCGGCCAAGATAAACTCGAGCGCATCTTCCGCCCCGC
>CAZUJZ010000120.1:0-2484 GCA_964620665.1 uncultured Desulfofustis sp. | reverse complement strand
GCCACCGATGCCGATCACCGGGATCGATACTGCCCCGGCTACCTGATAGACCATGCGCAGCGCCACCGGCTTGATCGCCGGACCGGACAGGCCACCGATGACATTGGCCAGGACCGGTTTTCTGCGACGCAGGTCGATGGCCATGCCGATCAACGTATTGATCAGCGATACCGAGTCGGCCCCTCCGTCTTCGACGGCTCGGGCCAGGGTCGTAATGTCGCTGACGTTCGGCGAGAGTTTGACCATCACCGGCACATCAGCAGCCGTCTTGACCGCCTCGGTCACTGCCCTGGCCATCTGCGGGTCCGCGCCGAAGGCGACGCCGCCCTTTTTGACATTCGGGCAGGAGATATTGACTTCGATGGCACCAATCCCGTCAACCCCGGCGAGTCGCTCGGTGATCTGCCGGTATTCCTCCACGGTATCGCCGAGGATATTGACGATCACCGGGATATCGAGGCCACGCAGATATAACATTTTTTCACTGAGGAAGCGCTCGACCCCGACATTCTGCAGGCCGATGGCGTTGAGCATACCGCAGGCGGTCTCGACGATGCGCTGCGGCGGGTTGCCCTGTCGCGGAGCCAGCGATATCCCTTTGACGATAATCGCGCCGAGCCGGTGCAGGTTGACCAGCGACTCGAATTCCCGGGCATAGCCAAAGGTCCCCGAAGCGGTCATGACCGGATTCTGCAGGACCAGAGAGCCGATATTGACCCGGAGGTCGGGGTATGGTCCGTGCTCCTTCAGGAATTCCATACCAGATCCTCCGCATTGAACACCGGCCCGTCAATGCAGACGTGCAGATACCCCCCCCCGGCGGCATCGACATTACACCCGAGGCAGGCTCCCATCCCGCAGGCCATGACGCTTTCAATGGATACCTGGCAGGATAAGCCCCGATCGGCACAGATGCGCCGGACCCTGGCCAGCATCGGCTCCGGTCCGCAGGCATAGACCACGGTACCTGGTTCGAGCTGCTCGGACTTGAGCAGTTCGGTAACAAGTCCCTGGCGACCGAACGATCCGTCATCGGTAGCACACTGCAATGCCAGACCAAACTGCCGAAAATCTTCTACCAGCGGCTCGACATCGCCGCTGCTTCTGCCGCCGAGGATCACCAGGTCGCGCTGATGACCCCGGTCGGTCTGGCAGATCCGTTTTGCCAGAAAGAGTAGTGGGGCAATGCCCAATCCGCCGCCGACCAGACAAGCCGGCGACTGGCGATCAATCCGATACCCGCGGCCCAAGGGGCCAAAGACGTCGAGTACTTCACCGACCCGGCAATGCGCCAGCATATCGGTTCCCCGGCCAACAATTCGGAAATATATCTGGATATGGCCGTTACTGCTGGCCTGGTGCAGAGAAAACGGCCGACGCAGCAGCGGATCTTGACCGTTGCCGGCCCTGATCATGACAAAATGGCCGGGCTTGGCGGTGGCGGCAATGAGCGGCGCGTCCAGAGTCAGGCGGACATTGTCTGCAGACAGTTGCTCAAAGCGGATTATTCTTGCTTTTTCCTGATGTTGAGACATAATTGACGGATAGTTGTGACACAGCTGTTCGGAATAGCCCCGTCAAGCACCACTGCTTTCAGGACTCCATGGAACCAGATCCTCTCTTCTTTTTTCCGGCCTTTCTCCTCGGCGCCGTTATCGGCAGTTTTCTCAACGTCGTCATCCTCAGACTACCCGAGTCGGAAACGTCGATCGCCTTTCCCCCCTCCCACTGTCCTCGCTGTCAAACGCCGCTGCGCTGGTTCGAAAATATTCCGATCCTGTCCTACCTGGTCCTGCGCGGGAAATGCGGTCATTGCCAGGCGACCATCTCCCTGCAATACCCGGTAGTCGAGTTGCTTACCGCTTTGCTGGCGGTCGCGGTACTGGCAGCTTTCGGCATGAGCGTGACCGCGGTCGGTATGTTTGTATTCTGTGCCGCGCTGGTTACTATAATATGGATTGATATTCATCACCAGATAATACCAGACGTCATCAGTCTGCCCGGCATTCCGCTCGGCTTTCTGTTCTCTTTCGTCTCGACTTTTGTCAGCTGGCAGGACTCGCTGATCGGTTTGCTGGCCGGGGGAGGTTTTTTCTACCTGATCTCTCTGAGCTACTACCTGATCCGCAAGCAAGAAGGACTCGGCGGGGGTGACATCAAGCTGCTGGCCCTGCTTGGCGCCTTTCTCGGCTGGCAGTCCCTGCTCTTTATTATCTTTATCTCTTCACTGAGCGGCTCAATCGTCGGCCTGGTTGCGATGCGCTCCCAGAAGAAAGGAGGCTCGACCCGAATTCCCTACGGCCCCTTTCTCGCCCTGAGCGGCATGGTGTATCTCTTTTTTCGGCCGCAGATCAACGAACTCTTCCAACTGTATCTCCGCCTGCTGAGCTGATCCGCCGAGACTCGGCCATCTGCGGGACAAGACTCGGCCATCTGCGGGACAAGTCTCGACCAACGGCGGGACAGGTTTCAACCTGTCCTCCA
>CAZUJZ010000119.1:0-11860 GCA_964620665.1 uncultured Desulfofustis sp. | reverse complement strand
AGACCGTCCGACCAAGATGCCGATTTTCATTGTTCGTTGTGACCATCAGTCATGGGGGTTATATAGCCAGTGGCGGGAGTCCGAAACATTCTGTGAGGGGCAACATCTTGACAAATCAGGCAACGTGTGGTTAATTAATCACGTTACGGTCTGATAGATGCGGGCATAGCTCAGTTGGCAGAGCGCGAGCTTCCCAAGCTTGAGGTCGCGAGTTCGAGCCTCGTTGCCCGCTCCACACCGGAAACCAACCGTCTGCAGTTGTCGGCACTCGCCTGCACGTGGCGTCAGCCGAGGGATGGTTGCTTATACCTGGAATGCAGGGTGTGTTGCCAGGAATAGGAAAGTGGGCTTTGCCCGCTTTTTTTTTTATGACCGGTCCGGTATTCGCGGCCGCCGGAACATGAAGCGTCGGCAACGGTTGATAACACGGCGTTGTGACAGGCCAATAAAAAGAGTAGAAGGACGGATGAACGAAGGGGTAATCAATCGTATTCGCGAGTTTGCCGAATCGCTCTTGCCGGCGATGGGGTTGGAGCTTTATGATGTCCAGTTTCGACGGGAGAACCAGGGCTGGGTGCTGCGTTTGATCATCGACCGGATCGGTGGCGTGTCGCTGGACGACTGCTCTCGGGTAAGCCGGGAAGTGAGTGATTTCCTCGACGTGGAAGATCTGATCGATCACCAGTACCATCTGGAGGTCTCGTCGCCGGGGGTGGAGCGGACGCTGCGTTCACTCGCTGAATGTCGACGGTTTGTCGGGGAAAAGATACGCGTGAAATTGTCGCAGGAGCGTGACGGCCAGAAGGTTTTTGTCGGTCGGCTGCAAGAGGTGGGCGACGGGACACTGATTGTTGAACTCGAAAATGGGGCGGTACACATCCTTCCCTGGGACGAGATCAACAAGGCCCGTCTGTCTCTTTAGGGTGGTTTTAGGACAGAGGCGCACAACCGCAACGGCCGGTTCCTTGGCATGGGAAGCGCTGATGGTGAGGTAGGATAATGGTATCGGACTTAAAACGGATAATTGACCAAATCAGCAGGGATCGCGGATTTGACCGGCAGCTTCTGGTAGAGGCGATCGAGGAGGCGGTGGCATCCGCAGCCCGGAAAAAGTACGGCAGCAGACGCGATATCGAAGTGCACTACAACGAAGAATTGGGTGAAGTCGAAGTGTTCCAGTTCCGTAGCGTTGTCGAGGTCGCCGAAGACGAGCAGACCGAGATATCCTTCGATGCTGCCAAGGTGCTCGATCCCGAGGTCCAGCTGGGTGACGAGCTCGGTGAGAAAATGGAAAACATTACCGAACTCGGCCGCATTGCCGCCCAGTCCGCCAAACAGGTCATCATTCATCGAATGAAAGATGCCGAGCGTGACGTCATTTACGATATGTTCAAAGATCGTCAGGGTGAAGTGGTCAGTGGGATCGTTCAGCGCTTCGAGCGTGGCAACATGGTTGTCAATCTTGGCCGTACCGATGCTATTTTGCCCAAAGAACACCAGATACCGAAACGCTCGTTCAAGCAGGGCGACCGGATCCGCGCCTATCTGCTGGAGGTACGCCAGAACAGTCGGGATTCCCAGTTGATCCTGTCGCGCACCGCTGATGAGTTTCTCGAAAAATTGTTCCAACTCGAAGTGCCGGAGATTGCCGAAGGCATCGTCAAGATCATGGGCGTCAGTCGGGAACCGGGATTTCGAGCGAAAATCGCGGTCAGTTCATCCGAGTCCGATGTCGATCCGGTCGGCGCCTGTGTCGGCATGAAGGGCAGCCGGGTGCAGAATGTCGTTCAGGAGTTGCAGGGTGAGCGCATCGATATCGTTACCTGGAGCCCCGACCCGGCCAAATATGTCTATAACGCCCTGGCGCCCGCCCATGTCAGCATGGTCATGGTCGATGAGGACGCCAACTCGCTGCTCGTGGTCGTGCCCAACGATCAGCTGTCGCTTGCCATCGGCAGGCAAGGACAGAACGTGCGCCTGGCCTCGAAGCTGATGGGGTGGCGAATCGATGTGAAGAGCGAACAGCGTTGGGCCAACCTAGAGGATGAGGGATACCAGTCTCTGCTGCAGGTGCCGGGAATTGACGAAAATCTGGCCGATCAACTGCTGGCCAAGGAGATCAAGTCCGTGGTCGATCTGGCCCGGTCCACGGTGGAAACGTTGACAATTATCCGGGCCATCGATGAGGATTACGCAGTGCAGCTCATCAAGGCGGCGACCGATCTCGCCGGAGAGGATGCCATTGCTGCGGCCGCGGAACAGGAGCAGAAGGCGCTCGCTGAGGCGGCGTTACGCGAGCAGGCGCGGGCAGCCGCCCGGCAGAGCGAGGCCGCCGACATCCCGCCGGAGGATGAGGTCGACGCGGAGGGTGCGACGGACGAGGCCGAAGCAGAAGATGCCACGGACGAAGCCGGAGCAGAAGATGCCACGGACGAAGCCGGAGCAAAAGATGCCATGGACGAAGCCGGTTTAGAAAAGGCAACGGATGAAGCTGACGAGCAGGACAAACAGCCGCCCGTTACCAAGCCGGAATAAGGCGGTCCGTGACCCGGCGACCGATCCGCACCTGTGTCAGCTGTCGGCGAAAGGCAGGCAAGGATGAGTTGTTGCGTCATTGTTGGGGCGGGAACGGCCCGGTTGCCGACGAGCGGCAGGTCGCACCAGGACGCGGCGTCTATACGTGCAGGAACGAGACGTGCAAGAACAGGTTTTACGCAGGCAGCAGACGATGGCAGCGGTTGTTTCGCCGGGCATGATGCCCGGACGGAGTTGCCTGATAAGAGAAGCTGTGGTAGAGCGAAGAAGAACCCAGAAGGTGGTTTTCCAGGAGTGAGGCATGAGTAGAGTGAGGGTTTACGAACTGGCGAAAGAGGCCGGTATGACCGGCAAGGATCTGGCCGACAAGTTGATTGCCGAAGGGTACGACGTCAAGGGCCACAGTTCGACAGTCGATGAAGATACCGCTGAGAAGATTCGCCGGACGATGCTTCAGAACTCGGAAACCGAATTGGTCGAAAAGAGAATAGACGCATCCCAAGGGGCGACGGTTATCAGACGGCGGGCCACCATTATCCGCCGGCGTCCGAAGGCCGAGCAGGAAGAGCTCGCGGAAGAAACGACCGAGATCGAGGAAGCGGAGCAGGATGCCGACGGCGATGTCGACACGGATCGGCCGGCAGTTCCGGCTGAGGCCGAAGAATCGTCGGCTCGGCAGCCACGTGCCGAAGAAGAGCAGCAGCCCTCGGCGCAAGAGACCGCTGAACAGACCGAAGAGACGGCACAACCGGTCGTCGACGTGGATCAGGAGGCGATACCGAGTACCGAAAGCGACGCTAGTACATCGGACGAAGCCGCCGAAGAGCTTGCTGCGCAACCGGCCGAAGCGGATGGCGGAGAAACGGAGCGTCCGCCGAAGAAACCGAAAAAGGTGGAGCGCAAAGGCATCGCCCGGGTGGTCGGATCGATCGATCTGCCGGTCGCAGAAGAAAAGGACGCGGCTGAACGATCCCGCCCGAAAAAGGCGGCCCGATCAACCGCCTCGAAGACCGGTCGACCTAATATCGCCGTCCAGTTCCAGCAGGAAACGCCCGCTGAGGCTTCGGAACGTGCCCGGAAAAAGGGCAAGCGCGCCCCCGGCACCGCCGATGACGATGACCGTGACCGACGCGGCAAAGGAGCCCGCAAAGGGGGCAAGAAGAGTGTCAAGTTCACCCACTTCGATGCCGACTATCAGCGTGGCGGCAAACGCGGCAAGCGCGGTCGCAAAGCGGATAAACGAATCGCGCCGTCGACCGCCGAGATGAAGGCCAGCAAACGCAAAATCACCGTCTTCGACACCATCACCGTCGGCGATCTGGCGGCGCGGATGAAAGTCAAGGCCTCCGAGATCATCGCCAAGTTGATGGGACTCGGCGTCATGGCGACGATGAACCAGGCGGTCGATATCGAGACGGCAACGCTGATCGCCGCCGATTTCGGTTACGAAGTCGAACAGGGAATCACCGAGGAGATCGGTATCCAATTGCTCGACGCCCAGGAAGAGGGCGGAGAAACCAGGATGCGCCCACCGGTGGTCACAGTCATGGGTCATGTCGATCACGGCAAAACCTCGATCCTTGACGCGATCAGGAAAACCGATGTCGCCGAAGGTGAAGCGGGTGGTATCACCCAGCATATCGGTGCCTATCATGTCCGTTCCAAGGCAGGCGACGTTACCTTCGTCGATACTCCGGGACATGCCGCCTTTACCGAGATGCGTTCTCGCGGAGCCCAGATCACCGACCTGGTGATCCTGGTGGTTGCCGCCGATGACGGTGTCATGGACCAGACCAAAGAGGCGATCAACCATGCCCAGGCCGCCAATGTGCCGATCCTGGTGGCGGTCAATAAAATAGACAAGGACAACGCCGACCCGGACCGGGTCAAGCGTGAGCTCTCCGACTTCGGCTTGATTCCCGAGGATTGGGGTGGCCAGACCATTTATTGCGAAACCTCGGCCAAGAAAAATATCGGTATCGATGAATTGCTCGAAAATATTCAGTTGATGTCGGAAATGCTGGAACTGCAGGCCGATGCATCGCGAAAGGCCAAAGGACGGGTCGTCGAAGCCCAGTTGGACAAAGGCCGCGGTGCGGTCGCAACGGTGCTCGTCCAGGATGGCACGTTACGCACCGGCGATTATTTCGTCGTCGGTCAGCACAGCGGCAAGGTGCGGGCGATGCGTGACGACAAGGGGCGACCGGTCAAGGAGGTCGGACCGTCGTCGCCGGTCGAGGTCCAGGGTCTATCCGGTGTCCCCCTGGCCGGTGACGAGTTCATCGTGGTAACCGACGAGAAGATGGCCAAGAGCGTCAGCCAGGCTCGCTCGATGAAGGTGCGTGAGACCGAACTGGCGGCCGGCAGCAAGATTTCGCTGGACAAACTGTTCGAGAAGATGGCCGAGGGAGATGTACAGGAACTGCGAGTGATTATCCGCGCCGACGTTCAGGGGACCCTGGAGGCCTTCGCCAAGGCTGCCGAGGAATTGTCCACCGAAGTGATCAAGGTGCGGGTGCTGCATGAAGGGACCGGCACCATCACCGATTCCGATATCCTGCTCGCATCGGCCTCCGATGCGATCATCATCGGCTTCAATGTCCGTCCGTCGGCGAAGATCAAGGATCTTGCCAGCCGGGAAAACGTCGATTTGCGCTCTTATGACGTCATTTATCATGCCTTGGACGACATCCGCAAGGCGATGCTCGGCATGCTCGACCCGACGTTCGAGGAGGAAGTCATCGGTACCGCCGAGATTCGCGACATCTTCAGCGTCCCGAAAGTCGGCAAGATCGCCGGCTGTTTCGTCACCGACGGGGCGATCAGGAGGAATGCCGGCGTGCGCGTGGTCCGTGACGGGGTGGTCGTCTATACCGGCAAGATCAGTTCGCTGCGGCGGTTCAAGGAGGATGCCAAAGAGGTCGTTGCTGGCTATGAATGCGGTATCGGTGTCGAGCATTTCAACGATATCAAGGTGGGCGATCAGCTTGAGGCGTTCGTGATGCAGCAGGTTGAAGCCAAGCTGGACTAACGGTGTGTCGCAATGAAGAAGCCATGGCATCCGAAACAGGAACTCGAGGCACTCGGAGCCGTCCGTTCGCAGCCGCCCAAGCGCGCCGTCCGGGTGGCCGATGCGATTCGCAACGAATTGTCCGTACTGCTGGTACAGCGCAGCAGTGACCCCCGCCTGCACGAGGTGCAGATCAATCGGGTGACGGTCACCGATGACTTGCGTCAGGCCAAAATCTATTTCACCACCCTGCCGGGAGGCGGTTCCGTCGACGAGGCGCGGCAGGCACTGGAGCGGGCTGCCGGTTTTATGCGCAGTCATCTGGCCAAGACCATCAATCTGAGATTTACTCCGGAGTTGCGATTCTGGTATGATGAGGGAGCGGAAAGAGTTGCTGAAGTGGAAAAACTGCTGGCAGAGATAGCCAGGGAGAAGTATGAGCGAGAAGGTCGTTCCTGAGGAAATCCTTCGCTTGATCAGAGACCGGGACCATTTTGTCCTGTTGACCCACATCCACCCGGATGGTGATGCACTCGGTTCGCTGCTCGGGCTGGCCGACCTGTTGTCGGAGATGGGGAAAACGGTTTTTGCTTATCTCGACCAGCCGGTTTCACACCTCTACGATTTTTTGCCCGGCTGCGAGCGGGTCCGTTGCAGCTTGGAGGCATTGCAGGACTTTCGCCGGCAGGCCGGGAAAAAAGATCTGGTAACGATCGTCCTCGACTGCGGGGAGGACGATCGGCTCGGCACGAATAAACAGCTGTTGCTCGACAGCGAACCGTTGGTGGTTGTCGATCATCATCGCTCCCATCGCAACTTCGGACATCTGCGCTGGGTCGATCCGTTGCGTTCGTCCACCGGCGAAATGGTGTATGAAGTCGGTACCGCCCTCGGGCGGGAGTTTTCTCTGGATGGAGCTTATAACATCTATGTGGCGATCGCTACCGATACCGGTTCCTTCCGCTATGATTGCACCGGCGCCCGGACGTTGGAGATTGCCGGCAGGCTGGTGGCTCGCGGTGTCAAGCCCGAGCAGGTAGCCGCCCAGATCTACGACAACTTCAGTCCCGGACGATTGAAACTGCTGCAATTGGTGCTCGGTACCCTCGATCTTTCCGACGACGAACAGGTCGCCTGCATTCATGTCACTAATGACATGCTGGACCGCACCGGCGCTGCAATCCAGGATATCGAAGGCTTTGTCGATTTTCCGCGGGCCATTCGCTCGGTCCGGGTGGCGGTTTTTCTCAAGGAGCTTGAAGGCGATCGGGTCTCGGTCAGTCTCAGGGCCAAGGGAGCCGTCGATGTGGCCGACATTGCCAAGGAGTTTGGCGGCGGCGGCCACCGAAATGCCGCCGGTTGCCGGTTCTGCGGGCTTTCTCTGGAAGAGGTCCGGCAGCGGCTGCACCAGGTTATTGCCGAACGACTGGCCAGCCATCTTCCCTGATCGCCGGCACGAATCGATTGTGGTTCTGAAACACTCTTTCATGGTCCGATGATCAAACCCTTTGCGCCCGGGATGGTGCTGGTTGACAAGCCGGCCGGCAAGACTTCTTTTGCGATGGTGCGGGTGGTGCGCCGATTGAGCGGCGTCAAAAAGGTCGGTCATGCCGGTACGCTCGATCCATTTGCTACCGGCCTGCTCGTCATCTGTATCGGCCGACCGGCCACCCGTTTGATCGATCAGATCATGGGCGGGGAAAAGCAGTACGTGGCGACCCTGGCCCTGGGAATGGTTTCATCGACCCAGGATCCGGAAGGACAGCTTGTGCAAAGCGAACCGTGGCAGCCGATCGTACGGCAACGCGTGGAGCAGGTACTGGACCGGTTTCGCGGTCCGATCATGCAGTCCCCGCCGGCCTTTTCCGCGGTGAAGCATCAGGGAAAGCCGCTTTATCATTATGCCCGGCACGGTATCATTATCGAGAAGCCGCCGCGCCCGGTGACGATCTCCCTGCTGCGCTGGCTGGACTCCCGCGAGCAGGTAACGATGACCGCGCCGACATTGGAGGTGCTGGTAAGGTGCAGCAAGGGTACCTATATCAGGACGTTGGCCGCCGATATCGGTGCTGCGTTGGGGTGCGGGGCCTACCTGACGGCATTGCGCCGCCTTGGCAGCGGCTCTTTTTCCGTGGAGCAGAGTGTTTGCGGCCAAGCCCTGGCTGGAGAGAATGGCCCTGATCTACTGCGCCAGGCGGTTGTCGATGTGGATGAAGTACAGAAATACTTGCAGTCTTCAGGAAAAAGCGATAGTATTACCTGTTACGGTTGAAACAGATTGCGGACAGAAGGGTATTTCCTTTCTCCGCTGTCGGAGTGGCAGATCGTATTTGCCGTCGATCCGGGATTACAGTATAATTGAGAAAACTATCAGAGTTCTGAACGATACAGGAGGATTACTGTGGCACAGTCGGCAGTAAAGAAAAACGAGATTATTGAGAAATTCAAAACGCACCCGTCGGATACCGGTTCGTCAGAAGTCCAGATTGCTCTGTTGACCGATCGCATCCACTACTTGACCGAACACTTCAAGGTGCACGCGAAAGACCATCATTCCCGCCAGGGGCTGCTCAAACTGGTCGGGCAACGACGGAGTCTGCTCGATTATCTCAAGAATAAAGACATCGGTAAATACCGGGAACTGATCAAGGAACTGGGCATACGCAAGTAACACCTTCCTGCCAGCCAATCGTGTCTCCTGTCGATACGGAAACGATGCGAGCAACAGCCCGCCGTCGTTTTCGTTGCGACAAAGACAGATATCTCTGTTCCGGGCGGGTCGTTTCACCGGCTGTGGTGACGACTGCCCGGATCCGTCGTTTTTTTTCACTGTATATCAGCAACAAAGAGTACGAAGCTATTCCGCAATGGGGCGGAATGGTCCGCGATGAAATTATCTCAGATCGTTTCATTAAAGCAGGAAAATCCGTTCGGTGGATAATCCGATCGGAGAACATCGGACCCGAAAACGGGTCTGAATCATGGAGAATACATGATGCAAACAGTTGAAGCCACTATCGGAACGAAAACTATTTCTATTGAAACCGGCAAATTGGCAAAACAGGCCTCCGGGTCGGTTGTCGTACGATGCGGCGAAACGGTCGTGCTTGTGACCGCTGTCGGTGATAAACGCAACAAACCGGAGCTTGGTTTTTTGCCGCTCACCATTGAATACCAGGAAAAGATGGCCTCGGTCGGCCGCATTCCCGGTAACTATTTTCGCCGTGAGATCGGTCGGCCCAGCGATCGCGAGGTCCTGACCTGCAGAATCATCGATCGCCCGCTACGGCCGCTCTTTGCCGACGGCTATTGCGCCGAAACCCAGGTCATCGCCTCGGTGCTCTCGGCCGACCAGGAGCATGAGCCTGATATCCTTGCTCTGACCGGGGCCAGTTGCGCCCTGATGCTCTCCGATATCCCGTTTGGTGGTCCGGTGGCCGGTGGCCGGGTCGGCTATGTCGATGATGCGTTCGTGATGAACCCGACCACGACGGAGCTGGAGCAGTCGGCGATGGATATCGTCGTGGCCTGCACCGAAAAGGCGGTGGTCATGGTCGAAGGCAAGACCGGCACCCTGGCCGAAGAAATTGTTCTCGATGCAATTTTCTTTGCCTTCAAGCAATTGCAACCCTTGATCGAAATTCAGAAACAATTGCAGACCGGCAACGGCAAAGAAAAGCGGGTCGTTGAGCCGAAAACCATCGATGAAGCGCTCTACCAACAAGTTGTCGATCGTGCCTCGGAGCGGATGAACTCGGTGATTGCCACCCCCGACAAGATGGAGCGCAGCCGCGCTTATGACCAGCTGGTAAGCCAGATTCTCGAGGAAATGGATCCGGACGGCGAGCGCAGCGGCGAGATCGCCGATCTTGTGTCGCGCTTTCGGAAGAAGCGGATGCGGGCGATGATTGTCGACCAGGATCAGCGCCTCGACGGCCGCGCCTTCGATGAGGTCCGGCCGATCAGCACTGAGGCCGGCTACCTGCCGCGGACCCACGGTTCGGCACTGTTTACGCGCGGCGAGACCCAGGCGCTGGTTACGGCCACCTTGGGCAGCGAGCGTGATCAGCAACGGGTGGAAACCCTCAGCGGTGAAGAGAACAAGCGGTTCATGCTGCATTACAACTTCCCGCCGTTTTGTGTCGGTGAAGTACGCCGCGTCTTCGGCCCGTCCCGTCGCGATATCGGCCACGGGACGCTGGCGATGCGCGGCATCGAGGCGGTGCTGCCGCCCGAGGCGGAATTTCCCTATTCGATCAGGGTGGTTTCCGAGGTCCTCGAATCGAACGGGTCGTCATCGATGGCCACCGTCTGCGGCGGCAGTATGGCGCTGATGGATGCGGGTGTGCCGATTTCCGCGCCGGTGTCGGGAATTGCGATGGGGCTGATCAAGGAAAACGACAAGGTGGTGATTCTCTCCGATATTCTCGGTGATGAAGATCACCTCGGCGACATGGACTTTAAAGTCGTCGGGACCGCCGAAGGGGTCACCTCGCTGCAGATGGATATCAAGATCGACGGCGTCGATCGAGACATCATGGGCAAGGCGTTGGCCCAGGCCAAGGCCGGCCGGCTGCACATCCTCTCGGAAATGAACAAGGGTATTTCTGAAGCACGCAAGGAAATTTCCACCTATGCACCGAAATTTCATTCCTTGCAGATCAACCCTGACAAGATCAGAGACCTGATCGGCCCCGGCGGCAAGATGATCAAGGAACTGTCGGCCGATTACGATGCCAAGATCGAGGTCGAGGACAGCGGTCTGGTCAAGATATTCACCATCGACGGGACCAACCTCGAGGAACTGCTCTACCGGATCAAGACGATCACCGCCGAACCGGAAATCGGAGCCGTCTATAAAGGGGTGGTCAAGACCATCAAGGACTTCGGCGCGTTTGTCGAGATTCTGCCCGGAACCGACGGTCTGGTTCATATTTCGGAGCTGGACAAGGGCCGGGTCAACAAGGTGACCGATGTCGTCAAAGAAGGCGACGAGATCGAGGTAAAAGTCCTGGAGATCGACGGCCGCGGCCGTATTCGGCTGAGCCGGAAAGCCCTGTTGCAGGACGACTGATCTGACCGGCAGGACCGCCTAAGGTGTTCGGCGGTCCTGCCCCCTCTGGAGCGATGGCGATGACGTCTCCTTCTGCCGGCCGGGTGGTCGTTGCCGTGCACTGGCTCGACCGCGAAAAGAGCGGTGATCTGCCGCTGCCTTCCTATGAAACCGACGGAGCGGCCGGCATGGATGTCTGCGCCGCGCTGGACGACGATCACCTGCTTTACCCCGGCGAGCGAACTCTGGTACCCACCGGGTTGGCGGTCGCTATCCCGAAAGGCTACGAGATCCAGGTCAGGCCGCGCAGCGGGCTGGCCGTTCGTCATGGCGTGACCATCCTCAACGCCCCCGGCACCATCGACTCCGATTACCGGGGCGAAGTCAAGATCGCGCTGGTCAACCTGGGGCGAGAGCCCTATCTGATCAAACGCGGTGACCGTATCGCCCAATTGGTCGTCGCCCCGGTTGTTATCGCCAGCCTGCAGGTCCAAGAGCAGCTTGAGCCGACCCGGCGCGGGGACGGTGGATTCGGTCATACCGGGGTGCGCTGATGCGGTTTTCCGTTCTTGGCAGCGGCAGTGGTGGTAATTGTGTCTATGTCGAAAGCAACGGGACCGCTCTGCTCGTCGATTCCGGTTTTTCCGGCCGGGAAACCGCGGCCCGCCTGGCGCTCATCGGTCGTTCCGTCGAGTCTGTCGCCGCCGTTTTCATCACCCACGAACACCAGGATCATATCAGCGGTGCCGGGGTGTTGTCCCGGCGTTGCCGCATCCCGCTCTTTGCCAATGAGCGGACGTATCGGGGGGCGGGCAAGACGCTGGCCAAACCGTTTCGCCGCGATGAGTTTGAGACCGGGGAGCGTATCTGTTTTCGCAATCTCGAGATCAGATCCTTTGCCATTTCCCACGACGCCGGCGATCCGGTGGGCTTCATTGTCGATGACGGCGTTCACCGCCTCGGCATCTGCACCGATACCGGAGCGGTATCGCGTTTGATCAGGCGCCGCTTGGGCGATTGTCAGGCGTTGATCCTGGAATTCAACCACGATCCGCTGCTGCTGAAAAACGGTCCCTATCCGCCGGCACTGCAACAGCGGGTGCGCTCCAACCGGGGGCATCTGTCCAACGGGGAGGGTGGCGAGCTGCTGGCTGTCCTCCATCACGAAGGCTTGCAGCGGGTGGTGCTGGCCCATCTCAGCGAGACCAACAATCTGCCGGAGCTGGCCTACCGGGAAGCGGCGGCGGTGCTGCACCCCACCG